>NZ_JBVIFS010000007.1:0-5992 GCF_055571215.1 Streptomyces sp. NPDC030995
CCCCCCCCCCCCCCCCCCCCCCCCCCCCCCCCCCCCCCCCCCCCCCCCCCCCCCCCCCCCCCCCCCCCCCCCCCCCCCCCCCCCCCCCCCCCCGCGCCCGGAGGAGCACGGCCGCCTCGGTCGCGTCGAGCGCGACGCCGTCTCGGGCCCGCCGGAGCGCGCGGCGCATCGCGTTTTCGGTCGGAGCGTCACTCGGAGTGGTCATACGGCGAGCATACGATCCGATGTTCCGGCGGTGGTGCGGCTCATCTCATCAGCTCACCGGCGTTGACCAGCAGGGACTGGCCGGTTATCGCCCGCGCCCGGTCGGAGGCGAGGAACACGGCGGCGTCGGCGACGTCCCCGTCGGTGGCGAGGTCGGGCAGCGCCATGCGGTCGGTCAGCCGGGCGTGGACCTCGGCCTCGGGAACGCCCTCCGTGTGGGCGGTGAAGGTGACGAAGGCCTGTACGGGCGGCCCCCACATCCAGCCGGGCAGCACGGTGTTGACGCGGATCCGGTGCGGGCCGAGCTCGCGGGCCATGGAGTACATGGTGGAGGTCAGTGCGCCCTTGGAGGCGGCGTAGGCGGCCTGCTGCACCTCGTTGGGCGCGGCGACCGCGGACTGCGTACCGATGATCACCACTGATCCGCCGCGCTCCTTGAGCGCGGGCAGGCAGGCGCGGGTCATTCGCAGAGTCCCCAGCAGGTTCACGTCGATGATCTGCGCCCAGGTCCCGAAGTCGGCGCCTTCCAGCCCCCCGAAGTACGAGTCCAAGGCGGCGACGTGCACGACGGCGTCGACCCCGCCGAAGCGCTCGGCGGCGAGGGCCGCCAGCGCCTCGCACTGCCCCTCGTCGGAGATGTCGGTGGTCCGGTAGGCGGTGTGGATCCCCTCGGGGTCGATCTCCGCAGCGGACTTGGCGAGATTGGCCTCGGTCCGCGCCCCGAGCACGGCGTTCCCCCCGTCCCGCACCACGGCGGCGGCCACCTGATGTCCGAGTCCGGCCCCGACGCCGGAGACGATGACGGTCTTCCCTTGGAGCAGCATGACGGTCCTCCGGTGGGCACGGAAGTGATATCTGACGGGCCGTCAGGCTAGGGGAGGCGGGGCGGGTTGGGAAGGGCCCCGGAGGCGGGTGCCGCTCCGTGCCGCTTCCGGTCAGCGCTGGGCCTCCTCCAGCAGGGCGACCTGCCGTGCGATCACGGCCGGCGGGAAGGCGGTTCCTTCCAGGCCGTCCGATCTCTTGATGAAGGTCGCGATGCAGTGCCCGGTCCGGACGACCGTGTACTGCGTCAGGAGCCGCCCCCCGTTCTCCCTCGGGGTCGAGACCTCGAACTGCACGGCTTCGTCGCCCAGCCGCGGGGCGGGAACGGCGGTCATCGTCTTGTTGAAGACCCCGGAGGGGTCCTCCACCTGGTACTGCCGGCAGGTGGTCAGACCGTCGCGGAGCAGCATGAAGGCGATCTGCGCCGTGTCCTCCCGGTACGAGGCGAGGAGCGCGCTGCTGCCGAAGTAGTCCCCCTTCCAGTTGTAGCTCTGCTCGGCCACGAGCGGGGCGAGGTTCACGTTCATCCGGGCGTAGGTGGCGTCGAGCACGCGCGCGCAGGCGAGGTCGGAGGGGGGCTTGAACCTCGGGTCGGGCTTCTGGGGCTTGCGGATGGCGACCGGGTTGCCGTGGGAGTCCGGGACCTCCGAGTCCGGCACCGCCGCCGCCAGCAACTGCTCGCGCGTCAGCGCGCGGCCCGTGATGGCGGCGATCGACGGGGAGCCCGAGGGGGACGCCGACTCCGACGCGGACGCCGACGGCGCATCGGCACCCTTGTCCGAAGTTCCGGCTTCCGCCGTGCAGCCGACCGCGGTCAGGGCGACGGCGACGGCCGCCGTCAGGGCGAGGTGGCGGCCGACCGCCGGCCGTGAGCGCCGCATGTGCATGGAACCGTCCCCCGGAGATGTGGATGATCAGGGGGAAGGCATCGGCGGCGACCCGCCACCACCAGGGGGTTTCGCCTGTCGGTCACATCACCTCGGCCCCTTGCGTCGCCCGCCGCAGCCGGAGCAGTCCCTCCGCGATCTCCTCCGGGGTGTGGGTGGTGAAGCTGAGCCGGAGCGTGCGCGGGTCGGCCGGGCCCGTGTAGAAGGGGGCTCCCGGGACGTAGGCCACGTCGTGGGCGATGGCCGACTTCAGCAGCTGCGCCGCGTCGTGCTCCTGCGGCAGGCGGGCCCAGACGAACATGCCGCCCTGCGGACGGTTCCACTCCGAGCCCGTCGGGAGGGCCTCGCCCAGGCCCGCCAGCAGGGCGTCGCGCCGCTCGCGGTACGCCGTGCGGACCGTGGCTATGTGGGCGTCCAGGTCCACCGTCGCGAGGTAGTGCGCTGCGGCCAGCTGGTCCACCGTGGAGGTGTGGAGGTCCGCCGCCTGCTTCGCGACCACCGCGGCCCGGCGCAGTTCCGCGGGCGCCCGCAGCCAGCCCAGCCGCAGGCCCGGCGCCATGACCTTCGAGAAGCTGCCGAGCAGGGCCGTACGGTCCTGCGCCCCCGGATGGGCGGCGAGCCACGGCACGTCGGAGCCCTCGTAGCGGAGGTCTCCGTACGGGTCGTCCTCCACCAGCCACAGCCCGAGGCGCCCCGCGATCTCCGCCACCGCCGCCCGGCGGGCGGCCGGCAGGGTGCGTCCCGTCGGGTTCTGGAAGGTGGGGACGGTGTAGAGCAGCTTCGGGCGTTCCCGCGCGACGATGCCGGCCAGCGCCTCCGGGACGATGCCCTCCGCGTCGCAGGGGACGGGCACCACCCGCGCGCCCGCCAGCCCGAAGCACTGGAGCGCCGCCAGGTAGGTGGGGTTCTCGACCAGCACCACGTCGCCGGGTTCGACGAGGGTGGCGGTGAGGAGCGTGAGGGCCTGCTGGGAGCCCGAGGTGATGAGTACGTCGTCCGCGCCGGTCGGCAGCCCGCGCGCCGTGGCCCGGGCCGCGACGGCCTCGCGGAGTTCCGGCGCGCCCTCGGTGGTGGAGTACTGGAGCGCGCGCCGCGCCGACACCGCGAAGGCGGCGTCGTACGCGGCCCGCAGGCCCTCCGTGTCGAAGAGCTCGGGCGCGGGGAGTCCGCCGGCGAAGGAGATGACCCCGGGGCGTTCGGTCAGCGCGAGGATCTCGCGTACCGGGGAACCCTGGACCGAGGCGGTGCGGGCGGCGAACGCGGGCAGCGGCGCGGGGCCGGCCGCTGCGGGCGCGGGCGCGGACACGGGCGCGGGCGCGGTGGTGGGGATGGGCGCGGGCACGGGGCTCCTGCTCCTCGGAGACGGGTGCGCGCATCGTAGCGAGAGAAGGTTGTAGACGGCATCTATGTATCACGTGGTGGAACAGCCCCCGAGGGCTCCCCATCTGATGCCGCATCAGCTAGACCGTTCCCATGACGACAGGAGAGCAGCACCAGCAGGAGACCCGCGTCGACGACTACGCCGAGCTCGCGGCCGTCGGCCCCTACGGCGTCCGTCCCGGCCATGCGCTGATCACCATGGTGGAACCGCACCCGGGCCACGAGTACGCGTACAACCGCTGGTACGAGGACGACCACTACTACGCCGGCGCCATGGCCATGCCCTGGATGTACGCCGGCCGCCGCTGGGTGGCCACCCGCGAGCTCCAGGAGCTGCGCTACCCCGAGAAGTCGGCCGTCGCCCAACCGGTCACCGCCGGCTGCTACATATCGACGTACTGGGTCACCGAGGGCCGCTACGACGAGCACATGAAGTGGACCGTCGGCATCAACAAGCGTCTGAACCGCGACGGCCGGGTCTACCAGGACCGGACGCACGTGTTCACGTCCTTCCAGGACCACCGGGCCACGGTCTACCGCGACGGCGCCGCCGGACCCCGTGACTTCCACGCCCTCGACCACCCGTACGCCGGACTCGTGGTCCAGGTCGTCGACGCCGACGGCCCCGAGCAGCGGGCCGAGCTGCTGGAGTGGCTGCGCTCACACGCCTTGCCCCGGCGGCTGCACGGCTCCCCGGCCGCGATGGTGACGGTCTTCCGGCCCACGCCGCTGCCCGGCGACCGGATGACGTACGTCAAGCAGGTCGAGGGGGTCGACACCCGCCTCACGCTGCTGTGGTTCCTGGAGGAGGACCCCCGGACCTGCTGGGACCGCTTCCAGGGGCTGGACGCGGAGGTCGCGGAGGCGGGGCTGGGGCGGGTGGAGCTGGTGGCGCCGTTCATCCCGACGGTGCCGGGGACCGACCGGTACGTCGACCAGCTGCGCTGAGGGCCGGGCGGACGGGAGCCGAGCGTCGCCTCCGTCCCGTACGCGGACATGGCCGAGCCCCCTCGGCCAAGACGGCGGACCGGTCGAGAGGGCTCCAGTCAGTGGTGCAGGTGCTGCAGGTGGAGCAGGTGCTGCCGGTGGTGCAGGTGGTGCAAGTGGTTGTGACGACGGGACGGTTGGGATCGGCCGTGACGTTCAGGCGAGGCGTCCCGGTCGGCCCTCGGTGACATCGGCGACGAACGAGGTCCACGAGCCGGGCGCGAAGGTCAGGGACGGACCGTCCTGCACCTTCGAGTCACGGACCGCGATGGCCTCCATGACGGGGGACTTGACCTCGACGCAGGCGCCGTTGGCGGAGTAGGAGGACTTGACCCAGTTGTCCGTGGCGCCTTCGCGAATAGCCATGTTTCTCTCCGGTGAGCAGTAGTTCCGGTGGCGTGTCGGCCACTTCTCCGACCGACGTGATCGACGCTACCGGCAGCTCCTGATAGGTGAAGGAGGCATTCACCCGACCGAGTGGCATATTCCATTCAGGCCTTCTGTGGCCGGGGAGTGACGGTGTACCGTACCGGCCCGCTCGTCACCCGCTCGCCACGCACCCCGGTGCACTACGGGCTCATTCGCCCTTGTCCGCATATTCCTCGATGATTCCCGAGATGAACTGACGGGTCTGGTCGACGTTGAGGGCCTGCGCGCGCAGATGTTCGTACATCACGCTGTACTTCTGAACGTCGTTGGCCTTCTCCAGGTACAAGTCGCTCGTCACGCCCTCGATGTAGACGACGGTCGAGTCGGACGCGTCCGGGAATTCGAGGATCGCGTACTGGCCGTTGACGCCCGGGTGCGCGCCCAGCGAGAACGGCATCACCTGCACGGTGACGTGCGGCTGCTCCGATTGCTCTATCAGGAACTCCAGCTGCCGGACCATCAACGGGGCGTCGCCCACCCGCCTGCGCAGCGCGGCCTCGTCGATGACGGCCCACAGGCGCAGCGGCCCGAGCTCCGGGTTGTTGTTCTCCGTCTCGGAGAGCCGCTTCTGCCGGTGCATGCGCACCTGGACCCGTTTCTCCACGTCGGCAGGGGCGGTCTCCGGCCACGCACCGCGGACGAGGGACTGGGCGTACTCCGTGGTCTGGAGCAGCCCCGGGATCACCAGGGGCTCGTACGTGCGCAGGCTGGCGGCATCGGTCTCCAGGCCGATGTAGACGCTGTACGGGATGTCGCCGAAGGCGTGCCACCAGCCCTGCTGGCGGGAGTCCTTCGCCATCTGCATGAGGGAGTCGATGAGCCGGCGGTCCTCGACCTCGTACACGTCGCACAAGTCGCGGACGTCGCGCTGGCTGATGGAACGGCGGCCGTTCTCCAGTCGGCTGATCTTCGACTGGGAGACCAGCAGGCGCTCGGCGACCTGCTCGGCCGTCATGCCCTTGTCCTCGCGGAGCTTGCGCAACTCCATGCCCAGTCGGCGGCGTCGGACGGTGGGATTGACATTGGACGCCACGTGAACGGCACCTCCGCCTTCTTCTGTCGTGCAGCAGCTGTCTCTCTGCGTGTCTGATGTCGAGCAGACTGCCACCGAAGCGGTCGGCGCCGCTGGGGAACGGCCGGGAAACACAGACGCGGGGGGGGGGGGGGGGGGGGGAACCCCCCCCCCCCCCCCCCCCCTCCCCCTCCCGTTGCTGTTCTCCTCAGGGGGGGTAGAAGCTGACCGACCACCACCCACCCCCCAACGAAGGAGGGAAAGAAAAAAA
>NZ_JBVIFS010000007.1:6002-297967 GCF_055571215.1 Streptomyces sp. NPDC030995
GGGGAGGGGGTGTGGGGAAGTAGGGTGGCAGGGCAGTCATGTACGCCGCTGCCCCCCCCCCCCCCCCCCCCCCCCCCCCCCCCCCCCCCCGCGCTGGCGGCTCCCGGACCGGGTCTTTACGGACGCCGGTCATGGCGATGGCGTTGCGATGGAGCTGGTCGAGCGGTAGAGCGGTCGAACTGGTCGAGCCGGCATTTCGGTGGAGCTGGTGGAGCTGGTGGAGCTGGTGGGACTCCGGATCAGTGCGCGGCCGCGCGGGCCATCGCACCGGTCCGGCGCGGCTGCAGCGGGACGCTGCTCGCCGTGGCCCGGGCCGGCGGTGCCGGAGCGCGGTCACGGCGTGGCTGCGCAGCCACACCGTTCTGGACGTCCATCACGGCATGCGCCACGAGTCCGCCCATCGGGTCGTGCCGGATCAGGTCCCGCAGCCGGGACCTGGACGACCGCCCCTCGTTGCCGGGGTACAGGTGCTTGCCGAGTCCGACCGCGTGGGCCAGTGCGGCGAGCGCCGCGGTCCGCGGGTCCGGCGGGACGCCGGTGCGGATCGCACTGTCGAGCCGGGCTCGGATCTCCCGGCTGATCTCCGTGTCCGTCGCCTGGTAGCGAGTCGTCGGCAACACCCCGCACATCTGTCCCGCGACGGCATGAACCATGCCGCACCGCTCCAGGTGCGCGAGGTAAATCTGACGGAGCCCCAGTCGGGGTCCGCCGATCCAGTGGACGGCCCGAACCGGGCTGCCGCGCCTGCGCAGCAGTTCCAGTGCGGAGTCCAGAGTCGGATCTCCTGTCGGCCGTGGCATCACCACGGCGATACGATCCCCATCAGGGGCTATCCGTCCTGCCAGAGCCAGCTCCACTAGCTGTGCCCCGGCCAGGCCGAGGTCGAGCGACTGCGGCTGCGCCGTGGTACCCGTGGCCGGGTCCAAGGCGAGCAGCAGAAGCTCCTCCGGAATTGTTCTGCGGCTCCTGCCCATCCATGCCTCCCCGCGTGGATGAGTGACAGGGTGACGCCTCTCACATTCATCTGTCGAGAGCGCGTGGCCGCTTTGTGGGGGAACCCGCAGCTATGTCGTTCTCGTCTAGCACGGGGGCGATGCTCCCGAGACGGGACACTGTTAGACATTCGGACAGCCGGACGTGGCGGCGATGGAGGAGGAACGGTGGCGGGCGAGTCCCCCGACAAGTCGGTAGATGAAGGTGCGCCGGGGGCGGCGAAGTCGTCCGCGGAGCGTGATCCGAGGCTGTCCGTGTTCCGGCCGAGGGATCCCGAGGACGGTGTCGCCGGCGCCGGCGAAGCAGGTGTCGCGGCCGAGGCCGAAGTTGAGGCCGCGGTTGAGGCCGAGGGCGAGCGCGAGGTCGTAGCTGAAGCGGCGGCCGAAGCCGAGGTGGAAGCCGAGGCCGAGGTCGAGGCTGGTGTCGAGCCCGAGCCGGATGCCGAGCCGGATGCCGAGCCCGAACCCGAGCCGGATGCCGAGCCCGAGACCGAGCCCGAGGTCGAGACCGACGCCGGCAAGCCGGATCCGCTGCGCGAGGCGGTGGCGGCGTGGGTTGCCACGGCTGACGACGCCGATGCGGATGCCGATCCGGACGAGCCCGGCGCCGACGCGTCGGTCAGTGCGGATTCCGCTTCCGCTTCTGCTGCCGACTCGGCCGATGAGGTGAAGGCCGAGGAGCCGGCGGACAGTGAGCGCACTGCCGTGTTCCGTGCGGTGAAGCCTGCTTCCGCTTCCGGTTCTGCCGCAGACTCGGCCGACGAGGTGAAGGCCGAAGAGCCTGCCGACAGTGAGCGCACCGCCGTTTTCCGTGCAGTGAAGCTGGATTCCGCTCCGGCTTCGGAGAAGCCGAAGCCGAAGGCCGAGCAGCCCGTCGACAGCGAGCAGACGGCGGTCTTCCGGGTCCCGAAGCCGGATTCCGTTTCCGAGCAGCCGGCCGACAGTGAGCGCACCGCGGTCTTCCGGGTTCCGAGGCCGGACAACGTGAAGCCGGACGCCGTGAAGCCCGCGCTGACCAAGCCCGCGCCCGCCAAGCCCGCAACGTCCAAGCCGGCAACGCCCAAGCCCGCAACGCCCAAGCCCGCGCCCGCCGAGCCCGCGGCGCCCAAGGGCAGCACCTTCGTGCCGCTGCGCCCCGAGGGCGAGGGCGCCGCGCCGAAGCCCGAGGCCGGGCAGCAGCCGAAGGCGTCGCGCCCTGTCGCGCCGCCGCCGGCCGCCGCCGACCGGACCGAGCGGACCACGCAGCAGCCGCTGCCGCCCCGGCCGCCGCTCGACATGCTGGCCGACCTCACGAACAACCCGCCCCCGCCGCCGAGCCCGATGCGCACCGCCGTCCGGCGGTTCAAGATCTACGCCCCGCTCGTCGTGGTCCTGGCGATCGTCCTCGGCATCGTCCAGCTGGTGCGCCCGCTGCCCGAGCCGAAGCTCGTGATGACCGCGAAGTCCTCGTACACCTTCGGCGGCTCCAAGCCCGAGCTGCCCTGGCCCGGCGAGGGGCAGGCCTACATGGCCGCCGCGGGCCTCGGCACGCTCGGCCAGTCCGGCGAGCAGAAGCCGGTGCCGATCGCGAGCGTCACCAAGTCGATGACGGCGTACATCATCCTGCGCGACCACCCCATCAAGAAGGGTGAGCAGGGTCAGATGATCGACGTCGACAAGACGGCCGAGACCGAGGGCAAGAAGAACGACTCGGTCAACAACGAGTCCACCCTCGACACGGTCAAGGAGGGCGACAAGATCTCGGAGTACGACGCGATCGCCGCCCTCATGATCCCGTCGGCCAACAACATCGCGCGGCTGCTCGCGCGCTGGGACTCCGGTTCCCAGGAGGCGTTCGTCAAGAAGATGAACGACACCGCCAAGGAACTCGGCATGACCAACACCACGTACACGGACCCCTCGGGTCTGGACGCGACCACGGTGAGCACCGCCGAGGACCAGGTGAAGCTGGGCCTGAAGCTCGTCGAGATCGAGACGCTGCTGGACATCACCAAGAAGCCCAGCTGGGTCGACCCGTCGGGCAAGAGCTGGCGGAACTGGAACGGCCTGGTCCCGTACAACGACTCGCTCGGCATCAAGACCGGTACGACGACCAAGGCGGGCGGAAACCTCCTCTTCGCCGCGCAGAAGAAGGTCGGCAACACCAACCAGCTGATCGTCGGGGCCGTCCTCGGCCAGCACAAGTCGCCGATCATCGACAGCGTGCTCGCCGCGAGCAAGCAGCTCATGATCGCGACCCAGAAGTCCCTCGAGGGCGCGCCCGTCGTGAAGAAGGGCCAAGTCGTCGGGTACGTGGACGACGGACTCGGCGGCCGGACGCCCGTCGTGGCCACCGCCGACGTGCAGGCGGTCGGCTGGGCCTCGCTCACCGTGAACGTGAAGCTCGCGGACGGCGGCGGCAAGATCCCGCAGACCGCGAAGGCCGGTACCGAGATCGGTGTGCTGACGGTCGGTGAGGGTGCCAGCCAGGTGAAGGTGCCGGTGGCGCTGCAGAGCGACCTCGCCGCGCCGGGCCTCGGGAGCAAGCTGACGCGCGTCGGCTGAGTGCAGGTGAGAGCGTGGATCCGGCGCCCCGGGCAACCTCGGGGCGCCGGACCGCGTCTTGGGACCGGGACGTGTGCGGGTGTGGACTCATGTGTTGGGGAGTGCGGCAGTGACCACCGCTGAGCAGCAGGGCCGGCGCCGGGAGGCCAGCGCGCCGGCCGCCGATGGCGAAGCCGACGGGGGCGGCTCCGAGCCTGCTGCCGCCGCCGTAGGCGGCGCCGACGCCGCCACGCGGCCCCGCGGTCCCGTCCGGGCCGGTCTCGACTGGGCCCTGCGGCACCCGGTGACCGTCGCCACCGTCCTCGCCGGGGTGCTGCACGTCGTCTGGTTCTTCAGCTTCGCCAACAGCGGCGGCGACCTCGCCGCGCAGGACGCCTGGGCCGAGTTCGTCGGCCGCCATCCCGACTCGGCGTACAACCTCGCCTGGTACGGCGGCATGCACCCCGTCTCGTACAGCGTGGTCTCGCCGTACGTCATGCACGTGCTCGGTGTCCGGACCACGATGATGATCGCGGGCACCGTCTCGGCCGGGCTGCTCGCGCTGATCCTGACCCGCTGCCGCAGGGCCGTGCGCGAGCCGCTGTGGCCCGCCCTGGCCGGGGTGTACGGGCTGCTCTGCAACGCCCTGTCGGGCCGCGTCACCTTCGGCCTCGGCGCGATGTTCGCGCTCGGCGCGGTCGCCGCCGTCTTCTGCTGGCCCCGCAAGTGGTCGCAGCGGCGCTGGGCCAAGGCCGCGGTGGCGGCTCCGCTGGCCGGGATCGCGACCGCCGCCAGCCCGGTGGCCGGGCTGTTCCTCGGGGTGGTCGCGGCCGCGCTGTTCCTGAGCCGGCGGCGCCCGGGTGCGTACGCGCTGGGGCTGGCTCCGGTGGCCGTGGTCGGGCTGTCGGCGTGGCTGTTCCCGTTCTCAGGGACGCAGCCGATGAAGCTGGGCTCGGCCGGGCTGCCGTTCGTGTTCGCGCTGCTGATCCTGTTCCTCGTGCCGAAGCGGTGGAAGACGGTCCGGATCGCCTCGGCCGTCTATGCCGTCGGGGTCTTCCTGACCTGGGCGATCGACTCCCAAGTCGGTTCGAACGTCACCCGGCTGGTGATGCTGTTCGGCGGGGCCGTGCTGCTCGCGGCCCTCCCGTACGAGGTCCCGCGCTCGCGGCGCTGGTACGGGGTGCTGCTCGCCTTCGTGGGCATGAACGCCTGGATCACCGGCAACAGCATCACGGACATCGTCCGCACCACCCCGGTGGCCGCCTGGAACCGGGAGCTGGCCCCGCTCGTCGACCAGCTCCAGAAGGCGGGCGCCGACCGCGGCCGGGTCGAGGTGGTCCCGGCCAGCAGCCACCGCGAGTCCTCCGCCTTCCCCTCGTACGTGAACCTCGCGCGCGGCTGGAACCGGCAGGCCGACCTGGAGCGCAATCCGCTCTTCTACGACGACACCCTCGATGCCGACAGCTACCGGGCCTGGCTGGAGCGCTGGGCCGTGCACTACGTGGTGCTGCCCGCCGACAAACCCGACTCGGGCGGGGAGGACGAGGCGAAGCTGGTGCGCGAGGGGCTCCCGTACCTCCAGCAGGTGTGGGGCGACACGAACTGGCAGCTGTTCAAGGTCCACGAACCGACGGACCTCGTGGCCGGGCCCGCGACCGTGGTGCGGGCGAGCGCCGACCGGCTGGTCATCGACGTGAAGCAGGCCGGGCGGGTGCTGGTGCGGATCCCGCACTCGCCGTGGCTGGGGCTGGTGGACGGGGCGGGGAAGCCGGTCGCGCCGCCGCAGGAGACCTTCGCCTCGAAGGCGCGGGGCGGGAGCGGCAGCGCCCTTCCGAAGCAGTACGGGAACACGGCCGGGTGCCTGTTCAAGGCCGCTCCGGACGAGGCCGGCGACGTGTGGACGGAGCTGCTGGCCCCGGCGCCGGGGGAGTACCGGGTGGCGGCGAAGTACCAGTTGCCGCGGGGGACGCCGTGCCCGGAGGAGCTGATCTACGCCACGCTGGGGCCGTCGGAGCGGCCGGCGCCGCCCCGGCCTTGATCCAGAATCCTTTACGTCCGGTCCGGGTGCGTTGCCCGGCATATCTGCATACGATCCCAGTAGTCCGATTGGGTGCTTCTTTGAGGAGTTGACGACGGGATGAACAAAGAGCAGAAGCAGGACGTCCGGGCGGCCATCGCGAAGGCGCAGGAGCAGGCACAGCCGCCGCGCGCGCCGGGTCACGGCTTCAGTGGACCGGTGCGGAGCAAGGTCAAGGGCGGACTGCACACGAAGGCCGCGCTCAAGCGGGCCGGCACTCCGCAGGGCGACCGTATCGGTGAGCGCAGCAGTGGCCTGAGCTGACCCCCGCGCGGGGAAGCGCATTCGAGGTGGCACAGCCCTTCCGGGTCCGACCGGGAGGGCTTCGTGCATCGTGGCGCGGCTCCTGCCCCTTTGCCCCTGCCCCTTTGCCTCCCGCCCCTCTGCCTGGCGCCTCGCGACAGCTTCGCCGGGGAGCGGCCGGGCAACCGTTACATTCCCGACGGAATACCCACACGCGGCCCTCGTAACGTCATGTGCCATGACCAGCGCCCTTGCCCCCGTCCGCCCCCGTCGCCGCACCCACCGCACCCGCCGCGCCCTGGCCGCCTCCGCCCTCGCCGCCCTGGTCTGCGGGGGCCTCGCGGCGTGCGGCGGCGGGGCGAAGCTGCCGCCGGACCCCAAGGTCGGCAGTACGGTCGCCCCGGTGGCCGACACCGGCGACACCGGCGGCGCCGCCCCGGCCCTGCCCCGGTCCAGGCCGACCGGAATGAAGATCGACGCGGCCGGTGTGGACGCGAAGAAGATGGTCGACCTCACGGTGGACGCGGACTCCGGCGAGCTCGGCGTGCCGAACGCCGACACCGACGCCGACAGCCCCGGCTGGTGGACCGAGGGGGTCACCCCGGGCGAGAAGGGCGTCTCGGTCCTCGTCGCGCACTTCGACACCAAGCACGGCCCGGCGCTGATGAAGGACGTCAAGAAGATCCAGCTCGGGGACCTCGTCGAGGTGCCGCGCGAGGACGGGACGACGGCCAAGTTCAAGATCCGCGAGATCGAGGACGTGAACAAGAAGGACTTCCCGACCGACAAGGTCTACGGGCGCACCGACCGGCCCGAGCTTCGCCTGCTGACGTGCGGCGGCGAGCTGAAGGACGGCCACCGCACCAACAACGTGATCTTCTACGCGGACCTGGTGGCCTGATCCCTCCGGTCGGTGGTCGTGATCCCGCCTGCCGGCCGCCGGGGCTGGCGCATTACGGTGGCCTGACCGAGGACCGACAGGCCTTGAGGATCATGAACGGGGAGCTCCACTGATGAGAGTGCGGCTGCGCCTGCCCGCGTGGACCTCGACCCTGACCTGGAAGGCCGCGGTCTTCATCACCCTCATGTGCTGCGGGCTGGCGGCGCTGCTCGGCGGCCTCGTGCACAGCGCCATGACCCGCCAGACCGTCGGCACCGCCCGCGAGAAGGCGCTGGTCAAGCTGGAGCGCACCATCCAGGCCTACGAGACCGGCGCGCGCATGCCGCGCGGCGAGGGCATCGACCCCGCAGGCCTGCCCCCGGAGCTGCGCGCCCTGGCCGTCGGCGGCAAGCGCGGCACGGCCGTCGGCGAGCACCGCGGGCGCTCCGCGATGTGGGCGGCGGGGCCCGCCGCCGACGACACCGCGATAGCCGTGTCCGTGGACTTCCGCGCCAGCGAGCGCACCATCGCCGAACTGGACCGGGCCATCCTCGGCTCCTCGGTGCTCGCGATCGGCGGCACCCTCCTCATGGGCGCGTTCGGCGTCACCCGGATCACCCGGCGGCTGCACCTGACGGCGCAGGTGGCCCGCCGGATCAGCGCCGGCGACCTGGACGCCCGGGTCGGCGACAGCCCGCGGAACAAGGACGAGGTGGCGGCGGTCTCCCGGGCCCTGGACACCATGGCCTCGTCGCTGCAGCGCAAGCTCGAAGCGGAACAGCGGTTCACCGCGGACGTCGCGCACGAGCTCCGCACCCCGCTGACGGGCCTGAACGCGGCCGCCGAGCTCCTGCCGCCGGGCCGCCCGGCCGAGCTCGTACGGGACCGGGTGCGGGCCATGCGCGCGCTGACCGAGGACCTGCTGGAGATCTCCCGGCTGGACACGCGCAGCGAACGCGTGGAGCTGGAGACGTGCGACCTGGCCGACGTGGCGGCGCGCACGATCCGCGCCTCCGGCACCGACACGGCCTTGACGGTGGTCTCCCGGCTGCGGGTGGAGACGGACCGGCGCCGCCTGGAGCGGATCCTGGGCAACCTCGTGGCCAACGCGCACAGCCACGGCGCGGCCCCGGTCACGGTCACCGTGGACGGCCGGACCCTGACCGTGGCCGACTCGGGACCCGGCTACCCGGAGTACCTCCTCACGACCGGCCCGCAGCGGTTCCGTACGGAGGGCATGAACAAGGGCCACGGGCTGGGCCTGACCATCGCCGCGGGCCAGGCACGGGCCCTCGGCGCCACCCTCGCCTTCCGCAACCGGGAGGCGGACGGCGGCGCCGAGGCCCGGGTCACACTCCCAGGGCCCGCAGTACCGGGAGCAACTCCTTCTCCTCGTTGTCGAGATGAGCCTCCAGCTCCCGGCTCATCCGGTTCACGCGCTCACTGAACCCGGCGCCCGGCGCGTCCAGGGCGCGTACCAGTTCCCCTTCGAGCTGCGCGATGAGCTCGTGCTCGACGGTCATGCGCTGGATGAACTCCCGCATCTGCGGGGCCTTTTGCTCCAGGAGGGGGAAGAGACCGCCGTTCTCGCCCTCGTGGTGGGACTCCAGCGAGTGGCAGAACGCCAGGCAGTGCTGGCGCAGTTGAAGCCCGAGCGAGGCGATGGGCCCCCCGCGCGCCTCCTCCTCGGCGGCGAGCTCCCGTACGAGGGCCAGCTCGGACCGCAGCCAGCCGTGGATGTTGAGCAGCCTTCCGGCCAACCCGGCTTCGTCCGTGACGGGTTCGGGGGTCCGGTGGAGCGCCACGACGGGTATCACCCGCTCGGTCTTGGCCTGGTACTCGCCGTATCCGGGCGCCTCCCGTGCGACGTGCGCGAACAGCTCGTCCCGCCGCGCCCCTTCGACGGGCACGGCGACGGCCTCGTAGGTGGTGGTCCCGGTCTCGACTTGTACGAGGGGGCGTGCGAGCAGGTTGTGGTACCAGGCGGGATGCCGGTCGGCCCCGGCCGCGGAGGCGACGACGAGCGGCTGCCCGTCCTTGCCCTCCGCGGTTAAGAGCCCCAGCGGGACGGTGTGCTGCTTGAGTGACTTGGCCCCGGTGGTGGTGAGCAGGATCAGGTCGGAGCCTTCGAAGGGCCCGCCGACCTTGCCGGCGTTGGCCCGGAACTCTTCGATGATGCTGTGATTGAAAGATGACACGGAGTGTGGATTCCTCACGGTGTGTGCGCGTGCGTCGGCAGCGGAACAACTGGGGGAGATCACCCGTGACCGGCGGCGTGCAAGCCCTTGGGCACGGTCCTTGAGAAACGGATGCCCGCGCAGCCACCGCCCGGCCCCCATCCCTGTGGGCGGCGCCACACGACACCTGGATCATAAAATCACAACAAGACGAGGCCCCCCAGCCTGAATCGGCTGGGGGGCCTCGGATGTGTGCCCTCGGCAGGATTCGAACCTGCGACACCGGCTTTAGGAGAGCCGTGCTCTATCCCCTGAGCTACGAAGGCGGGGTCTGTCGAAAAGCATGTCCGAGACGAGCTTACCGGCAGGGTGCGGTGACCTGGCTGTGAGGCCGGGCCGCCGCGGTCAGTGTAGCGGGTGGTGCTTGATCCGCATCTGCGATTCACGGCGCCTGGTGATCACCGGCGGCGCACCGGCGGGGCCGTCAGGGAGCGGGCGCACCACGCTGCCGGTGTGAGGTCGATCATGGTGCAGGTGGTGCCCCCGTCGTCGCGGCGGGGTGTCGCGCTCGGGCCACCGCCCTCGACGGGTGTTGCCGGCGTCGGGGTCGACGCGAAGTTCCCGGGAGTGATCGACCGGGAAGGCCGCAACTCGCAACCAGAGCGGCAAAAGCGCCATTACCGTGCTGGAACCTCAAATTCTCTTGGTGCATAAATCCGGCGATCTTCCCGCGGATTGATCCTCACTTGACTGGCCGTCCCCGCCCCCCCATCGTTCCCGTCGAACGTCCGCGCGATCGGCGGACACAGCGGGAGGATGAGTAGCCCCTCAATGTTCAGATTCAGACCCATTTCGGCTGAGGTGCAGCCAAAGTCGGCCAGTAGAGGACGTGTTGTCCCTCTGGCCGCTCTGGTCGCCACCAGCGCGCTGAGCCTCGGAATGCTCGGCGCCCCCGGCGCTCACGCCGCACAGGGATCGTCAACTCCCTCAGCCGGGTCACCCGCCGACGCGAAGCCGGCCCTGACGGCGCTGCAGCAGGGCATAGTGGACGCCCGGGCCAAGGCCAAGTCGACCGGCAAGCCCGCGGTGGTCGACGCCATGACCACCGAAACCTCGCTGACCGTCATCAACCCGGACGGCACGGCCAGCACCACCGACAACACCCATGCCGTGCGCACCAAGCGCGGCAAGTCCTGGGCGGCACTCGACGCCACGCTGCGCAAGAACTCCGACGGCACGCTGAGCCCGGCCGTCGGCCCCGTGGGGATCACGTTCTCCGGCGGCGGTTCCGGCCCGATGGCGACGATCACCACGGCGGACGGCAAGAAGCTCGCCGTCTCCGCACCGTTCGCCCTGACCACACCCGTTCTGGACGGCGCGAGCGCCACCTACCCGAACGTGCTGCCGGACGTGGACCTGAAGCTCACGGCCCTGCCGGCCGGAGGCTGGCGTGACGTCATCGTCGTCAAGACGGCCGAGGCGGCGGCGGACCCCCGTCTGAAGAACCTCCACTTCCCCGTCGGAGTCAGCGGGCTGAAGGTCTCCACCGACTCCGCGGGAAACATCAGCCTCAAGGACGACAGCGGCAAGGTCCGGCTGCACGCCCCCACCCCGCTCCAGTGGGACTCGACGCCGGCGGCTCCCACGCCTCCCAAGGTCAGCTCGAAGTTCACCACACGCGGTGGGCCGTCGGCCGCGCCCGGAGTGAGCGCACCCGACCCCGCGCTCGACGCCTCCACCGCGGACCGCCCGGGCCCCGGGGCGAAGGAGTCCCCGATCGCGGTCCGGGCCGACGAACACGGCATCGACCTGACGCCCGACCCGGCCACCTTCGGCAAGGGCACCGGACCCTGGTACATCGACCCCAGCATCAGCGCCGACAGCGGCGCCGCGCACTCCGCGCAGGTGCAGGAGTACCACCCCAACACCTCGTACTACGACGCGATCAGCTCCCTGGGCACCGGGTACTGCGGATACAGCGACTGCACCGGCTACGGCCGCGAGCGCGCCTACTTCGCCATCAACATCAACCCGGCGATCTACACCCAGCCGAGCGGCGCCCCGGCCCCGCCGACCGTCTACGGCTCGACGCTGTACGCGAACGTGGACGGCGCGTCCAGCGGCACCAACACCCCGCTCGGCCTCTACTGGACCGGCGGCATCTCCAACGGAGTGACCTGGAACACCCAGCCGTGCAACGGCGGCGGCACCTTCGGCGGCTGCTCCAAGGTGGGCGGCTCGGACTGGATCACCGGCATCGGACCCATCGCCTTCGACGTGTCCGCCCACATGAAGCAGGCGGCCGCCCAGAAGTGGGCCACTTGGACCGTCGGCATCGCGCCCGACGACGAGAACAACAAGTACTACCGGCACCACATCGCCAACAACCCGCACATCACGACCAACTACGACCTCCAGCCCAGCATCTGGTGGCCGCGGACCAGCCCGAGCTCCGGCTTCGCGAACGCCGACACCAAGGGCAACCCGGCGAGCTACGACTGCACCAGCGGCGGCGCGCAGGCGTGGACCAACCCGGGGTGGATCGGCGCGAACCAGAGCGTCGTACTGAGCGCCAACAACTGGTCCCCGTCCGGGATGAACCTGTGGACCAACTTCCGCATGTGGGACGACAACGAGTCCGCCAACGGCTGGTCGGGCAGGTCCTCGTGGCAGGGGAGCTACAACACCGCCCAGGTCGCCGTCCCCGAATCGGTACTGAAGGACGGCCACCAGTTCGGCTGGACGGCCAACGCCTACGACGCTGACCCGATCGCGAACGGCCTCGGCTCCGCCGACTCCTCCTGGTGCTACTTCCGCGTCGACCGGACCGCACCGACCGTGAGCGTCAGCTCCGCACAGTTCCCGCCGTCCGGCTCGCCGGCCCCCAACCCCGTGGTGTACGCCAACCAGCAGGGCACCTTCACCCTCGGCGGTTCCGATCCCGTACCCACCGGCGCTGCGGCCTCCGGCCTCGCCTGCTTCAAGGTCAGCACCAGCTCGACCCCGGTCACCGGCTGGCGCTGCAACGACGCGGGTGTCGTGGTGCCCGACGCCGCCACGGGCAAGGGCACGTACAAGTACACCCCCGGCACCTGGGGCACCAACACCCTCTACGTGCAGGCGCAGGACAACGCCGGCAACTACAGCCAGCCCTACGCGTACAACTTCTACGCGCCCTGGAACCAGGCGAGCACCCCGGTGTTCGGCGACGTGACCGGTGACGGCAAGCCCGACATCACGGTCCCGGACGGCACCGGCAACCTGCGCGTGGTCCAGAACACCGGCGACCCGGCCAACGCGGGCTGGATCGGCGGCCCCGCCGCCATCTCGCCCACCGGCACCTGGAACGGCCTGCAGGTCACCCACCGCGCCTCGCTGCGCGGCCAGGTCCCGGTCGACGACCTGATCGTGCACGAGCCCGGCGGCGCGCAGATGCTGCTCTACACCAACGACGGTCACGGCAACTACACCCAGCGCACCCCGTTCTACCCCAACGGCACCACGCAGGCGCAGGTCACCTGCGTCGACACCGCCGGAGCGCCGGTGGTGGCGGGACAGCCGAGCGGCTGCCCGGCCGGTGTCGGCTGGGACTGGTCCCAGGTGAGCCAGGTCCTCGCGCTCGGCACCCCCGACGGCGAGACCACCACCCCCCTCAGCAAGACCTCGCTGGCCGTCGTGATCAACGGCTCGCTCTGGCTGATCCCGCCGGGCAGCGGCGCGGCGGTCCTGCTCAAGAAGACCGACACCCAGCTGTCCTCCCTCCCGTGGGACGGCTCCAACAACACCGACGGCTACGACCTGATCGGTCCCGGCCCGGCCAACGGCACCAGCTCCTGGACCGTGGGCGGGACGAACTACACGGCCAAGCAGGCGACCCTGTGGGCCCGTAACCGCAAGACCGGCCAGATCCTGGCCTACCCGATCACCAAGAACCCCACCACCGGCGTCACCGACTACACGGCCCTCGCCGACCCGACCAAGGGCGCCGTCATCGCCACCGGCGTCGACACGACGGCCTACCCCGTGGTCGGATCCGTGGGTGACTTCGACGGCGACGGCGTCGCCGACCTCTACGCGCAGACCGCGGACGGCAGGATCGTCGTCAAGGCGGGCGTCGTCGGGGACCCGGTGGGCAAGCCCGGCAAGGTGACCGCCCTCGCGGCCACCGCCGCCACCATCGGAGACCCGCGCGGTCCGCTCGGCCGGTTCCCGCTCGCCGGGCCCACCAGCGCCACCGACACCACGCACACGCCCGACCTGACGGGCCGCAACCCGGCCACGATCAAGGGCGACGTGGCATTCGCCCCCGCCACCCTCGGCGGCGCCGCCACCAGCGCGGCGGTCTTCAACGCCGCCGCGGGCACCACGAACAACGGCGAGGTCGGCTCCGCAGTGGTGGTGGACACCGCCAAGTCGTTCACCGTCACCGCGTGGGCCAAGGCGGATCAGCTGACCGACGGCGTGGTCCTCAGCCAGGACGGCAAGTCGACCAGCAACTTCATGATCTGGCCGGCCACCTTCTCGCCCGGGGTCACCAACTGGACCTTCGCCATGTCCAAGACGGACTCGGGCTGGGAGTACGACCACACCAACCCGGTCGGCAACGCGGACGCCAAGAACAACGCGGCCGCCCGCGTGCAGCAGGGCGCCTGGACGAAGCTGACCGCCAGCTTCGACGCGACCACCGGTCAGATGGCCCTGTACGTGAACGGGGCCCTGGCCTCGACCGGAGTGCACACCAGCACGATGGCACCGACGGGCTCGCTCGTCGTCGGCCGGTACTTCAACGCGGGCAAGGGCAGCAACCCGTTCAAGGGCGCCGTCGCGGATGTCGCGCTCTACCCCTTCGCGACCGTCCCGGGCAGCACCGCGGGGCCGCTGGTCTCCGGACTGAGCGCCGCCAAGTGCCTCGACGAGAACGGCGGCGTCGCCACCCCCGGCGCCCGCGTCCAGATCTTCGACTGCAACGGCTCGACCGCCCAGAAGTGGACCTTCCGGGCCGACGGCACCGTCGGCCTTCCCTTCGGGGGCTGCATGGACGCCACCAACTCGGGCCGTGACAACGGCACGCCCATCCAGTGGAACACCTGCTGGGGCACCGCCCAGACCAACCCCGCCCAGCAGTTCCTGCCGCGCGCCGACGGGAGTCTCTACAACCCGGTCTCCCGCCGCTGCGTGGATGTCCCGAACGGGAACGTCACGAACGGCACCCAGGTGGTGCTGTGGGACTGCAACGGCAGCCCCACCAACCAGTACTGGGGGATCACCCCCAACTCCTGACCCGAGAGGCCAGGGCGCGAGGCGGTCCACCGTCGTGGGCCGTCTCGCGCCGGGAAGAAAACTCAGAGCAGCGACCACCGCCGTCTACGACATGGATCGCCCAGAACTCAGAGAAGCCCCAGAACCTCGGCACTCCACCCCAGCGAATTTGGCGAATGCCAACCTGGACGGCCACCGGTAACGGCAAGATCGCGCCCTTCGGAAAACGCGTCGCGATACGAGTCCCCGAGAGCAAGGACTCGCTGAATCAGTGCCCTTGCCTCATCGAGCAATCCCCGGCTCACCAGAAACTCCAGTAGATCCTGCCCAAAGCCGGTTGGGCGAAGAAGTGCCTCCGGGGCCATGGCAACCAAAGTCTCAGGGGCCTCAGATGCGCTGAACCATGGCAATGCAACGTCTCTTACTTGCTCGCACAACCTATCGATGGCCGCAAGTCGATCGGCAGGGTGAGTGACAATCGCCGTAGGCTCCCGGGAAATATCCAGGAAGCTGGTGACACACACAATCCCCTCTACGGCTTCAGGGCGCTCAACCGTGCGGCTGGCATGAGACCGCCTCCACGCTTTGAGCTCTTCATCGAAAACTTCGAGGCTTACGATGCTGAACTGAATCAGGTGCCCGGCCTTGTTCCAGTGACTGCCTTCAAGCCGCATGCGCTCAAGTCGTCCATCAAGGTGACGTTCCAGGCTGGTTCGGCCTTTGAGCCAACGGAAGCCGTCCTGCTCCAACCGGTGCGCCATCCACTCGCCGGCAGCCAGAACGACTTCCTTGGGGGCTTCAAGTCCGATCAGCCGGTCAGCCAGATGCGCCGCCGAACGCCCCTGCTCATTGATACCCATGACCCTCATTATGTCGCATCCATCAAAGCCTACGCAGCGGAGCCACCCACTGCCGGACGGGTAAAACTCGACAAAAATGGGCCCGGAGCGCCTCACGCTCCGGGCCCATTCTCAATCAAGGGCTACATACGCCACACGTCCAATGGTCGATCTCCAGAGGCATCGTCATCCGGTCACCATTCTTGAATCCATACGATTCAAGCTTGCTTGTGCCGAGGATCGCCCCGCCGTTAGTGAGTTCCGGATACCCGACACTTTGATTATCTGTAACGGTACCCGTATTCACCTTGGATTCGATTGCCACCCAGTTGCCGCTCGGATTCCTCGCGACAAAGTCTGCAATGAAGACGTCACCATTGCTGTTGACGAATCGCACCTGCGGCGTGATGTCGGTGTACCCACCGGTCTGGAGTCGATTGAGCGATGCCGCTTCACCGATTGCACCGTGCGGAATTCCATCGACAGGGCAATTTCCGACGTTGTGCACCAGTACCGGCGTATTGCCTGCCAGCACGTAGAACGTGTGGAGTTCGGCGACCGTCAGGTTCAGCATGTCCGCAGCACCCTGCACGACCGCGGTGCCCGCGACGTAGACGCGGGTGTTCGCCGCGGTCTTCAGCGCGTCGCCGGTCAGTAGTTCGCCAGCGGGAATCCACCGCTCGCGGGTGTCGTTCCAGAACGGGTGTTTCGCCGTCGTGTGCACGACGGAGGACTGGCCGTCCGCGGTGGTGACCGTGAGGTCGATCAGATCCTCGTCGTGGTTGACGTGAACCGCTGTGACCTCGCGACCGCCGACATGCTCGCCGGTTGTGGGGTCAGCCGCTTCGACCTGATCGCCCTCGTCGATCTCACCAATGGGTTTCGACTCACCGCCTTCGAGCAGGACGGGAGTATCAGGGGAGAAGCTGCAGCCACCCAGCCCACCCATCTTCACCCCGGCGTACGAGGTGGCAGCGCCGACAGCCAGGCTCAGGGCGAGTGCGCCCTTGTCCTCGCAGTCGGTTGCGCACTGTGAGGCGAGTCCGGACAGCGCCCCGACCGCCACCGCACACGTGACGCCCGTCTCCGGGCACAGAGCCGCGCCCACGAGTCCTACGAGCAGTCCGGCGAGGTGTCCCTTGGAAGCGTCCCAGAGATCCTTGAGGGTCGCGGGTCCGTAGATCGCGATCTTCGCCCAATGCATGAGCGCGTTGTACGCGTGTGTACCTTCCTTGTTCCAGTCCTCCGGATCATTTTTCTTGATCATCTCTAGGTGTGCCTTGAATTGCTCCAGGCGCTCCTTGGGGACCGACTCCAGGATCGTGTGCATGACCGTCTTCGACGGCGTCGTGCTGGTCTTCCCGTTGCCGTTGCTCGGAGTGATCGTGTAGGCGACCGAACCGTCGTTGTTGTAACAGGTCAGACCGGCGCACCCGGGGTGCATGTCGGCCCAGGCCGACGTCGGGTCCATCGAGCAGCTGTCGCAGAACATGCCGCTCGGGTCACTGCTGTTGACGGGGTCGTTGTTGCTGTAGGCGTAGCCGTTCCACTGCTGCGGGTTGCCCGGAGCGATGATCGGGTCGGGGTTGAGGAACCTTCCGTGGACGGGATCGTATTCGCGGGCGCCGAGGTTGGTCAGGCCGGTGGCCGGATCCAGCGTGCCGCCGACGAAGCCCTTGTCGCCGGCCCAGCTACCGGGCGCGGGCTGGGTGCCGCGCGGGTTGCCGAACGGGTCCGTCGGGCGCCGGGTGACCGTCTGCGCGGCGTCGGTGTCGATCTGGACGCTGCCCGTGCCGTGCGGGTCGGCCGCCTGGTAGACGAGCTTGCCCCCGCCGGTGGGCGCTGTGACACGGGTGATGGTGATGCCACCGGACGAGCCGTAGTAGCGCACGTCGGTCATCGAGGCCGAGGCGGTGTCGAGGGTGAGCTCGTCATCGCCGAGGTTGAGCGTGGTCTTGCCCGGGTTGCGGCGGATCAGCTGGTTTCCGTCGGCGTCGTACAGGTACGAGGTTCCCTGGGCCTGACCGGTCTTGGAGACCGAGGCGAGCTTGTCCTCCCCGTTCCAGGTGAGTGAGGTCGTGCCACTCGTGTCGGTGATGCTCGTGGTGTTGCCCTGCGCGTCGTACTGGTAGGTGGACGCGACGGTCCCGCTCGCCGACTTCGTCGACGTGGACAGCAGGCCGTGGGGCCCGCCCGTGCCGCCGCCCGTGTTCGGGGCGTTGGTCGGGGTGTTGACGGACTTCGGCGCGCCGAAGGTCTGGGTCGTGGTGATGTCGTTGGCCGTCACACCGGTGACATTGTGCTGAACCAGTGAGGTCCGGTTGCCCGTCGCGTCGTAGCCGTAGCTCTGCCAGTACGGCGCGGGGCCGCCCACGGTCGGTTTGGCCGGAGTGCCCGTCCAGGCCGGGCCTCCCGCGTTGTTGCAACCACCGATCCCGGGGACGGATGGTGCGGCGTTGGTCTTGGTGCCGGCGGTGTCGGTCCAGGCGTTGGTGAGCCGACCGAGGTAGTCGTAGGTGAAGCACTGCAGGTCGGTCGCGGAACCGTTCTGCACGTCCTTCACCGAGGTGATCTGACCGGCCGGGTTGTAGGTGTAGGCGGTCTGGTCGAGCGAGGTGGTGCCGCTCTGCCGGTCCAGGAAGGAATTGACCAGCCGTCCGGTTGCCCAGTCGTACTGCTGGGTCGAGACGACCTGCGTACCCCAGTCGCCCACCGTCGTGCGGGTGGGTCGTCCCAGGGCGTCGTACTGGACGTCCGTCACCAGGGTGCTGTTGCCACTGGAGGCGATCAGCAGACCGGTGTTGCCGTAGAGGTAGTACACCTCCTCGGCCGGAAGGCCGCCCATCGCCGGCAGGACGGTGTGGTCCAGCGACCCGAGGACCGGCGTGTAGACGTTGCTCGTCGTGTAGGTACCGGCGAGCGCGCCCTCCTTGGCGGGAATGGTCACGCTGGTGCCCAGGATCCGGTACCTCGCGTCGTACCCGGTGACGGCCTGCGTGTAGGCGTCGCCCGAGGCCCCGCCGATGTAGCGGGTGGAGGAGGCGGGCCGGCCCTTGCCGTTCGGGACCGTGTCGTACTTCCAGCCCGCGAGCTGGTTCGCGGGCGCCACGCTCCCCGTGAAGAGTCCCGTCTTGCGGCCCAGCACGTCGTACGAGTACGCGAGCGTGTTGCCCCTCGCGTCCACGGTCGAGGCGATGCGCGAGTTCACGTCGTACGTGGTGCTGCTCGTACCCGTGTCAGGGTCGGTAGCCGACGTCTGACGCCCCAGGAAGTCGTACGTGTACGTCCACTTGTTGCCCGCGGAGTCGGTACGGCCGGTCTGCTGACCGCCAGGGGCGTAGGTGTAGGCGGTGACGTCGGCGTCCGCCGCGTTGCCCGTCGCCGAGCTGCCGCGGTACTGCCACAGTTGCGTCATGTTCCCGCGGAGGTCCATGACCGTGCTGGTCGGAGCCTTGCCCTGCGGCGGTACCGAGTCGACGCGGTCCACGCCGGGATAGGCGGACGTGGACACCCACTGCTGCTGTCCGTAGGACATGAACGCGTCAGTGGTCTTGCGGCCCATGCCGTCGTAGGTGAACCAGTTCTGCGCCGGGACCTGCGAGTCCTGCGGGGCGAAGACCTGCCCGTTCGGCTGGTTCGCGGCGTCGTAGTACGGTGCGGACGTCTTGACGACCCAGCCGTGCGAGTCGTAGACCGTATCCGCTACCAGACGGCCCGCGCCGCCGGTCGCGATCGTCGACTGGCTCTGCCGCACCCGGCCGAGCCCGTCATACAGCTCGTTCTTGGTCGAGTAGGTACCGTCCTCGTTGATCGTTTGTGACGTCACCACCGAAGGCGCCGTGATGCCGTTGATCGCATAGGCATACTTGAGGTTCGCGCCGAGGTTGGTGGCCCGGTCGGGGTGCCACACATCGGTCACTCGGCCCAGGGCGTCGTACTTCATGGTCGTGGCGCGCCCGTTCTGGTCGGTGGCGACCAGCGGCAGGCTGCGGCCCGGATCGAACGTCTGGGACCTGGTCCAGGCCGCTCCGGTCGGTCCGGTCAGGGTGACCAGGGTGGGAATCGCCCCGGTCGCCGGGACGAACGCCGTCGTCGCGCTCACGCCGTCAGGACCGACGGTCGAGACCGCACGGCCATAGGCGTCGAACGAGGCGGTGGCCGGCTGGCCGTACTGCGGCTGCCCATTGCCGTCGTAGGAGATGAGCTCGCGCGAGGAGGTCACATCACCCGTGGCACCCGCCTGGCCGAACGGCAGGCCGTCGTAGAACGACTGGCTGGCCTTGACGGTGTTGGCCGCGGTCGCGGCGGTCCCGCACGCACCGGTGATCGACGACTGCTCGGAGAGCAGCGTGCGGATCAGAGGGTTGGTGCTGGTCGCGTAGGTGTTGGTGGTGCAGATCTCGGGCGTGGTCGGGGTGCCGTCGCCCTTGTCGTCCACCTGGACCGCCCGGTTGCCGTTTGCCGGATCGTAGGTGGTCACCGAGCTGGTGGTTCGCCAGGAGCCGCTGGCCAGCTTGGCCCAGGCGGTCTCGGTGGTGCTGGTGCTCGCGTAGCGGGCGACCAGGTCGGGCATGCCGTTCTGCTGCTTGTGCGTCGCCGTCACCGAGTCGTTCGACGCGACGGTGGAGGCCGCATTGATGACGGCGCCGCCGGCCTTGTCGTAGCTCTGGTTGCCGAGCACGCTGCCCGCGCGCCACTTGTCGTCCGTCACCGTCGTCGCGGCAGCGCCGGGGTAGGGGGTGAAGGAGACGGAGACATTGCGGGCAGTGCCGTTGGCGAGGTAGTCGCCGTGCATGCCCCGCAAGAAGGTGCTGACCTGCTGGGTCTTCGGTGCCTCACCGGTGTTGCCGCTGCCGGTCGTCGTGGTGACCATCTGGTAGCCCCGGAAGTTGTCCCAGGTGCGGACCTTGGGGTCGACGAACTCGCCGTCGTTGCGGTGCCAGGCGGCGCCGCCCCCGTACGCGTAGTTGGTCGACTTGGTCAGAGTGGTGCCGGTGACCGCGTCCTGTTCGGTGACGGCCGTCACCAGGTACTTGTTGAACCAGTCGTTCACCGGTTCCGTCGACGAGGACCCCGGCAGGTACCAGTGCACGGGCATGCACGCCATCGAGTTGGTGTCCTCGGCGGACGGCATGTGACTGCTGACCCGCGAGCATTCCGCGTCCGCGTAGATCACGTTGATCTGGCCGCCGGTCTCGGTCGCGATCTGCTGGATCCGCGGCCGGTAGAAGGCGGGCTGCGCGGGCACCAGGCCGTCGACCCGGTTGGCCAGTTGACGAGCGGTGAACGACACGGCGGGCAGTTGCTTCGCTGTCTGCCCGTTGGTGCCGGTGCGCTGGATCGACGACAGCCACAGGGACGGCTTGGTGCCATCGCCCGGGTCCGGGAACGTGTGCTTCAGGGCCCATTCGTCGACCGTCGTGTAGCTCGTGCCGACCAGCACCTGCGTGCTGATCTTCGAGAGCATCAGGGGAGACCAGAACGTCGGCGAATTCTTGGTGCACGTTCCGCTCGACGCACACGCCTGGTCCAGCGGCGAGTCCGGCCAGTTCGTCTGGTTCGCCACGACGCGCTGGGCCGTCGTGCACGTCACCGATCCCGAGGCCTTGCAGCGCTCTTCGGTCGAGAAGAGCACCTTCGAGGCCGGCTTCACGGTGCCGTTCGCGGCGACCTGCTCCGGCAGGCGCTGACCGTACGCGATCTGCGTGACCTCGGACGCCCGGACGTAGGCGGTCAGCGTGCCGGTGCCGCCGTTCTGGCCGCCGCCACGGTTGTAGTAGTTCAGATCGCGCTGGTAGTTGTAGGTGACCAGGTTCTGGTGGGTGTCCACGACGTAGTCGAGGTTCCAGCGCCAGGCCTCCCGGCACCAGGACGCCGTGCCGGTCGTGGAGCTGTAGCAGTGGTCGCCGCTCTTCGGCGAGTACACCGGCACGTAGGCGACCGAGTTGGTCGCCGGGTCACTGTTGTTGCCGCCCGGCAGGTGGTTCCGGCCAAAGTAGTACTGGATCCCGTCCGAGGTCGTGAGCCGCCAGTACTCGCCGCCCCGCGCCTCGTTGGTGGCGCCGGTGAGCTGCTCGATCTTGGAGCCCTCGTCACCCTGCAGGTGCCAGGCACCCGTCGCGTCGTCGCGCACCAGGGTTCCGGAGTGGCCGCTCAGGCTCAGGACCGCGTTCTGCCCCGCCCAGCACTGGTCACCGGAACCGGTGATGCCGGCCTTGTCGCAGGGGCGGTACGAACGCTCGATGAAACCGGGCTCGTATCCCCAGCCCTCACCGACCCACGAAGCCTGCGCGTTCTGGGCCGAGGTCTTCCCGTCCGCACTCGACGAGTCGTAGGACAGCGCCACCTTCGGACCGGATCCACCGATCGAGGCCGGGGTCTGAATCGGGTACGAGTAGGTGAAGTTACCCACGTTCGTACCGGCGCCCCATGCGTTCGACGGGGAGAGCGGCGAGGCCGCGTAGTCGCCCATCGCGCCACCGGACGTCGAGGTCGCGGCCAGCACCATGGTGGACGGTGCGGCCGCGGGCGCCTCGACGTACCGGGGCTGCGCGTCCTGGCTGCCGCTCGCGGCCAGCAGGGTGCTCTTCATGGGTGCCTTGCCCAAGGTGACGGGCAACGTGACCTGTGCGGCCAGCACACCCGTCTTCGGGTCCACGCGGGAGGCCACCGGAGTCTGCTTCTGGCACTCAGCCCTCTGCGGCGTCGTCAGCGCGCACTCCGGAAGGGCCACGAGACCGGCCCGATCGGCCCATCCGGCGCCCTGAAGGGCCTTCAGGTCCAGGGCGACCTTCACATGGTGGTCACCCGAGGTGGCATCGGTGTCCGTCAGAGCCACCACCGGACCGGGCGCACCCGCGGCATTGCCCCGGCTGCTCTCCACTACTTCGACCTTGACCGATTTGGCGGAACTGCGCTCGCCTTGCGCCACCTTGACCGGCAATTTCCCGGCCTGAACCGGCTTCGCGTCCGGCAGGGCAACGGTCGCCGATCCGGTCGGCGCCGCCTTGGGTGTGGTGGCGGGCTTCCACTCGCCCGGTACGGGATATTTCGGCGCCGCCAACTTTCCCGGTTTCAGGTTCTTCCCCTTGACCGACTTCTGCCCCGAAATCGGTGTATTGGGCGGCGACCACACCTCCCCGTGCCGCTTCGCCGCGAACGCCTCGGTCGGCGGAACCATCAACAACGTTATGATCATGGACAGAACGCCAATAAGAGACACGGATCTGTATCTCCGTCTCAGCGATCTACCGTCCGGCGTCTGTATACGCCAAGCCCCCACGAGCATCTCTCCAATGGATACGTGGCCATGAAGTCGCACAGTCATGCGACTTGCCGGGGAGACCGTAGCGCGGGCACGGCCAAGCTTTCATCGCGCGTCTCACCGACAACCCGCCTGACCAGCCGAATCATTGGGGTGCCGACAGGAAAATGCGGCTATGTCCACCACCTGTGCAATGACAGGCACGCCCCAGGAGTGCAGACTGTGGTCGGCTTATCGGGCCGGCGACTTGCCGCGATTTCTCACGTGATCAGCGAAATGGGGGATTCTTGTCCGGGACCATCGTGATGCGCGCGGAACAGCCGGGGCTCGGCCGGGCAGGGACGTTCGGCGTGGTCGTCGGCAAAGTGACGGTCGGCCAGGTCGACCAGGGGGCCACCGCACGGTTCCCCGTGCCCGTCGGCACCCACACCGTTCGGGTCGCCGGGAAGGATCGCACCCGTTCCAACACCGTCACCGTGGACGTGACGGAGGGGCAGGACGTCCTGGTCGCGGCCCAGGGGACCGGGCTGAAAGCCGCCATCCTGCTTCCGCTCCTGGCCGGCATCTCGGTCCCCGGGCTCTACGTCGTGGCCTCCATGCTGCTGATCGGCGCGCTGTTCTACGCCGTCCCCGGCCTGCTGTTCCGGGTGCGGGTCGTCGGCGGCGCCGGGCGCCGGAGCGCTCAGGGCGCCGAGCCCGCGGAAGAGGAGCACGGCGGGACCGGCCTGTGGTGGGAGACGGACCCGGCACTCGCCAAGCGGTTCCGCAAGGGTTCCTCGTGACGGCTCCCGCGCCCAACCGCGCCTGGGGCACCAAGCAGTGACACCACTTCCAGGGGTGGCCACAAAGATTCGGCGGCTGCGTTGTGAGCCACTGACATGCACCCGAACGTAGCGTCCGTGCATGGCGGTGCACGGTGTCAGGTCTTGAAGTGTCGTACGCCTCTTCGCCGGATGACTCGCGAGGGTAAAGCGCGAGTTCCCGGGCGTGAGGGGCCAACCCGGCCATTACCGAATGGTACTTGGCGGTGCCTTAAGAGTTGTACTGGAGCAAATCCAGCCCTCCGTGAGGGCCGTCGTCGCAGGTCTAAGCTCATCGAGCGACATCGCAATGGGTCGAAGCGAGGAGCGATCGATGGCCCCTGGAAACGGTGCCCCGAGCCCGCGGGGCAGCAGGCGGCACCTGGGCAACGGCCATGCCGCCACTGTTTGCGCATGCCCTGCGAGGGGGCCGCGTTCGGAAGCCGATTGCCGCCACCCTCACTGCGTGGCGCGACGGGAGAGCGAACGGATCGAGCGGCTGCTGAGGCCCCTGAAGGTATGGCTGTGGATTCTGGGGAGCGCCGCTCTGCTCCTCGGAGCAGCCGTAGGCCTCCTGGTGCTGCTCGGACACGCGGACGCGGCTGCCCCGCTCGCCGCCTTGACCGGGACGTGCGGGGTCTGCTTCATCGGCCTGCTCGCCTACAGGGGCCACAAGCGGATGGAGTTGCACAAGCGCTCCGACGCATCCGATCTTTCGTGACGGCCATCGCCCCGGGGGCGGCCCGTGCGGCCGCCCCCGGGGCTCGGTCGGTCAGAGCTCGTCGTACAGGCCGAACATGTCGACCACCAGGTCGGTGGGCTGCCAGCTGCGGTTCCAGAAGTCGATGACGCCGTTCTTGCCGGTGCTCGCCTGGACCAGGTTCGGGACGGTCGCGCCCTTCGTCCAGTTCAGGTTGGAGGAGTTCGGCGGGGTGGGCGTGATCTGGGTGCCCTTGTCGTACTGGGACTTGGTGTTGGGGTCCGGGGAAACCGTGAGGTGACCGTTGCCCTCGGTGTTGGTGACCGTCGTGTTCAGGACGTAGCCCTTGATCGAGAGGTCGTGCGCACCGAGCGCGAGGTGCTCGTAGTCCTGGCCGGCGAGCTTGAAGCTCCAGTCGCGCGTGTCGTACAGCCGCGTCGGCGTGACGGGCAGGTAGGCGGCCTTGCTGCCGGGGCTGTAGTAGCCGACGACGTCCACGATCACGTCGGCCGGGCTCCAGGAGCCGTTACGGATGTTGATCTTGCCGTCCGGACCGACCGGCACGATCACCGAGTTGGCGACCGTCTGGCCGGCGGTGAAGTTCACGTTGGACGTGGACGGCGCCTGCTGTCCGCCCGGGAAGACGGTCAGGTGGCCGGAGTTCCAGGGGTTGGTGACCGTGACGTTGAGGGCCACCGCGGTGACGCCCTGGTACGGCACACCGGCGTGGCCGGCGATCGGGACGGCGAAGGTGCTCTGGCCGGCGACCTGGCCCGCGGCGGTGCCCAGCCCCTCCCGGCTGTCGACGACGCGGTACGGGTCCAGCGAGGTGTAGCCGCTGGCGACGGCGCGGGTGAAGTACCCCGTGACGTCCGCGATCAGGTCCACGGTCCCCGAGCTGCGGTTGGCCAGCTCGACGTAGCCGTCCGCTCCGACCGGCACGATCGTCATGTTCGGAACGGTCTGCCCCGCGACGAAGTTGACGTTCGAGGTGATCGGCCGGTCCGTACCCGCCGGGTACGCCGTGATGTGCCCGCCGGCGGCGGTGTTGGTGGCGGTGAGGTTGAGGGCCACGGCGGTCACGCCGGCCGGGATGCCGCTGTTGCCGCCGACCTTCACGCGGGTCGTGCCGTACGGGGCGACGGCCCCGGCGCTCGCAGCGCCGGTTCCGTCGCGGGTGTCCAGCAGCCGGGTCGGGGCGTGCGGGGTGAACTTGGTGCCGACCGTGGTGACCTCCACGCTGTTGGTGGCGGTGACGTTGCTCCGCAGGTCCTTCACGGTGACGGTGACCGTGCGGGTGCCGAGCTCGCTGTACACGTGCGTCGTCTTGACGAAGTCGCTGTCGGTGACCAGGTCGGAATCGGTCTTGCCGTCACCCCAGTTGATCTCGACCGTGATCGGGGTGGCGACGCTGGTGTAGACGTAGGACGTCAGCTCGATGCCGTACGTGCTGATGCCGCGGGCGGAGAGGTCGACTCCGAGGTCCGGGTTGTCCACCGCGCTCCCCGCCGCCTGCTGGGCCGAGGCGCCCTTGCGGACGGAACGTTCCTTCGGGCTGTGGAAGGTGGCGCCCTGCGCCGCCGCGGCCTTGGCGGCGGCCTCGGCCTTCGCGGAGCCGCTCTCGGCGGTGACGCCGGGAGTGCGGCCCGCGGACGGGCCGGCCGCCTGTGCGGTGCTCGGAACGAAACCAATCGCTGCCGCGACGACGGCAGCGGAAATCATGATGCGGTGACGGTGCACCGGCCCCCCCGGGTTGATTGAACACGTTCAATGATCATGGTCAAGCTACACACCTCCGACGCCGGTGCCGGTCAGGGGGGTTGCGGGCAAGATCAGACCTGGCTGAAAATCGCCGCAAGGTGGCTGGATCCAGGCCATCACCCCCAGCGTCGAGGGTGTGTTTCGGCCGTTCGGAATTGGCTTGAATCAATAGGGTGTGCTGGCGAGAAATAGCTCCCCAGATGCCTGCCGGATGCCTGTGAGATGCGGTCGATCTGCGTGGACCGTTCGCAATCCGGCGAATCGATCGCCCCACCTCAAGTGTTCCTCAGGTGCGAGTTGGCGGCTTGACTCAATCTGCTTCCCCCGTGAAAGATCTGCAGGTGCGGAGGGGGTTGCAGTTCGCAGACGAGTCGTTTGCACCACCTTCGCGGCGCACAGATCTACAGGGGGAATGTCGTGAAGTTCCAAGTGCTCGGACCGGTCGAGATCGAGACGCCGGACGGAGCCCAGGTGTCGCCGAGGGCGCTCAAGCTCCGCTCGCTCCTGGCCTACCTCTGTGCGCACCACGGCGAGGCCGTGTCCTCCGGCCGGCTCATCGAAGCCCTCTGGTCAGGCACTCCTCCCCAGACTGCCTCCACCGCGCTGCACGTCTACGTGTCCAAGCTGCGCAAGCACCTCCAGGGCCTGGGCCTCGACGCGGCCGCCCTCATCACCACGCAACCGCCCGGGTACCGGCTTCGGCTGGTCGGGTGCGACCTCGATGTGTACGAGTTCGACCGTTTGCTTGCAAAGGGTCGGGAATTCCGTGAATCCAATGATCGGGTAAAGGCTTCGGAAACTCTCGACCGGGCCATTTCGCTGTGGCGCGGACAGGCCCTCGAAGACCTGCGCGGTATCCCCGCATTCGAATCCCTGGGCCGTCGGCTGGACGAGAGGCGCTCCTTCGCCCGCGAGCAGCGGTTCGAGCTCGAACTGGAACTCGGGAACCACAAGGCCCTCGTCGGCGAGATCTACTCCCTGCTCGACGACCGCTCGACGTGGGAGAACCTCTACGGCTACCTGATGGTGGCCCTCTACCGCAGCGGCCGGACCGCCGAGGCGCTGGCGACGTACGGCAGGGTCCGGCGGAACCTCGTCGAGGACCACGGGATCGAGCCCGCACCGCGCCTCCAGCGGCTCCAGCACGCGATCCTGACCCACGACCCGTCCCTGGATGACTGTGGCGCGGATCGGCTGGTCGGCGTCATGGCCGCGTGAGGTCCGCCGGTCCGCTGCATAGGCTGGCCGCGTGATGACAGCGAACTCCCGTTCCACAACCGTCTGGTGGCCGTCACTGCGCGGCCAGGGAGCGGCCGATGCCGCCGAGGCGGCCGACGCGCCCCGGGTGCGCCTCCTGGTGTTCCCGCACTCCGGGGCCGGCCCCAACACCCTGCTCCCCCTCGTCGAGGGACTGCCCGCGTACGTGGAAGTGCTCGGCCTGTCGCTGCCCGGCCGGGAGCGCCGCTTCGGCGAGACTCCCGGCTGCCGGCTCGACCAGGTCCTGGCGTCCGTCTCCGACGAGGTGCTGGCGCGCGACCCGCTGCCCACGGTGGTCTTCGGCCACAGCCTCGGCGCGCTCCTCGCCACCCGCGCCGCACGCCTCCTCGGCGCGCAGTGCCGGGCGGCCGTCGTCAGCGGGCAGATGCCCGGGCGGTCCCGGCGCCTCGCCCACGCGACCACGACCGACGAGGACGCCGTCCGGCTGCTGCGGGACAACGGCGGCACGCCGGAGTGGGTCATGCAGGATCCGGTCATGCTGGAGCACATCACCCGCGTCCTGCGGGCGGACATCGCCCTCAGCCGGGAAGCCGCCACGGGGTTCGAGGACGTACGGTTCGACGCGCCCCTGCACGTGCTGGGCGGAACGCGGGATCCGCTGGTCCCGCACGAGCCGCTGGACGGCTGGGCGAGCCACACCACCGGCGAGTGCCGGGTGCGCCGTTTCGACGGAGACCATTTCTTTCTCCTGGCGGAGGAACACCGCGCCGAGGTCGCGGACGTCCTACGCCGGGCCGTCGCGGCGGAATTCTGAGACCCGCCTCAGCGGCTCTTCACGGTCGCGGCATAGATGTCCACGTATTCCTGGCCGGACAGGGCGGATATCTCCTGCATGATCTGGTCGGTCACCGCCCGGCGCGCCCGGCGGTCGGACTCCCGTCCGGCGTGTTCGGGGAAAGTCATCGGGGCGCCGAAGTGCACGTCGAAGCGTGAGACGTAGAGCCGTTTGGCTCCGGCCGGATGCACCCGCTCCGTGCCGACGAGGCCGCACGGGATCACCGGTGCGCCGCTGCGCAGCGCGATCCACGCCGTGCCGGTGTTCCCCTTGTAGAGGCGGCCGTCGGGCGACCGGGTGCCCTCGATGTGGACGCCGACGCCGTGCCCCTCGCCCATGACGCGCAGGGAGGTCTCCAGGCCGGCCATGGTGCCGGAGCCGCTGGTGCTGTCGACGGAGATCATCCCGACGGAACGGAAGAACACGCCCTGGAGCCGGCCCTTGAGGCCGGGCATGTCGAGCCACCCCTGCTTGCCGATGAAGTACAGGGGCCGCGGGGTGAACAGGGCGACGAATATGGAGTCGAAGAACGACAGGTGGTTGGCCGCGATGATGAAGGGGCCGGACTTCGGCAGGTTCTCGACACCGGTGACACGGGGTCGCATGACGAGCTTGAGCGGAATGAGGAGAAGTCGCCTCAGCAGCATCCGGAGCATGTGCAGGTCTCCATCTCTGGAATTGGTCGGGTATCAGTCGGGGATTTGTCGAGCGGTCAGGCGGACAAAAGCATCGCTTTAGCGGGAGCCTCTCCGCCGGTTGTTACGCTGCTGCGCATTCATTGCCAGGATTCAGAGACGAGGATGTTGTGCTCCAGCCCGCCGATCTTGCTTCCGTCCGTGCCTTCGTCGAGCGCGAACTCGTCGACTTCGGGGCGGAGCCCGACGCGATCACGGACGAGGCCAGGCTGGGGGAGCTGGAGATCGACTCGCTCGGTGTCGTCGAACTCACCGCGTCCATCAGGCGCGAGTTCGCCGTCGACGTCCCCCTCGAAGCGCTGACCAAGGACGTCACGGTCGCCGGGATCGTCGCCCTGATCCGTGCGGAACACGCGGAACACCTGCCTACGCCGTGAACACCGGGGCGTAGCGCCGCCGTTCCCACGGGTACGCCGGCAGGTCCAGGACCCGCCGCGGCAGGTCCCCGAAGCCGGGTGGCGCACCCGCCGGGACCTCCTGGGCCTGCGGCGGGGTGAGCCCCTGCGCGACCGCGGTCAGTGCGGCCGCCGCCCGGTGCCGGTCGGGTGCCTCGACGCGGATGCGGGTGGCCAGCGCCGAGCGGCCGTGCGTGACGGTGTACGCGAAGGCGGCGTACTCCTCGTCCTCGAGCTCGTCCAGCCGGGTGGCCAGTCGCGCCGCGTAGGCCCGCAGTGCGGCCGGGGTCCGCGCCGACACCTCGAAGCCGGTGACCGCCGCGGCGGCCGTGGTCACGGCGGCCGACGGCTGCGGATCGGCGGCGCCCAGCACCACGTGCGCGTTGGTCCCGCTCATGCCGAAGGAGCTGACGCCCGCGTAGGCGCCGGCGCCGGCCGGCCAGGGCTCCAGCTCGGTGGGGATGCGGAGGTCCGTGCCCGAGAGGTCGATGCGCGGGTTGAGCGTGGTGAAGTGCGGTACCGGCGGGATCGCCCGGTGCCGCAGGCTCAGCACGGCCTTGAGCAGGCCGAGCACGCCCGCGGCCGACTCGGTGTGGCCCAGATTGGCCTTGGCGGACCCGAGCAGCAGGGGAGCGCCGCCGCTGGGCCGGCCCAGGGCCGCGGCTAGGGCCTCCACCTCGATCGGGTCGCCCAGCGAGGTGCCCGTGCCGTGCGCCTCCACATGGCCGATGTCGGCCGGAGCGAGCCCCGCCTCTGCGAGCGCCCGCTCGACGAGCCGGGTCTGCGCCAGCACGTTGGGCGCGGTGAAGCCCGAGGCGCGGCCGTCGTGGTTGACCGCGGAGCCGTGGATCACGGCGTGCACCCGGTCGCCGTCGCGCACGGCGTCGGCCAGGCGCTTGAGGACCACGATCCCGCACCCCTCGGAGCGGGTGAAGCCGTTGGCCCGCGCGTCGAAGGGGCGGCACACCCCGTCCGGGGAGAGGGAGCCCGTACGCGCGGCCAGCGCGGTCGCCCGCGGCGACAGCACCAGGTTCACCCCGCCCGCCACGGCGATGTCGCACTCCCCGGCGCGCAGTGCCTGACGGGCCAGGTGGACCGTCACCAGCGAGGAGGAACACGCCGTGTCCACGGCCATGGCCGGGCCGGTGATGCCCAGCGCGTGCGCGAGCCGCCCGGCCGAGAAGCAGTGCCCGTTGCCGGTCGCCCAGTACGAGTCGGGGCCGTCCGGCATCCACTCCCGGTAGTCCTGGCCGGTGATGCCCACGTACAGGCCGGTGGCGGCCTCGGCCGCCCTCGCGGCCGGGATGCCGGCGTCGTCCAGGGCCTCCCACACCACTTCGAGCAGCATCCGGTGCTGCGGGTCCAGGGAGCGCCCCTCGCGGGGCGCGACGCCGAAGAACGGGCCGTCGAACTCCAGGACCTCGTCCAGGAATCCGCCCCGGTGCGGCACCTCGTCCCAGGCGTCCCCGAAGGGGTGGCGCCGGGACTCCGGGATCGGGCGCACCGCGTCCGCTCCCGCCGTCAGCGCCGACCAGTAGCCGTCGAGGTCGTCGATGCCGCCGGGGGCCCGCAGGCCCACGCCGACCACGGCGATGGGCTGCGCGCCCCGCAGGGCCGCCAGTTCCTCGCGCAGGGCGCGGATCGTCTCCATGGCCCGGCTGACCGGGGTGACGCGGGCGGCGCCCGCCGCCTTGGTGTCGTGCTGTTCCACTGTCAAGCCTCCTGTTCCGCGAGTCGTTCCACCAGGGCGCCGGCCAGCGGCCGCAGGGCGCCGTACGTCCACAGCAGCGTGGGCGAGAGCCGCAGCCCGAACTCGGCCTCCAGCCGGTTGCGCAGCTCCAGGCTCATCAGCGAGTCCAGGCCGAGGGACTTGAGCGGGGTCTCCCGGTCGATGGCGTCCGCGGCGATCCGCAGCACCCGCCCGGCGAGCTGCCGTACGCGTTCCTCGACCACCGCGGGCCGGTCCTCGGCGGCGGAGCCGGCCCACAGCTGCCGGAAGTCGCCGCCCGAGCCCGCTCCCGGGTCCTTCGTGCTGCGCAGCAGGCTCCAGCTCGGCCGGCCCGCGGCGGCCGGGTACGTCTCGAACCAGCGGCGCGGGTCCAGGGCGACGTACCCCACCACGCTCTCGCCGCCCGTGAGGAACGACTCCAGCGCCTGCCAGGCCTCCGCCGCCTCGAAGCCGTCCATGCCGCGGTCGGCGAGCCGGTCGCCGCGTGCGGCGGACCGGGCCGCCAGACCGATGCCGTCGAAGGTGCCCCACTGCACGCTGAGCGCGGGCCGCCCGGCCCGGCGCCGGGCCGTGGCCAGCGCGTCCATGTACGTGTTCGCCGCCGCGTACGCGGACTGCCCGACGTTGCCGACCAGTCCGGCCGCCGAGGAGAACAGGACGAACAGGTCCAGCGGATCGTTCGCCGTCAGCCGGTCCAGCCCGGCCGCCCCGTCGACCTTGGGCGCCAGCACCCGGGCCACCCCCGCTTCGTCGAGGTTGCGCACCACGGCGTCGGACAGCACACCGGCCGCGTGGAAGACGCCGCGCAGCGGCGGGAGTTCGGCCCGGATCCCGGCGAGGGCCAGGTCCAGGGACGTGCTGTCGGCGACGTCCGCGTGCACCACCGACACCCGGGCGCCGGCCTCGCGGAGCGCCGCGATGCGCTCCGCGGCCTCCGCGCCGGGCTCCGAGCGGCCCAGCAGGGCCAGGGCCGTCGCCCCGCGCTCCACCAGGTGCCCGGCGAGCGAGAGGCCGAGGTCGCCCAGGCCGCCGGTGATCAGGTAGGTGCCGTCGGCGCGGAACCGGCCGTGCGGCAGCGGATCCGCCACCACCCGGTCCACGGTCTGCGGGCCGTACAGCACGAACTTGCCGATGTGGTCGCCGTGCGACATGGCGCGCAGCGCCTCGGTCGCGTCGGCGAAGGTGTAGTGGGTGACGGGCAGCGCCGTGAGCCGGCCCGCCTCCACCTCGTCCCAGACCGCGCGGAAGAGACCCGCGAACCGCTGGGGACGCCGCATCACGAGTCCTTCGAGGTCCACGGCCGCGAAGCTGACGCCCTTGCGGAACGGCGCGAGGCCCAGCGTGCGCTCCCCGTGGATGTCCTTCTTGCCGACCTCGACGAAGCGGCCGTCCTCGGCGAGCACCTCCAGCCCGCGCGTGATGGCGGCGCCGGTCAGCGAGTTGAGGACGACGTCGACGCCCCGGCCGCCGGTGCAGGTGCGCACGGCGTCCGCCCAGGACAGCTCGCGCGAGTCGAAGACGTGCTCGACGCCCAGCTCCCGCAGGTAGGCGCGCTTCGCCGCGCTGCCCGCCGTCGCGATGACCTCGGCCCCCAGCATCCGGGCCACCTGCACCGCGGCCAGGCCCAGACCGCCGGCCGCGGAGTGGATCAGTACGGTCTCGCCGGGCTCCGTCCGGGCCAGGTCGTGCAGCGCGTACCAGGCGGTGGCCAGGACCAGGGGCAGCGCGGCGGCGTCCTCCTGCGTCATCGCCTCCGGCACCGGCCGCGCGTGGTCGGCGCGGACGGTCACGTGCGAGACGATCGCGCCGAAGACACACGCCACCACCCGGTCACCGACGCGGAATCCGGCCGTACCGGGGCCCACGGACACGACCCGGCCCGAGCAGTCCCCGCCGAGCAGCTCCTTGCCGCCCGCCTCGTCGGGGTACGTGCCCACCGCCTTCATCACGTCGATGAAGTTGAGGGAGGCCGCGTCCACCTCGATCTCGATCTCGCCCGGTCCCGGCGCGCGGCGCGCAAGCGGCAGGTAGCGCAGCGACTCCCACAGGCCCGGCCGCGGGCCGGGATGCAGCCGGAAGGGCTGGCGGACCGTGTACGGGAGGGGAGCGCCGGGGTCGTCCTGCCGGTGCCCGCCCCGCTCGAGGCGGCCGGCCAGCCGCAGGCCGGTGCCCTGCCCGCCCGCGCGCTGAAGGACCTGGTCCTCGCGCTCGGCGTCCAGCAGTTCGCGTACGACACCGGCCGCCCAGCGCTCCTCGCGCGCGGTGTCCACCAGCCGGGCCGCGAGCCCCGGGTGCTCGCCCTGAAGGACCCGTACGAAGCCCCAGTACAGGGCGGCTCCGGGGTCGGGCGTCTCGGTGGCCGAGGCGGCCTGCGCCCGTGTGGTCAGCACGCTCAGGCGGGGTGCCACGGGCCGGTCCGAGCAGGCGGCGGCGAGCGCGCCGAGGGCGAGCAGGCCCGCCCGCTGCTCAGGCTCGCCCGCCGCGCGGTCCGGGGCGACGAACACGACCTCCCCGCCGTCGGCGGCCCGCAGCACCTCGGCCCAGGCCGTCGCGTCGGCGGCGGCGGACCGCGGCAGCGCCACGGCGGTGGCGCCCAGCGCGTCGGCGAGCTCCTGCGCGGCGGGCGCGGCCGACTCCGGGGCGCACACCAGCCAGGGGCCCCGGGCCTGCTCCTGCTCCTGCTCCTGCGCCCCGGCCTGGTCCTGGTCCAAGCCGGGCCCCGTGTACTCCCGCTCGTGGAAGCCGAAGCGGTGCACGCGCTCGGGGGCCGGCGCGGACCGGTCGCCCGAGAGCAGCCGGCGCAGTTCCAGCCCGGTCACCCGGGCGACGGGCTGGCGGTCGGATCCGTACAGGTCCAGGTCGAAGAGCCCGTCGGGCCGGCGCCGGGCGTGCACCCACAGCTCGGTGAGGTCCGAGGGCCGCCCCGGCAGCAGGGCGAGCCGCTCGACGGCGACGGGCACCACCGTGTCCTCGTGCCCGCACAGCGCGAGGGAGAGCTGGAACGCCCCGTCCCACAGGGCGGGGTGCAGGACGAACCGGCGGGCGCCGGGCCGGCAGCGTTCGGCGAGGACCACCCGGCCGAGCGCCTCGTCGCCGCGCACGCGCAGTTCCCGTACGCCCTGGAAGGCCGGACCGTACTGGAGACCGCGCTCGGTGCACGACCGGTAGAACTCGGCGCCGTCGACGGCCGCTTCGGCCAGCAGGGCGAAGGGGAAGCCGGGTACGGAGGTCTGTTCGCCGCGGTAGGAGGCGCGGGCCGTCATGTGCCGCGTCCAGCCGTCGGCCCCGTCGGCCAGGGACAGCACCTCCAGGCCGGCGCCCTCGCCGCCGTCCTCGCGCCATACGCCGCCCAGGTGCAGGCCGCCGTCCGCGAGGGTCATGTCGCTCAGGAAGGACAGGCCGCGCAGCGATTGCGGGACTCCGCCGGTGCGGGCGGCCGCGGTCCCCAGGCACAGCTCGACGCAGGCCGCCGCGGGCACGACGACGGCGCCGTGCACCCGGTGGTCGGCGAGCCAGGGGTGGGATCCGGTGCCGATGTCGGTGGTGCCGTGCCAGGTCCCCGCCTCGGTCGGCAGCGGGACGAGCGGGAAGGCGAAGGCGGCCGACCGGCCCGCACCGCGCTGCGCCGCACCGACCCAGTAACTCTCGCGCTGCCACGGGTACGGGGGCACTCCCGCGTCCCTCGCGCGACTCGGGCGGCGGCCGTAGGGGGTCAGCCCCGCCACGTGGCCCTCCGCGAAGCTCTCGGCGAGGTCCCCGGGGGCGCCGCGGTCGCGGTGCAGGGTGCCCAGCACGGCCGGCGGCTCCTTGCGCAGCGCGCCGAGCCGCTCCAGCGCGGGCACCAGCACGGGGTGGGCGCTGACCTCCACGACGTGGGTGACGCCCTGGTCCAGGAGCGCGTCGACGGTGTCGGCGAACATCACCGGGCGGCACAGGTTCTCCACCCAGTACGCGCCGTCCATCTCCGGACCGTCCAGTACGACGGTGCGCACCGTGGACATCAGCGGGATTCCGGCCTTGCCCGGCCGCACCGGGGCCAGTACCTCGTGGAGCTCGTCGGTCAGGTCGAGCATGAGCGGGCTGTGGGACGCGTAGTCCACGTTGACCAGCCGGCAGTACGTGCCGTCCGCTTCGAGGAGTTCCTTCAGCAGCAGCACCGAGTCGCCGTCGCCGGAGAGCACGCAGGAGCCGGGTCCGTTGTGCGCGGCGAGCGCCACGCAGTCCTCGAAGCCCTCCAGGGCGGCGGCGGCCGAGTCCGCGTCCAGGTCCACGGCGAGCATGCGGCCGCTGCCCGCGGCCGTACGGAGCAGGACGGCGCTGCGGCGGGCCACGACCAGGGCGGCGTCCTCCAGCGAGAGGATGCCCGCCACGGTGGCGGCGGCGATCTCGCCCTGGCTGTGGCCGACGACCACGTCCGGCTCGACGCCGGCGGCGCGCCAGGCGGCGGCCAGGGCCACGGAGACCGCCCACAGCACCGGCTGGACGATGTCCACGCGCCCCATCCAGGCGTCGCCGTCGCGGCCGGTGAGCACATCGGTCAAGGACCACGCGGTGTGCGGGGCGAGCGCCGCGGCGCACCGGTCGATGACGGAGGCGAAGGCGGGGTCCTCGGCGTACAGGCGGGTGCCCATGGCGGCCCACTGCGAGCCCTGGCCGGGGAAGACGAAGGCGGTACGGCCGCGTTCGCGGGCCCGGCCGGTGACCGTGCCGGCCGGGGTGCCCGCCGAGGTGGCGGCCGTGGCGTCCGGCCCGGCCGCGTACGCGTCGAGCGCCGCGCGCAGCCCGTCGCCGTCCGTGGCGACGATGCCCGCGCGGAAGGGGAACTGGTCGCGCTGCCAGCCCAGCGTCGCGGCGATCTCCCGCGGATCGGCGCCGGGCCGGTCCAGGGCGGCTCGTACGTCGCGGGCGCGCTGTACGAGCGCGGCCTGGCTGTGGGCGCTCAGCGGCAGTACGAAGGGCGCGTCGGACCGGGCCCCGCCCGCGGCCTCGCCCGCGGCCTCGTCCGCAGGGTCGTCCGCCGGGTCGTCCGCGGCCGGCGGAGCGGCGGTGATCACGGCGTGGGCGTTCGTGCCGCCCCAGCCGAAGGAGCTGACGCCCAGGTAGACCGGCCCGTCCGTGGGCAGTTGCAGCGGTTCCCGCACCACTTCGAGGCCCAGTTCGTCGAAGGGGATGTCCGGGTTCAGCTCGGCCGAGTGCAGGCTCGGCGGCACGACGCCGTTCTTCAGTGCGAGCACCGCCTTGAAGAGGCCCGCGAGTGCGGCCACCGGTTCGAGGTGCCCGATGTTGGTCTTCACCGAGCCGATGCCGAGCGGCCGGCCCGCGCGCTCGGGGGCCTGGCCCAGCACCCGGCCGAGGGCCGTCGCCTCCAGCGGGTCGCCGACGCGGGTCCCGGTGCCGTGCGCCTCCACGTACGCGACCCGGTCGACCGGGATGCCGGAGCCCTCGTAGACGTGGCGCAGCAGGTCCTCCTGACCGGCCAGGCTGGGCGTGACCAGGCTGGGGCCGCCGCCGTCGTTGTTCGCGGCGGTCCGCACGATCACGGCGTGCACCCGGTCCCCGTCCCGGCGGGCCCGCGCCAGCGACTTGAGGTAGACGGCGGCGACGCCCTCGCCGCGTACGAACCCGTCGGCCTCGGCGCCGAACGCACTGCACCGGCCCTTCGCCGAGAGACCGCCGAAGTGGGTGAGCCCGATGGTCACGTCCGGGGTCAGCATGAGGTTGGCCGCGCCGACGAGCGCCCCGTCCACGTCGCCGGAGCGGATGGCCTGGCAGGCCAGGTGCAGGGCGACCAGGGAGGAGGAGCAGCCCGTCTCCAGCGTCAGGCTGGGACCGGTCAGGCCGAGGAAGTACGAGATGCGCGCGGAGAGCATGTCGAGCGCGTTGCCGGAGATGGAGTGCTGGGTGGGGCGGGCGCCGCGGTCCTCGCGCAGCCGCTCGTAGTCCTGCCACAGCCCGCCGAAGTAGACGCCGGTCCGGGTGCCGCTCAGACTCGCGGTGGGCACACCGGCGTCCTCCAGCGCGAGCCAGCTGGTCTCCAGCATCAGCCGCTGCTGCGGGTCGAGCACCTCGGCCTCGCGCGGCGAGACCCCGAAGAAGGCGGCGTCGAACTCGTCGACGCCTTCCAGGAATCCGCCGTGGCGCTGGATCTCCTTCTCCGGGTCCAGGGGCTGATCGGTGTTCCAACGGGTCGCCGGGACGGGGCGGATCGCGTCGCCGCGGTCCATGAGCAGGTCCCAGAACCGGTCCGTGTCGGGAGCGTCGGGGAACCGTCCCGCCATCCCCACGATGGCGATCAGCTCAGCCGGGTCGTGATGCACTTCCTACCTCCGTACGGCAGGGGTCCGGAGGTCCGGGTTCTCCCTGGTTCGTTCATGGCTTCTGGTACGCGGGCCGGGCGCGGGCCGCGGCGGCGAAGGACAGGCCAGGGGCCTACGGGCGGCGCACGACCACGGCCGCGGCCTGCCCGTCCTCGTCGGTCGTCAGCACCAGCGCGGGTCCGCCCCCCACGTCCTGCGGGCCGCCGGCCGTCGAAGGCACGCGGCCCTCGGCCAGGGCCCGGGCGGCCAGCGCCACTTGGAGCAGGGTGCTGGCGCCCGCGCAGTCGCCCAGGGCGCCGAAGGGACTGAGGGCGGCGGCGCCGGCCCCGGTGCCCGCGGGCACGGGCGGGGCACCGGCCGCGGAGGAGCAGACCAGGGAGAGGTCCCCGGCCCGCGCCCCGGCCTCGGCCAGGGCCGCGGCGATCGCGGGAGCGGCGGCGCTCCCGCCGTCCGCGCCGCCGCGCAGGGTGCTCAGCCCGGCGATCTCCGCGTGCACCCGCGCACCGCGGGCCCGGGCCCGCGCGGTGTCCTCGACCACGAACACCACCGCGGCCTCACCGGGCGGCGCGTCGGCGCGGCCCGCGGCGAGCCGCAGCGGATCCAGGACGTCCACGGCGGCCACGAGCACGGCCTGCGCCTGCCCCGTACGGACGTGGTCGGCCGCGACGGTCAGGGCGTGGGCCCCCGAACAGCGGCCGGCCGTGACCGTGACGATGCTGCCCTGCGCGCCCGCGGCGATGGACAGGTCCGAGGCCGCGGCGTTCAGGCTGCCCTGCGGACCCGCGTACGGGCTGACCAGCTCGGGGCCGAGGGTCAGCCCGTCGCGCATCACCTGGAGGTACCCGGACAGGCCGCCCGCGGCGGTGCCCAGGACGACGGCCGTCTCCTCCGGGTCCGGCGTCGTCCCCGGCTCGAACCCGGCGTCCTGCCAGGCGAGCATCCCGACCCGGGAGACGAGCAGGGACTCCCGGCTCAGCGCCCGCAGCCTGCGGCGGCCGAAGGCCGGTACGTCCGGGAGGTCGTCGGCCAGGGCGCCGGCCGGTGCCCGCACGGTTCCCGGGTACAGGCCGTCGGTGGCGGCCGTCTCCGTAAAACCGGTGCGGCCGGCCAGCAGCGCCTCCCAGGTCGCGTCGAGGCTGCCGCCGAGCGGACTGGCCAGGGCGATGCCGGTGACGGCGGCCGTGCGGCTCATCGTGCGCTCCCTGCTGTGCTGGTGGCGGTGCCCGTGGCGCTGCTCATGCGGGTGAAGACCGTGCATGCGGTGTTGCCCCCGAAGCCGAAGGCGTTGTTGACGGCGACGCGCACCGGGGTCTCGCGCGCCTCCCCGCGTACGACGTCCACGGCGCACTCCGGGTCGAGGTCGACCAGGTTCGCCGTCGGCGGGATCACCCCGTCGCGCAGCGCCAGTACGCACGCCACGGCCTCGATCGCGCTCGCCGCGCCCTGGGTGTGCCCGAGGGCCCCCTTCAGCGAGGTCACGGCGGGTGTCCGCGGCCCGAAGACCTCCCGCAGGGCCTGCGCCTCGATCCGGTCGTTGGAGGGGGTGCCGGTGCCGTGCGCGCTGATGTGGTCGACGCGGTCGGGGGAGATCCCGGCCCGCTCCAGGGCCCGCAGCATCGAACGGCGGGCGCCGCTGCCCTGCGGGTGCGGAGCCGTCATGTGATGGGCGTCGGACGCCGAGGCCCAGCCCGCCAGTTCGGCGTAGACGTGCGCGCCGCGGCGGCGGGCGTGCTCGTACGACTCCAGGACCAGCGCGGCGGCGCCCTCGGAGACCACCAGCCCGGCGCGGTCGCGGTCGAACGGCCGCAGGCAGTCGGGGGCCAGCGAGCGCAGGCTGGCGAACATCATCATGATCCCGCTGGACAGCTCGTCGACGCCGCCCGCGATCATCACGTCGGCGCGGCCCGCCCGGATGGTGTCCGCGGCGTGGGCCAGCGCGCTGTTGCCCGACGCGCAGGCCGTGGCGACGGCCAGGCCCGGCCCCAGGAAGCCGAGTTCGCGGGCGACCGTGCCCGCGAGGTCCACCACCGGCAGCCCGCCGGCGTACGGGGCCGCCGGGGGCTCCGTACCGCGGTGGAAGCCGGTGACGGCCGGCTCCAGCCCGGCGCGGCCGCCGAGCAGCGTGCCCAGGCAGACACCGGCCCGGTACGGGTCCCCGGTCCACCGCGGGATCCCGGCGTCGGCCGCCGCGGCCGACACCGCGGAGGCGGCGAGCCGCAGGCTGCGGTCACCGGCGGCGCGCGGTGCGTCGAAGCCGGCGACCTCGCCGGCCAGCCGGGCCGGGAAGTCGGCCGCGTCGGCACGGCGCAGGGGCCCCGTGCCGACCACTCCCCGCAGCGCGGCGTCCCAGAACCCCGCCACGGTCGTGCCGATCGGCGTGAGCACGCCGAGCCCGGTCACGACCACCGATGTGGACCTCGTCTGCGCTGCCATCAACGCGCTCCCTCAGTTGCTGATGCCGCCATCGATCCGGATCACCTGTCCTGTGATGTAGGCGGCGCGGTCCGACGCGAGGAACGCCACCGTGTCGGCCACCTCCTGCGCGGTGCCGATCCGGCGGAGCGGGATCTTGGCGAGGACGCTCTCGCGGGCCTTCGCCGTCATCGCCTCGGTCATGTCCGTCGCGATCAGGCCGGGGGCCACGACGTTGGCGCGGATGCCGAAGCGGGCCACTTCCTTGGAGAGCGACTTGGTGAAGCCGATGATCCCGGCCTTGGAGGCGGCGTAGTTGGCCTGCGTGGCACTGCCGCGCACGCCCGCCACGGAGGACACGGTGACGATGCTTCCCCGGCCCTGCTTCATGAGCGCGAAGACCGCGGCCCGGCAGACGTTGAACGTGCCGGTCAGGTTGGTGTCGATGACGCTGCTCCAGGCCTCCTGGCCCATCGTCACCAGAGACCCGTCGCGGACGATGCCGGCGCTGGTGACCAGCGCGTCGATCTCCCCGAGCCGCTCCTGCACCCCGTCCAGGAAGCCGCGTACGGCGTCCGCGTCGGTCACGTCCGCGGCCGCGTCGAAGACCCGGCCCCCGTGTGCGGCGGCGAGGCGCTCGATGGCGTCGGCGTCGTCGGGCCGGGAGCGGTAGCAGTAGGCGACGTCGTAGCCGTCGGTGAGGAAACGTTCCACGACGGCCCGGCCGATGCCGCGCGATCCGCCGGTGACCACCGCGACCCTGCGGCGCTCGTGCTGCTGCATCAGGCGGCCTGGAGCTTCTCGGCCAGCAGGTCGTGCACGGCCTTGAGGGAGCGCATCAGCTGGAGGTTCGACTCACCCATCTTCACGCGGTACTTGCGCTCCAGGGTGACCAGGATCTCCAGCGCCAGCAGGGAGTCGACGTCGAGGTCCTCCCGGAAGTCGGCGGTGTCCGTCACCTCGGAGGTGTCGACGTCCAGGATCTCCGCGATGAGGGAGCGGAGGTCCTCGATGTCCAGGACGGCCGCGGTGGCGGTGGCGGTGGCAGTGGCGGCGGTGGCGGGTGCGGTGGTGGCGGCGGGCGCGGTGGTCTGCTCGGTCATGATCGTTCTCTCTTGGGGTTCGGGTGGGTGCGGTGCGGGGATCAGACGAGGCCTTCGCCGCCGTCGACGTCGATGACGTTGCCGGTCATCCACGAGGAGTCGGTGGCCGAGAGCATGACGACGGCCTCGGCGACGTCCTCGGGGACGGTGAGGCGGCCGTGCGGGTTGGACCGCGAGGCGTGCTCGGCCAGTTGGTCGCTGCCGGGGATGCGCAGCAGCGCCGGGGTGAGGGTCAGGCCGGCGCGCAGGGCGTTCACCGAGACCCCGGAGGGAGCCAGTTCGACGGCCAGCTGGCGTACGTGGGAGGCCAGGGCGGACTTCGCGGCCGACACCGCGCCGTAGCTCGGCATCACGCGGCCGTCGCCGCGGCTGGTGAGCGCGAACACCTTGGCGCCGCGCGGCAGCAGCCCGGCCACGTACAGGTCCCGCACCCAGTAGACGAGGCTGTGGCCCATGACGTCGACGGTCATGTCCATCTGCCGCGGGGTGATGACGTCCTCCGTGCCGTCCCGGCCGTCCTGGCCGTCCTGACCGCCCTGCGGGAGGAAGGGCAGCAGGCTCCCGAACGCGAGGGAGTGCAGCAGCACCCGTACGCCGGCGGGCCCGGTCAGCTCGGCGAGGAGCGGCACCAGCTCGGCGCGGGTCTGCTTGCTGGCGGCGTTGCAGTTGTGGAAGGAGACCTGCACACCCGTGGCGCGCAGTTCCTCCACCAGCTCGTCGACTTCCTCCTGCTGGGCCGCCGTGCCGAAGTGGACGCCGAAGACGTTCGCGCCCTCCTTGGCCATGGCCAGGGCGGTGGCCCGGCCCATGCCGCTGGAGGCGCCGAGGATCAGGCACCACGAGCCCTTGACGGAAGTCAGCATGTGAACCTCTCAGTTGGTGAGTTCGGGGGTGTGTGTCGAAGCGAGCGCCACGTTGCCCGCGCGGGAGGCGACGACGACCAGGCGCGCGCCGCCGCCCGCCGGCAGGGGGCGGCCGGCCAGCCGGACCACCGGGGCCAGCGCCCCCGCCCGGGCCCCGGACCGCTCCGTCGTCACCGGCGCGCGGTCGGCGCACCAGGCGCGCAGTACGCGGGCCACCGTGTCGCCGACGGGCGAGGGATCGGCCAGGAGCTCGACCTCGTACGGGGCGGGGCCGCTCGCGCAGAGGGCATCCAGCGCTTCCCGTACGGACTCCTGCGCCAGGGCGCGGCCCTCCGCGGCGGCCAGCGCCGGCGGCGGGAGGAAGCGCAGTACGGTCCGCAGCACCGCGCCGCCGGCCGGTACGGGCCCGCCACCCGGGCGCAGGACGAGCAGCGCGGCGCCCGCCTCGGGCTCGGCGTCGCCGGGCCGGGGGTCGGGTGCCTCGGCGGCGCCGGCCAGCACCACGGAGGCGCGGCCCGCGGCGAGTTCGCGGGCGGCCAGGTGCAGGGCCTCGACGCCGGCCACCCGCGGTGAGGTCACCGTCAGGTTGAAGCCCTTGAGCACGTGCTCGGTCGACAGGCGGGCGGCGACGAGGTTGACCGAGAAGTACGGCACGCTCATCGGGCTCAGGGCGTCGGCCCCCTCACGGCGGACGGTGTCCAGGATGCCGGCGTGCAGGGCCGCCACGGCGCTGTTGGTTCCCACCAGGGCGCCGCGGAGCTCCGGGGCGTGCCGCTCCACCTCCTGACCGGATGCGGCGAGGGCGGCCCGGCCGGCCGCGAGCAGGTACTGGCAGGCGGGCGGCAGGTACTTGTGGCCGCGGCCCAGCCGCGCGCGGTGGTCGAACCAGGCCCCGCCCGGGTCGGTCCCGTCCGGCGGGACGACCAGCGCCGTACCGTGGACGACGGACTCGGCCACGAGGGCCTCGGGCACGACGGACTCGGCCACGACGGCCTCGGGTCGTGGCGTCACCGCGTCTCACCCCCGAACACCATCGTGAAGTTGCTTCCGCCGAAGGCATACGCGTTGACCAGCACGTTCGGCTGCGTGAGCGCGGTCGGCCCGCCCTGCGGCAGCCAGACCGGGCACGCGGGATCCGGGCGCTCCAGGGGGATGTTCGGCGGGATCTCGCCGTGCCGGACCATCAGCGCCGCGGACACGGCGGCGAACGCCGCGGCGGCGCCGGCGGTGTGCCCGATGAAGGCCTTCAGGCTGAACAGCGGGGTGCCGTGGGCATGGCCGCCGAGCACCTCCTGGAGGACCTGGTACTCGATGGCGTCGTTCTGCTGGGTGCCGGTGCCGTGCGGGATGACGCAGCCGATGTCGGCGGGTCCCCGTACCGCCTCGTCCATGGCCGCGCGGGCCACGCGTACGGGCTGTTCACCGCCCGGATCCGGCGCGGTGGGGTGGTGGGCGTCGCAGCTCCACGCCGTGCCCAGCACCCTGCCGTACGCCGGGCGGCCGGCCGCGGCCCGCGCGGACTGCAGGACCAGCACGGCGGCCCCTTCGCCGAAGACGGTTCCGCTGCGCTCGGCGTCGAAGGGCCGGCAGGTCTCGGGGTCGGCCGTGCCGAGCCGGCTGAAGCCGGCCAGGGGGACCCAGGCGATGCCTTCGGCGCCTCCCACCAGCACGGTGTCCGCCTCGCCGCGGCGGATCATGTCCACGGCGATCGACAGGGCGTAGCCGCTCGCGGCGCAGGCGTTGCTCACGCTGATGTTCGTGCCGAACGCGCCGAGTTCGCCGCCCACCGTGGCGGCGACGGAGAACATCGGCTCCCAGGCGCCGGACGGCGACCGGTCCCCACCCGTGCCCTCGCCCTCGTACGTGCCCTCGCCCAGGCCCTCGCGCCCGCCGCTCTCGCCGATGGCCGTGCCGATCACCACGGCCGCCCCGGCGAGCTCGCGCGGCAGCAGGCCCGCGTCCGCCACCGCCTCGCGGGCGGCGCCGAGCGCGAACCGCGCGGCCCGGCCCAGCGCTCCGGGCGTGCCGGTCGCCGGGCAGGCCTCTTCGGGCACCTGGTAGGCGAGTACGTCCGGGACGCGCTCGGTGAGGCCGGGTACGGCGGTGGGGCGGTGTCCGGCGGCGGCCTTCAGCCCGGCCCAGAACTCTTCCGCGGTGCCGCCGAGGCAGCTGACCGCGCCGATTCCGGTCACATGGACGTCGGGAACGCCGGCATGGCTCAGGGGGTCCAAGGGGTCCAAGGGGTCAACTCGCTTTCTTCGGAGCCGCGGACGGCTCCGCGCGGCAGTCGTCGAGCAGCCGGTGGACCGTGTCCGCGAACCGCCGGGGCTGCTCGGTCATCGGGAAGTGCCCGCAGCCCGGCAGCAGTTCCAGTCGTCCCTGCGGCAGGGCGGCCGCCAGCAGCGCGGCGTCCCGGGGGTCGGCGAAGCGGTCGTTCTCGCCCGCCACGACCAGCACGGGCAGGTCGAGGCCGCGCGTGTCGACGAAGGGGCTGCGCAGGTAGCTCTCCCAGAACCGCAGCCAGCCGTACGGACCGACGCGGTCGCGCACGAGGACGGCCATGTCCCGGCGGGTCTCGGGGGACAGTTCGCGCACCGGGTTGATCCGCAGCGCCTCCTCGAACACCTCCTGGAAGATGCCCAGGTAGTGGCCGGCGGTGTCCCAGTGGAAGTCGGCCGGGTCCCTGCGGTGGAACGGCGAGACGAGGACCAGGGCGCGCGGCCGCCCGGCCCGCGGGGCGCCGGCGAGGTGCTCGACGGCGAGGATCGCGGAGAAGGAGTGCGCGATGACGACATCGGCTCCGCCCGGGACCTCGTCCATCGCGGTGCCGATCCACTCGGCGGGGTCACCGTGATGGCTCCACGCGGACGTGCCGGCCGTGCCCCAGGGCAGTTCGGCGGTCCACAACTCGGCGTGGGGCGCGACCAGTTCGCCGAAGGCCCGCCAGGTGGTCCCGCTCGCGGCCAGTCCGTGCAGCGCGAGCACGCGCAGCGGGTCGGCGCTCCGTGCGGGCCGGTCCAGGCGGACCGCGACGCGACTCCCGCTCATCCGCACCCCGTCCCCCGGTCCATTGCCGCCAGTCGAATGGCGCCAGTTGATTAAAGAGTGGCGACGACCGGGAATTGCGAGTTTCGGTCGACGCGGACGGCGAGCGTAACCAGGGGGCGCTAAAACGACACTAAACAACTGCTGTAAAACGGGCCGTTATTGAGGTGCAGGCGGAAGTTAAGGCGGGCTTTAGGAGGCCTTTTAGGCGGGCCGTTTAGGCTCGTGCGGAAGCCGAATCAAGGAGAGTCCGATGCTCGACAAGGTCATAGACCGGCTGCATGATCCCGCCGTCTACGCCCTGCCCGCCATGGCGCTGCTGATCGCGATCGAGATGCTGGCGATCAAGTTCGGTGACGACCACGACGAGCGGCCCGGCTACGACCTTCGCGACCACCGGGCGAGCATCCTCACGGGCTTCGGCGCGCTGGCCTCCTCCACCTTGCTGCGGACCGTGGCCCTGGCGCTCTACCTGCTCGTCTACGAGTACGTCGCGCCCTGGCACCTGTCCTCGACCTCGTGGACCACCTGGGTCCTGCTCTTCTTCGCGGTGGAGTTCCTCCTCTACTGGTACCACCGCGCCGCGCACGGCATCCGGCTCATCTGGGCCGGCCACCAGGTCCACCACTCCAGCCAGTTCTTCAACCTCTCGACCGCCCTGCGCCGCAAGTGGGCCCAGTGGTTCGAGAAGATGATCTGGCTGCCGCTGCCGCTCCTGGGCGTGCACCCCGCACTCGTCTTCACCATGCACTCGGTCCACCTGGTGTACGGGCTGTTCGCGCACACCGAGAAGATCGGCAAGCTGCCGCGCCCCATCGAGTACGTCTTCGTGACGCCCTCGCACCACCGCGTCCACCACGGCAACGACCCGGAGTACCTGGACAAGAACTTCGGCAGCATCCTCATCCTCTGGGACCGCGTCTTCGGCACCTTCCAGCCCGAGGTGCAGCGCCCCACGTACGGCCTGACCAAGCAGCTGGAGACCTTCTCCATCTGGAAGATCCAGGTGCACGAGTTCGCCAACATGTTCCGCGACGTACGCCGGGCACGCACGCTGCGCCACAAGCTCGGCTACGTCTTCGGCCCGCCCGGCTGGAAGCCCGCCGAGGACCGCGCCGACGCCGGCGGGCCCTCCGGCCGCACGACCGGTCAGCCGTCCGGTCAGCCGTCCGGCCTGGCGGCCGCGGGACAGCCGGGTGAGCTCCTCACATGAGCAAGGCGACCGGACACACCGCGGCCGCGGAGGGGCAGGACCTGCCCTCCGCGCCGCGACGCGGCGTACGGGGGCACCCCTGGCTGACCCTGGTGACCCTGTCGGTCGGGGCCATGATGGTCTCGCTGGACGGGACCATCGTCACCGTGGCCCAGCCGGCGATGCAGGCCGACCTCGGAGCGAGCCTGACCGGCATCCAGTGGGTGACGAACGGCTACCTGCTGGCGGTCGCCGCCCTGCTGATCGCCGCCGGCAAACTCGGGGACCGCTACGGCCACCGCACCGTCTTCCTCATCGGCGCCGCCGGCTTCACGGCCACCTCGGTGGCCATCGGCGCGGCCGGCAGCCTGGGCTGGGTCATCGGCCTGCGCGTCCTCCAGGGGGTGTTCGGCGCGCTGATGCAGCCGGCCACCCTCGGACTGCTGCGCAGCGCCTTCCCGGCCGACCGGCTCAACATGCCGATCGCCGTGCGCAGCGCGGTCATCGCGGCGTCCACCGCGGCCGGACCCGTCGTGGGCGGCCTGCTGGTCGAACACGCCGACTGGAGCTGGGTGTTCTTCCTCAACGTGCCGCTGGGCGCGCTGGCCCTGGTGCTGGGCGTCGTCGTCCTGCGCGACGTACGGGGCGGGGCCCGGCCCGGCCGGCTGGACCTGCTCGGCATGGCCGCCCTGGGCGGGGCGCTGTGCCTGTTCACCGGCGGCCTGGCCACGATCGCCGACCAGGGCCGCCCCGATGCCCGCACCCTGGGGCTGCTGACCGCGGCGCTGCTGCTGGGCGCCTTCTTCACCTGGTGGGAGCGGCGCGCCGGAGATCCCCTGGTGCCGCCGCGGATCTTCCGGTCGCGGCGGTTCACCGTCGGCGTCCTGACCATGCTCGCCATGGCCTTCGTGATGTTCGGCGCCCCCTTCGTCCTGATCTTCTACTTGCAGAACGTGCTCGCGCTGACCCCGGCCGAGTCGGGCGTCCGCGTCCTGGGCCTGACCCTGCTGATGATCGTGGGCGCACCGCCCGCGGCCATGTGGATCAGCCGGTCCGGGCCCCGGGCGCCGGTGGTCGTCGGGCTGCTCGTGACCGCCGCGGCCATGTGCGCCCTGTCCCGGCTCGACGCGCAGTCCGGGACGCTGCAGACGACCCTGTGCTTCTTCCTCCTCGGGCTCGGCTTCAGCCCGGTGATGGTCGGCGCCACCAAACTCGTCATCAGCAGCGCACCGGTGGAGCTGTCCGGCGTGGCCGGAGGCATGCAGCAGACGGCCATGCAGGTGGGCGGCAGCCTGGGCACGGCCACCGTGGGCGCCGTCGTCGCCGCCCACACCGCTTCCGCCCTGCCCACGCGCCTCGCCGCGGAGGGCATCGAGCTCGCGCCCGGCGCCCTGGACGAGGCGGCCCGCAGGGTGGCCGTCGGCCTCACCCCGGAGCCGGGGCCGCTGCCGGGACCGGGGTCGGGGGCCGCGGCGCAGGACGCCCTGGCTGCGCTCGGCCAGTCGGTGTTCCTGGAGGGCATGCAGTACGCCCTGCTGGTCACCGCGGCGGTGGCGGCCCTGGGCGCGGTCGCCGGTCTCTTCGCGGGACGCGGCCGGGCGGGCGGAGGGCACGGTTCGTGATCGAGCGGATCCTGCCCGCCGGCGTGGCCAGTTCGGAGGCGTACGCGGACGTACCCGCCTCCCCCCTCTACCCGGAGGAACTGGCAGCGGTGGCGGGGGCCTCCGAGCGGCGCAGGCGGGCCTTCGCCACCGGACGGCACTGCGCGCGCCGCGCGCTGGACCGCCTCGGCGTGCCCGCCGGGCCGCTGCCCGTGGGCGGCTCGGGAGAACCCCTGTGGCCCGCGGGAGTGGTCGGCGCGATCACGCACTGCGAGGGCTACCGGGCGGCGGCCGCCGTCCGGTCCACGGAGCTGGCGGGACTCGGCATCGACGCCGAACCGCACGTCCCGCTGCCCGCGGGCGTCCTGGAGGCGGTGGCGCTCCCGCACGAGCGCGGCCGGCTGCGGGCACTGGCCCGGGCCCGGCCGGGGCTGCACTGGGACAAGGTCCTGTTCAGCGCCAAGGAGTCGGTCTACAAGGCGTGGTTCCCGCTCACCGGGCGCTGGCTCGACTTCACGCAGGCCGAACTCCGCTTCCACCCGGATCCGGGCCCGGCCGCCACCGCGGGAGAGTTCCATGCCCGCCTGCTGGTCGCCGGCCCGGTGGCGGGCGGCCGTACCGTACGGCATTTCACCGGCCGCTGGCTGGTGGCCGACGGCCTCGTGGTCACGGCCGCCACCGCATGAACGCCGGCCACCGTATGGACGCGCGCACCGGATAAACGGCCGCGACCGCGCGAACGGCCGCCACCCTTTTCGCCTATGGCCCTTTGAATTTCCGGCAATTGCATGATGTGGGCCGCCCCCCACGATGCTGCGCCCCTCACGCACGAATGCGGACAACAGGAGAATCGGCATGACTACTGGGACGACAGAGGTACGCGGGGACCACAGGACGTCCGGAGCCCGGCAGCTCCGGGACCTGTTCGCCCGCCCGGGCACCGTACGCATCATCGGCGCGCACAACCCGCTCGGTGCCCGTCTCGCCGAGCGCGCCGGCTTCGACGGCGTCTGGTCCAGCGGCCTGGAGGTCTCGGCCTCCCAGGGCGTGCCCGACACCGACATCCTGACGATGAGCGAACTGCTCGCCACCGCCTCCTCGTTGGCGGCCGCGGTCGGCGTCCCCGTCGTGGCCGACTGCGACGCCGGCTACGGCAACGCCCACAACGTCATGAACATGATCCGCCGGTACGAGGCAGCCGGCATCGCCGGCGTCTCCATCGAGGACAAGCGCTTCCCGAAGGTCAACAGCTTCATCCCGGGCCGCCAGGAACTGGCCCCGATCGCCGAGTTCTGCGGAAAGCTGCGCGCCGCCAAGGCCGCCCAGACCACCCCCGACCTCATGGTCATCGCCCGGATCGAAGCCCTCATCGCGGGCTGGGGCATGGACGAGGCGCTGCGCCGCGGCGAGGCCTACGCGGCGGCCGGCGCGGACGCCGTGCTGATCCACGCCAAGGGCAGCTCCCCGGAGCCGGTGCTGCGCTTCCTGGAGCGCTGGACCCTGCCGACGCCCGTCGTCGTGGTCCCCACCACCTACCACACCATCACGGCCACCGAACTGGCCGAGGCCGGCGCCAAGATGGTGATCTACGCCAACCACGGCCTGCGCGCGGGCATCGCCGCCGTCACCGATACCTTCGCGTCAATCCTGCGCGACGACCGCACGACGGGCATCGAGGACCGGATCGCCCCCCTGGCCACCGTCTTCGACCTCCAGGGCATGCCCCTCCAGAAGCAGCACGAGGCCGAGTACGTCACCCCGTACGCGAGCCGGGCCCGCGCGGCCGTCGTCCCCGGCCTGCCCACCGCGCCCGGCGCGGACCTGCTGGAGGAGCAGAGCGCCGCGCTGCGCCGCGCGGACATCGAAGCCGTGTCGGTCGCCGTGCGCGACGACCGGACGCGGGCCCCGCAGGACGTGACGCTCCTGCCCGCGCAGGCGGACGCCGCCGGAGCCGTGCTCGCGCTGGACGACGCCTACTTGAGCCGCACCGTGCTGCTCTCCGGCGACGCCTTCGTCGAGGGCGAGCCGCTGCGCCGGCTCGCGGCCGCGGGCAGCGACATCGCCGTCCTCGTCGACGTGTCCGCCGGGCCCGGCGCCGAGCGCCGTGCCGACGCCCTGCCGCTGGTCCTCGACTCCGTCGCCCGCGGCGGCCGCCGGATCGGCGGAGCCTCGGGCAGCGAGGTCCTCGCCGCTGCCGGAGCCGAGGCGGACGGCGAGTTCGCCGGCGCCGCGGCCTTCTCCGCCGTGGGCTTCACCGCGCTGCGCGAGGTCGCCGAGAAGCGCCGCGGCAACGACGCCGAGGCGACCCTGGCCGACCTGCTCACCGACCTGCTCGCCGCCGGGCACCGGGTCCACGCGGTCGAGATCGGATCCGGCTGGCTGGAGCTTCGGACTGCCGAGGACATCGGCCGCGCCACCGAGCTGCTCGCCACCCGCGAGGGCGGCCAGTGAGCGCGGGGAGCGCGGGGAGCGAGGGGAGCGCGCTGACCGCCGGGAGCGGTACGGGAGTTCTCGAGGCACGCACCCTGGTGGAGCTGCTCCGGGCGCGCGGGTTCGGGCCGTTCACCGGCGTGCCCTGCTCCTTCCTCGGCCCGGTCATCTCCTGCCTGGAGGCCGAACACCCGCACGACTACGTCATCGCGGCCAACGAGGGAGAGGCCGTCGCCCTGGCCGCCGGCGCCCACCTGGCGGGCCGCCGACCCGTGGTCATCCTGCAGAACTCCGGGCTGGGCAACGCCGTCAATCCGCTGACCTCCCTCTGCCACACCCTGCGCCTGCCCGTCCTGCTGTTCGTCACCTGGCGCGGCCGCCCCGGCCACGCCGACGAGCCGCAGCACGAGCTGATGGGCCGGATCACCCCCCACATGCTGACCGCCATGGGCGTCCGCAACGAGGTGCTCCCGGACGAGCCCGCCCTGCTCGCGCAGCGGCTCGACGCGGCGGCCGCGCACATGGCCGCCACCGGGCTGCCGTTCGCCTTCATCGTCCCCAAGGGCGCCATCGCCCCGTACGGGACGCCCGACCGGGCCGCCGAGGAGGCCGCCGACGGGGCCGCCGACGGGGCCGCCGACCCGGCCGCCCCGCGGCTGATGAAGCGGGCCGAGGCGATCGGCCACATCGTCGGCGCCATGGACCCGCGCACCCTGCTCGTCGCCACCACCGGCAAGACCGCGCGGGAACTGGAACGGGACCGGGACCGCCCGGAGAACCTGTACGTCGTCGGCTCCATGGGCTGCGCCTCCAGCGTGGCCCTCGGCGTGGCCATGCACGCCGGGGGCCGCCGGGTCGCCGTCCTCGACGGCGACGGCGCCGCGCTCATGCGGCTGGAGGCGATGGCGGCCATCGGCCGACAGCAGGACACGGACCTGTGCCACGTCCTGCTGGACAACGAGTCCTACGAGTCCACCGGCGGCCAGCCCACCGCCTCCGCCGGCGTGGACTTCGCGGGCATCGCCGCGGCCTGCGGCTACCGGGCCACCCACGACGTCGCCGACGCGGACGCCCTGCGCGCCGCGGTGGCGCGTTCCCAGCAGGACGGGGGAGCCCAGCTGATCCGCGTACGCATCGCCCCGGGCTCGGACCCGGACCTCGGCCGTCCGGCCCTGGCCCCGCCCGCCTCGGCGGCCCGATTCAAGGAAGCGATCGCCCGATGAACGCCAGCCCGCCCGCCCGCCCGGAGCGGCTCGTCCTCATGAACCCCGGCCCCGTCATCACCGACGACCGGGTGCGCGCGGCGCTCTCCGGGCCCGACATGTGCCACCGCGAGCCGGAGTTCTCCGGCCTGCTCACCCGCGTACGGCACAAGACCACCCTCGTGTGCGGAGGCGACGAACGGCACACCTCCGTCGTCCTCACCGGCTCCGGCACCGCCGCCGTCGAGGCGGCCGTCAGCTCGGCCGTCCCCCGGGACGGCGCCCTGCTCGTCATCGACAACGGGCACTACGGGGAGCGGCTGTGGCACATCGCGGACGCCCACGGCATCCGCGCCCACCGGCTCGAACTGGGCTGGGCCACGCCGGTGGACCTCGCCGCCGTGGACCGGGCCCTGGCCGCCGACCCCGGCCTCACCCATGTCGGAGTGGTCCACCACGAGACCAGCAGCGGCATGCTCAACGACGTGGCGGCGGTGACCCGGATCGCGCACGCGCACGGCCGCGAGGTCATCGTGGACGCGGTCAGCAGCGTCGGCGCGGAACCGATCGGGCTCGCCGAGGACGGCATCGACTGGCTGGCGGGCTCGGCCAACAAGTGCCTGGAGGGAGCCCCCGGCCTCGGCTTCGTCAGCGCCGCCAAGGCCGCCTTCGAAGGGCTGGCCGGCGCCCCGCGCCGCAGCTACTACCTCGACCTGCACCGCCACCACACGGCCCAGGAGAAGGCCCAGGCCCCGGCGTTCACCCCCGGCATCCCGGCCTTCTACGCCTTCGACGCGGCCCTCGACCTGGCCCTGGCCGAAGGCCGGGAAGCCCGCCACGCACGCTACTCGGCCCTGGCACGGCGGCTGCGCGACGGCCTGGAGGCGCTCGGCCTGGAGATCCTGCTCCCGCCCGGGCAGCGGGCCGCCTCACTGACGGCCGTCCGCCTCCCGGCCGGCACCGGCTACCCCGAACTGCACCGCGGCCTGCGGGCGGAGGGGTTCGTCATCTACAGCGCCCAGGAACAGCTGGCGGCGGACTACTTCCGGCTCTCGACCATGGGCCGGATGACGGAGCAGGACGTCGACCGCTTCCTCGACACGCTCGCCCGCACCCTGCCGGACCGAATGAGGTGCCCGTGACCACCCCCCGAGCCGACGCGTCCGGCCGACCCGCGGCGACGGCCGAGCCCTACCGCCTCGCCGTGGTGGGGGGCGGGCCCCGGGCCACGTACGCCCTGGAGAGGCTCTCGGCGACCATCGACCGGCTCGGGCAGGGGCGCCGCCTGGAGGTCCACCTCTACGAGCGCACCGGCATGTTCGGCGCCGGCCGGGCGCACAGCCCCGACCAGGCGCGTACGAGCTACCTCAACCGCATCGGCGCCCAGGTCGGCTTCGCCGCCGACGAGACGGTGACCGGCGCCGGCCCGCTGCGCCCGCCGGCCGAGCGGCCCACCCTGCACGAGTGGTGCCGGCGCCGCTACGAGGAGACCGGCGACCCGGACCTGGACCTGGGCCCGGAGGACTGGCCCAAGCGCTACGTGCACGGGCTGGCCCTGCGCGACATGTTCCAGGCCTTCGCCGCGGACCTGCGCCGCCATCCGGGCGCCGAACTCCACCTGCACCACGCGGAGGTCGTCGACCTCGCCCCCGCCCCGGACCACCGGCTGGAGGTCGTCACCGCCGACGGCGAGCGCCGCACCGCGGACGAGGTGCTCCTGCTCACGGGCCACTCGTACCACGCCCCGCAGCGCTCCGCCGCGGGCGGCGCGACCCGCCACGTACCGCACCCGTACCCGCTGGAGGAGCGGCTCGACGCCCGCGGCTGCGGACCGGACGCGGTCGTCGGCTGCGCGGGCATGGGGCTCACCGCCATCGACACGATCCTGTACCTGACCGAGGGGCGCGGCGGTACCTTCCACGAGACCCACGAGACCCACGAGACCCACGAGACCCACAAGACCCACAAGACCCACGAGTCTCACAAGTCCCACGAGGGCGGCGCCGGCCTGGTCTACCGGCCGAGCGGCCGGGAGCCGGCGGCCATCGTCGCCTTCAGCGGCTCCGGCCTGTTCACCTTCGCCCGGCCCGACAACCACAAGCCCAGCGACGGTTCCGGCGACCACCCCGGCACCTTCCTGACGCCCGGGGCGGTCGACCAGCTGCGGGCCCACGTCGGCCGGCCCCCGGCCGCCGGCGGCTCCGGCCGGCCGCAGCTCGACTTCGAGCGGGACCTCCTGCCGCTGGTCGTCCTGGAGATGGCCCACCTGCACTACGTAACCCTCTTCGGCCCCGCCGCGGCGCTGCTCCTCACCCAGCGCGCGCTGCCGGGCTACCTGGCCTTCGTGACGGGCGCGCCCGCCGACGGCCCCGGCCACCTCCTCGCACCGCTGGAGCGGGCGGTGGACGAGATCGCCGACGTGCTGGAGTCCGTACTGCGCGGCAAGTCCGCTCTGTCCACGGCGCAGGCCACCGTCTCCTGGGGGGTCCGCGACGTCCTGCTGCACTGGACCCGCACGGTGTACGGGCCTTCGGCCGAGGCCGGGGTGGCCCTGTGCATCGCGCGGTCGGTGCCGCCCGGCGAGGTCACCGACGCCCTCGACCCGGTGTCCGGCCTGGAGACGTACCTGCACGGCAACCGCTTCGACTGGCACCGGTCCGTCTCCCCGGTGCCGCCCGCCGGCTCGCCCGGGGAGTTCCGGGAGTCGGTCCGCGCTTTCATGGCCCGCGACCAGCTCTGGGCCCGGCAGGGCAACCTCGCCAACCCCCACAAGGCGGCCTCGGACGGCGTCTGGCGCGACCTGCGCCAGGTCATCTCGTACGCCGTGGACCACGCGGGACTGACCGCCGCGTCCCAGCGGGACTTCCTCCGGCGCTACGTGCGCCACCACAACCGGCTGGCGAACGGCGCCGCCCCCGAGATCATGGCGAAGATGGCCGCCCTGATCGACTGCGGGCTGCTGGACGTCGGCGCCGGACCGGACGCCCGGGTCACGCGCGACGGGGCCACCGGCAAGTCCGTGGTCGAGGGCCCGCACACGGGCCTGTCCCGTCCGGTCGACGTCCTGGTCGAAGCCCGGATGCACGGCTTCGACCCGCGGCTCGACGTCCTGCCGCTCTACCGCAACCTGCTGGACCGGGGCCTGGTGCGGCTGTGGCGCAACGAGTCGGCGGACGGCGAGGTCTTCCAGCCGGGCGGGCTCGACCTGACCCCGGAGTTCCACCCCGTCGGCCGGGACGGCACGGCGGACCCGCGGATCACCGTCCTGGGCGTGCCCTCCGAGGGCGCCCGCTCCTTCCTGCTGTCGGCGCTGCGCCCGAACGCCGACCACTACGTCATGCGGGACACGCTCGTGTGGCTCGACCGCTTCTGGCCGAGGGCCGAGCGGGGCTGACCGGAACGAAGGCCCGGCGCGGGAGCACCGGGCCTTCGTCGCGGATCCCGCTACGGCCGGATGACCCGGACCTGGAAGCTGCCGCCCTGCAGCTCACCCACCACCGAGACGCTGATGCCCGCCTTCTCGTCGGTGAAGGTCTCGCCCGGCCGGAACGGCGCGTCCGACAGCTCCGCGTGCACATTGGGCCGCCGGGTGCAGCCGCCGCTCGTGTTCGCGCTGTCCGACACCGTCACCGGGCCGTGCCCGGTGTCCACGTCGGAGTCCACCTTGTAGATGAGGACGCCGGGCTTGCAGACGGCCTCGTCGTTCCCGGCCCGGGTCCGCACCTCCACCGCGTACCCGGCGCTCTCCGACAGCGGTACGAAGGCCAGCTTGGTGCCGCCCTCCACCGCCAGCGGGGACAGGACGTGGTCGCTGGGGCCCGACTTCGACGCGCAGCTGATCTGCGTGCTGTCCAGCCAGCCCAGCTTCCACTTGTGCCAGCCCATCAGGTCGTTGTTGGCACCCCAGTCCTCGCTCATGATGTCCCAGTGCCCGACCGTGCTCCCGCCGTCGGAGGTGTAGAGGTCGGGCAGTCCGAAGACGTGCCCGTTCTCGTGCGGGAGCACCCGGTAGCCGGTCTCCCGGTAGGTGCCGGAGCCGTCGTCCTGCCGGCTGTAGACGAAGGACGTGTTGGCCAGCGGCACCCCGTCGGCCATCGGCGCCTCGGCGTTGCCCGAGAAGGTCACCGAGAGGACGGTGTCCAGGGCGGACGGCCCGGCGTTCGGCGTGACCAGGATGTTGATCAGGTCGTACCGGCTGAAGTCCACCTCGGGGTCGGCGGCCTTCGCGATGTGCTCGACGAGCTGCTTGTAGCCCGGCTCGTACGGGGACCCGCGCTCGATCCCGTACGCCGCGAACGGCATCGGCATCCGCAGCCAGGTCCTTATCGGCGCCTCGGCCCGGTAGGTGAGCCGCCCGTAGGAGCTGGTGCGGAACCAGTCGGAGGTCTGGGGGAAGAACTCCGCCAGCCGGTCCAGGGCCGTGCCCTCGCCCTTGGCGTCGGGGAAGTCGATCATCAGGTTCAGTGCCCGGACCTCGCCGGTCGAGCGCGAGTACCCGGGCGGGGTCGGCAGGCCCTCGGACATCTGGACGCCCATCGTGCCGGCGATCCGGCAGGGCGCGAGGGCCGATTCGGCGGTCGTGGCCACAGGCCCGGCCGCCGAGTGGCTGCGGCTGGATATCCCGGTGCTCGCGGTCGCCGTGACGCCGAGGGCCAGCGCGGTGAGCCCGATGTACGCGCTGGTGCGGCGTGGTCTGCGTATCCGGTGGCGGGTCTGCGGCATGGAGATCGCCTTCGGGTCCGCGGCAGCCGGCCCTGCCCGGTCTGCGCTCTGTTCGATCACCCTCCGACGGGCGTGGCGCGCCCGCGCGCCGGGAGAGGCCGAACGTGGACAGGGGCGTGACTCAGGTCACACGGCCGAGTGAAATAACCGGGGAGCAGATCCCCGTTTGCACGAGAGTCCCGCAAAGCGGGGACCGGCTCCCCGTTTGGGCGGCCGTACGGATCTCGGTGCCAGGGAGGCCCCGGAATGAAGCGCCCCACCACCGCTGCGGCGGCCCCGTCCGCCCCCGGGGCGGCCGTGGACCCGGCGCCGGCGCCCGTGGGAGCCGCCGGGGCCGCCCCCGCGCCGGACTCCGGCGCGGCCGGGACCGCCGCCCCCGCCGCCCCCGTTGCCCGCGCCGCCGAGGCCGCGGCCCGCGTGGTCCCCGCTGCCCGGGCGGCCCGCGGGGACGGGCCCCCGCGCCCGCGCGCCGACGCGGTCCGCAACCGCGAGCGGATCCTGACGGCGGCCCGCGAGGCCTTCGTCGAGTTCGGCTCCGGGGCCCCCTTCGACGAGGTCGCCCGCCGCGCCGGCATCGGCAATGCCACGCTCTACCGGCACTTCCCCGACCGCCCCACCCTCGTCCGCCACGTCGTGCTCTTCGTGATGGACCGGGTCACGGCCTCGGCCGAGGCCTCCCTCGCCGAGGAGCCCGACGCCTTCGCCGCGCTGTGCCGTTTCGCGCACGCCGCGGTCGACGAGCGGATCGGCGCCCTGTGCCCCATGCTCTCCGAGGACTTCGACCGCGATCACCCCGAACTCCTCGCGGCGAGCACCGCCTTGGAGTCGGCCGTCGAGACCCTCCTGGCCGCCGGCCAGGACTCCGGACTGATCCGCACGGACATCGGCGTCGGCGACCTGACGGTCGCCCTGTCCCAGCTCAGCCGTCCACTGCCGGGCACCGCCTGCCTCGACGTCGACGGCTTCGCCCACCGCCACCTCCAGCTCTTCCTCGACGGTCTGCGGGCCCCGGCCCGCTCCGAACTGCCGGGTTCGGCAACGACGTTGGACGACCTGAGGCAGAAAACCATGTGACGCGACCAGTGCGCCTCAAATAGCCTTTTCCAGGATTTTTCAGTCATTCCGCACAGTGAAGTGGGTACCCCCATGTCAAAAACAGCCGCGATCCCGCCGCTGTCCGCCGATCCCAGCCGATGGAAGGCGCTCGTCTTCATCGCCCTGGCCCAGCTGATGGTCGTCCTCGACGCGACCATCGTGAACATCGCGCTCCCCTCCGCCCAGAGCGACCTCGGCATCTCGGACGGCAACCGCCAGTGGGTCATCACCGCGTACGCGCTGGCCTTCGGCGGACTCCTCCTCTTCGGCGGCCGCATCGCCGACAAGTGGGGCCGTAAGAACGCCTTCATCGTCGGCCTCATCGGCTTCGCCCTGGCCTCCGCGCTGGGCGGCGCCGCGAACGGCGAGGCCATGATGCTCGGCGCCCGCGCCCTCCAGGGTGCCTTCGGCGCGCTGCTCGCCCCGGCGGCCCTGTCGCTGCTGGCGGTCATGTTCACCGACGCCACCGAGCGGGCCAAGGCCTTCGGCATCTACGGTGCGATCGCGGGCGGCGGCGGCGCCGTCGGCCTGATCCTCGGCGGCTTCCTCACCGAGTACCTGAACTGGCGCTGGACCTTCTTCGTCAACATCCCGTTCGCGATCATCGCGGCCGTGGGTGCCTGGCTGGTCATCCGCGAGCCCGCCGGCTCCCGCAACCGCGCCCCGCTGGACATCCCCGGCGTGATCCTGTCCACCCTCGGCCTCGTCGCCCTGGTGTACGGCTTCACCCGCGCCGAGTCGGCCGGCTGGTCCGACGAAGTGACGATCGCCATGTTCGTCGCCTCGGTGGCGCTGCTCGCGGCCTTCGTCTTCGTCGAGTCCAAGGTGAAGTCCCCGCTGCTGCCGCTGCGCGTCCTGCTGGAGCGCAACCGCGGCGGTGTCTACCTCTCGCTCGGCCTGGCCATCATCGCCATGTTCGGCCTGTTCCTCTTCCTCACCTACTACCTCCAGGTCGTGAAGGGCTTCTCGCCCGTCAAGACCGGCTTCGCCTTCCTGCCGATGATCGCGGGCATGATCCTGGGCTCCACGCAGATCGGCGCCCGCCTGATGACCCGCGTCGCGCCGCGCCTGCTGATGGGCCCCGGCTTCCTGGTCGCCGCCGCCGGCATGCTGATGCTGACCCAGCTGGAGGTCGGGTCCTCGTACCCGGCGCTGATCATGCCGGCGCAGCTGCTGCTCGGCCTCGGCATGGGCACGGCGTTCATGCCGGCCATGTCCCTGTCCACGCACGGGGTGAACCCGGCCGACGCCGGAGTCGCCTCCGCCATGGTCAACACCTCGCAGCAGGTCGGCGGCGCCATCGGCACCGCGCTGCTGAACACCATCGCCGCCTCGGCGACCACGGCGTACCTGACCGACCACGCGGCCCAGGCCGCGGCGGGCGGGGCGGCGGGCCGGCTCGTCCAGGCGCAGGCCATGGTCGAGGGCTACGCCTCCGCCATCTGGTGGGCGGTCGGCATCCTGGTCGCGGCCTCGGCCGTCGCCCTGACGCTGATCAACACCGGCCGTCCGGACATGGGCGGTCCGGTGGCCTCCGGCGAGGGGGCGGACGTCGAATTCAAGGTCCCGGTGATCGCCCACTGACGGCGGCGCCCGCACGGGAATGACTGACCACCCCGCTTGGTTCAAATTTGAACCAAGCGGGGTTAGTCTTTTCATGGCGGCCCTGTACCGACGACCGAGGAGCCCCCCATGACCCAGGCCCCCACACCCCCGACTCCGGCGGGCGCGACCCCGCGGGGGGCCCGCATGCCGGCGCTGTACCTCAGCCACGGCGCCCCGCCGCTCGCCGACGACCCGATCTGGCCGGGCGAACTGGCCGCCTGGTCCGCGGACCTGCCCCGCCCCACGGCGATCCTGATGGTCTCGGCCCACTGGGAGGAGGCCCCGCTCGCCCTCGGCGCCACCGAACCGGCTCCGCTCGTCTACGACTTCTGGGGCTTCCCCGAGCACTACTACCAGGTCCGCTACGAGGCCCCCGGCGCCCCGGAGCTCGCCGCCTCGGTCCGGGGGCTCCTCCAGGCCCCCGGCACCCCGGTCCAGGACATACCGGGCCGCGGCCTGGACCACGGCGCGTACGTTCCCCTGGTGGAGATGTTCCCGGAGGCCGACATCCCGGTCCTCCAGATCTCCATGCCCACCCTCGACCCGCGCCGCCTGATGGACATCGGCCGCAAGCTGGCGCCGCTGCGCGACGAGGGAGTCCTGATCATCGGCAGCGGCTTCTTCACCCACAACCTGGCCGCCCTGCGCCACGTGGGCGTGCCCGCCTGGTCGGCGGAGTTCGACGCCTGGGGCCACGAGGCACTCGCCTCCGGCGACCTGGACTCCCTGCTCGACTTCGAGGCCAAATCCCCCTCGGGCCGCCTGGCCCACCCCCGTACGGAACACTTCGCCCCGCTCTTCGTCACCCTGGGCGCGGCCGACGCCGCCGGCGACCTCACGGCCCGCCGCGACCCGGTCACCGGCTTCTGGATGGGCCTGTCCAAGCGCTCCCTCCAGTTCGGCTAGCGAGACCACGGCGCAGCGGTGCGCCGGGCCCTCATCCGGGCAGGGGGTCGCCCAGGCGCTTCTCGTACCACCGCACGTCCCAGTAGCGGTCGAACTTCCAGCCGGCCTCCGTGAACTCCCCGACCCGGCGGAAGCCGAAGCGCTCGTGGAGGCGTACCGAGGCCTCGTTCGGCAGGGCGATCCCGGCGAAGACCCGGTGCACCGGCTCCTCGGCCAGCGCCGCGAAGAGGGCTTCGTAGAGCAGCGTGCCGACGCCCCGGCCGACCGCGTGCGGGGCGAGGTAGACGCTCGCCTCCACCGATGTCGCGTAGGCCGGCTTCGGGCGGAATGCGCTGCTTGTGGCATATCCGGCCATTCGATCGCCCGTCCAGGCAACCAGAAGCCGGTGCGGGCCGTCTTCAGGGTGGGAGTGCAGCCACGGGCGGCGCTGTTCCGGAGTGAATTCGGCCGTGTCGAACGTGACGGCCGTCTCACGGACGTAGTGGTTGTAGAGGTCCGTGAGGAGGGCCAGATCGGCCTCAGTTCCGGGCCTGACCTGCACCTCTTCGAGTTCCTGCGACATTCGTTCCCCTCTCGTGGCGGGGCAGGGTACTGCAAGATCTCGAAAAAGGGACAACGGTGTGGGAATTCTGTCCCGATTCCAGTCGTTGTTTCCTTCGGAAGCGGGCACTCGGGAGAGTGTCCGGGGACGCACCACCGAGCCACACCGCGACCGAACTCATCGCAAGGGAGCACGCATGGCAACCCGCGCCGTCGCCCGTCGTCAATCCACGAGCAGCGCCCGCGCTGCGGGCGGAGAGATCGCAGACCGCGACCTGGTCGGCATGTACCTGGACGAGATCGCGCGCACCCCACTGCTCGACGCCGCCAAGGAAGTGGAGCTCTCCCAGATCATCGAGGCGGGCGTCTACGCCCAGCAGATCCTCGACGGTGCGATAGAGCGGGCCGGGGACACCCTGCCGCGCCCGGAGCTGGAGGCGCTGGCCGCCGAAGGCGAGCGTGCCAAGGAAGTCTTCATCCGCTCCAACCTCCGCCTCGTCGTGGCCGTCGCCCGGCGCTACCCGCGCAGCGGTCTGCCCCTCCTCGACCTGATCCAGGAGGGGAACGCCGGCCTGGTCCGCGCGGTCGAGAAGTTCGACTACGCCAAGGGCTTCAAGTTCTCCACGTACGCCACGTGGTGGATCCGCCAGGCGATCACCCGCTCCATCGCCGACCAGTCCCGCACCATCCGTCTCCCCGTCCACCTGGTCGAGGAGCTCGGCCGCATCCGCCGCGTCCAGCGCGAGTTCAACCGCGAGAACGGCCGCGACCCGGAGCACGCCGAGATCGCCGCCGAACTGGACTCGACGGAGAAGCGGGTGGGTGACGTACTGGACTGGGCGCGCGACCCGGTCAGCCTCAACATGGCGGTCGACGACGACGGCGACACGCAGTTCGGCGACCTGCTGGAGGACACCTCCGCGATCTCCCCGGAGCAGTCCGTCCTCTCCCTGCTGCGCAGCGAGGAGCTGGAGGACCTGCTCGGCAAGCTCGACCAGCGCACCGCGTCGATCATCAAGATGAGGTACGGAATCGAGGACGGCCGCGAGCGGACCCTGACGGAGGTCGGCAAGCAGCACGGCCTGACCCGCGAGCGGATCCGCCAGATCGAGAAGCACGCCCTGCTGGAGCTGAAGCGCATGGCCCGCGACACGGGCTTCGACGCGGTGGCCTGACGGCCCGCAGCCCAGCCCCCAGACGAGCCCCGGTACCTATCCCCCCCAGGCGCCGGGGCTCCCCGCTTCCTGGGGCTCCGCCCCAGACCCCGCGCCTCAAACGCCGGCGAGGCTGAAATATCCAGCCGCTCCGGCAGTATCCAGCCGCTCCGGCAACATCCAGCCCCTCCGGCGTTTGAGGAGCGGGGTCCGGGGCGGAGCCCCGATCTTTCAGCCTCGCCGGCGTTTGAGGCGCGGGGGTCCGGGGGCGGCGCCCCCGGTTACTGCGGGCCCGGCGCGGCGGCGGCCAGCCGCGCGCCCAGCGCACCCGCAGCAGCCACCAGCGCCGCCGGCTCACGCACAGTGAACGGCACTCCCGCCAGCGCCAGCTTCGCCACCAGCCACTCCGGCGCGTCCCCGCTCTCGAAGCGGACCACCGTCTCCGGCCCCCCGCCCGGCAGGGCGACGGCCCGCAGCCACGGCGGCAGCTCCTGCGCCCCCGCCGCGAAGGCGGCCTCCACGGCGTACGTCCGCTCCCCGCCCCGCAGCCCCCGCCGTACGAACTCCTCCGCGTCCACCGGCAGTTCGCGCGGCGCGAACCTGGCCCCCGTCGCGAACGGCTCTGCCACCCGGTCCACCCGGAAGGTCCGCCAGTCCTCCCGCTCCAGGTCGTAGGCGACCAGGTACCACCGGCTCCCCGTACTCACCAGCCGGTACGGCTCCACCAGCCGCCGAGACTCCGCCCCGTCCGCCGCCCGGTACGCGAACCGCAGCCGCTCCGGCCCCGCGACCGCCGACGCCATCGTCGTCAGCGTCCGCGGGTCCACGGTCGCCCCGTCCCCCCGCGTCAGCGCGGTCGTCGCCGACTGGAGCGCGCTCACCCGGTGCCGCAGCCGCGACGGCAGGACCTGCTCCAGCTTCGCGAGAGCCCGTACGGAGGCCTCCTCGACCCCCTCGATCGCATGCCCCGCCCCGGCCCGCAGTCCCACCGCGATCGCCACGGCCTCCTCGTCGTCGAGGAGCAGCGGCGGCATCGCCGCCCCCGCCACCAGCCGGTAGCCGCCTTCCGCGCCCAGGGTGGCCTCCACGGGGTAGCCGAGGTCCCGCAGTCGCTCGATGTCGCGCCGGATGGTCCGCGCGCTCACCCGCAGCCGCTGCGCCAGCTCGCTCCCGGGCCATTCGCGCGGGGTCTGGAGGAGGGACAGCAGGGAGAGCAGCCGTGCCGGGGTATCGGTCATGCGATCCAGGTTGCCAGCGAAAGCGGACACACTCTGACCTAGATCCCGTCTAGGTTTCTCCTCATGAGCACCGAGACGTCCATGACATCGCCCGAAAGAGAGAACGGGCCCGTACAAGAAGAGCGGAACGACGTAGCCCACGACGCACCCAGCTCACCCGGCGAGCCCGCCTCGCCCACCGACCGCCGCCGCTGGCTGGCGCTCGCCATCGTGATGACCGCGGCCTTCATGGACCTGGTCGACGTCACGATCGTCAACATAGCCATCCCCAGCATGCGCGAGAACTTCGGCGCCTCCACCAGCGCGATCCAGTGGATCACCGCCGGCTACGCCCTCGCCTTCGCCGCCGGCCTGATCACTGGCGGCCGTCTCGGTGACATCTACGGCCGCAAGCGCCTGTTCCTCGTCGGCATCGCGGGCTTCACGGCCGCCTCGCTGCTCTGCGGCATCGCCGCCAACCCGGGCATGCTCGTCGCCTCCCGCATCCTCCAGGGCGGTATGGCCGCCATGATGGTGCCGCAGGTCCTGGCGATCATCCACGTCACCTTCCCGCCGCACGAGCGCGGCAAGGTCTTCGGCATGTTCGGCGCGATCGTGGGCCTCGGCGCCGTCTCGGGCCCGATGCTCGGCGCGCTGCTCACCGAGTGGAACCTCTTCGGTCTCGAATGGCGCCCGATCTTCCTGATCAACCTGCCGGTCGGCATCGCGGGCGTGATCCTGGGCCGCAAGTTCATCGCCGAGTCCAAGGCCCCCAAGGCCCTGCGCCTCGACCTCGTCGGCGTCGTCCTCGCGACCCTCGCCCTGGTCATGCTGATCTTCCCGCTCACCCAGGGCCGGGAGAACGACTGGCCGCTGTGGGGCTTCGCCTGCATGATCGCGTCGCCGTTCGTCTTCGCCGCGTTCATCGCCTACGAGCAGTACAAGATCAAGAAGGACGGCTCCCCGCTGGTCGAGCTCTCCCTCTTCAAGGTCAAGAGCTTCGCCGGCGGTATCGCGGTCCAGCTCACCTTCGGCATCGCGACCGGCATCTTCTTCCTGGTCTGGACGCTGTACATGCAGATGGGCCTCGGCTGGAGCGCCCTGCGGGCCGGCTCCACGGGCATCCCCTTCTCCATCGCCGTCTCGGTCTCCGCGGGCCTCTCGGTCCAGAAGCTCGTACCGCGCTTCGGCCGCAAGGTGCTCCAGGCCGGCGCGCTCACCATGGCGGCGGGCCTGGTCCTCTACATCTGGGAGTCGCAGCACTACGGCATGGAGATCAGCTCCTGGCAGATGGCGGCCCCGCTGATCGTCATGGGCATCGGCATGGGCCTGATCGTGGCCCCGCTCAACGACACCACGCTGTCCGAGGTGCCGCGCGAGCACGCGGGCTCCGCCTCCGGCCTGATCAACACCACCGGCCAGATGGGCAACGCGCTGGGCCTCGCCCTGACCTCCGTCGTCTTCTTCGGGCAGATCGACGACGACAGGGTCTTCGGCCCGCCGTACGTCGAGGCGTTCCGCGGCGCGCTGTGGTGGGTCGCGGCCGTCCTGGTCGTGATCTTCTCGGTGATGTTCATGCTGCCGCGCAAGGCGATCCCCATGGAGCAGCGCGAGGGCGGCTCCGAGCACGCCGGATCGGCCGCCCCCGCCGCCGAGAAGGTCCCGGTCGCCTAGGCACCCGTCCGGGCCCCGATCTGGTTCTTCCTGCACGGACATGCCCGCACCTCGTGGCGGGCATGTCCGTTTTTCTTTGTTTCTGTCCATAAATGGGCGTACGGTGAGGGGAAACCACAGATTCGGGCATCGAACGGACGTAAATCCACATGTACGCGCCAGAGCGCCGCCAGGAGATCCTCCGCATGGCTCGCGAGGCGGGCAGCGTCGACGTGCTCTCCCTCGCCGACCGGTTCCAAGTCACCGCCGAGACCGTGCGCCGCGACCTCAAGGCCCTCGACCGGGCCGGCCTGGTCCGCCGGGTGCACGGCGGGGGCATCCCGGCCGGCCGCCTCGACTTCGAGCCGGACCTCACCGAGCGCGAAGCCACCGCCGCCGACGAGAAGGCCCGCATCGCGGCCGCCGCACTGGCCGAACTCCCCGACGGCGGCAGCATCGTCCTCGACGCCGGCAGTACGGTCGCCCGCCTGGCGGCCGCGATCCCCGTCGACATCGCGCTCACCGTGGTCACCCACGCGCTGCCCGTCGCCGCCCGGCTCGCCGGCCACACCGGCATCGACCTCCACCTCGTCGGCGGCCGCGTCCGGCACCGCACCCGCGCCGCCGTTGACGCGTGGGCGCTGCGCGCGTACGCCGAGATCCGCGCCGACGTGCTCTTCCTCGCCACGAACGGCTTCGCCGCCGAGGGCGGACTGACCACCCCCGACCTCGCCGAGGCGGCCGTCAAGCGCGCCGCGATGGCCGCCGCCCGCCGCGTCGTCCTCCTCGCCGACTCCGCGAAGGCCGGCCAGGAGCACTTCGCGCGCTTCGGCTCCTTCGCGGACGTGGACCTCCTCATCACGGACACGGGGCTCGCCCCCGCCCACCAAGCGGCGATCGAGGCCGCCGGTACGGAAGTTGTGCTCGTATGATCCTGACCGTCACCGCCAACCCCTCCCTCGACCGGACCTACGAGGTCCCCTCGCTGGACCGCGGCGCGGTGCTGCGCGCCGCCGCCGAGCGGGTCGACCCCGGGGGCAAGGGCGTCAACGTCTCCCGCGCGGTGGCCGCCGCGGGATTCCGTACGACGGCGGTCCTCCCGCTCGGCGGCGCCCCGGGCACCCTGCTCGCCGAACTCCTGGGTGCGCAGGGCGTGGACGTCACGGCCGTCTCCATCGCGGGCCAGACCCGCTCGAACGTCTCCATCGCGGAGCCGGACGGCACCCTCACCAAGATCAACGCACCCGGCCCGGAGCTCTCACCGGAGGAATCCGCCCTCCTCCTGGAGACGGTCCGCACGTGCTCCGCCGACGCCGCCTGGATCGCCGGCTGCGGCAGTCTCCCGCGCGGCCTCGGGCCCCGGTGGTACGCCGACCTGGTCACCCGCGCCCACGGAGCGGGCGCCCGCGTCGCCCTGGACGCCTCGGGCTCCGCGCTGCTGGCGGCGCTCCCGGCCCGCCCGGAGGTGATCAAGCCGAACGCGTCCGAGCTGGCGGCGGCGGTGGGCCGCCCGCTGGCCACCCTGGGCGACGCGCTCAAGGCCGCGGAGGAACTGCGCACCCGGGGCGCCGGCGCCGTACTGGCCTCGCTCGGCCGCGACGGCCAGCTCCTGGTCTCCGCGGACGGCGCCCACTACGGCACCGCGCCGGTCCCCGCCGACCGGGTCCGCAGCAACGTGGGGGCGGGCGACGCCTCCCTGGCCGGCTTCCTGATCGCGGGAGGCACCGGCTCCGCCGCCCTCGCCTCGGCCCTGTCCCACGGCGCGGCCGCGGTCCAGCTGCCCGGCAGCGCCATGCCGACGCCCTCCGACCTGCGCCCCGGCCAGGTCCACATCACCCGGGACCTCCCGCTGGACCTCGCCCTGTCCGAACCCGCGACGGCCTGAAGCGTCACCTCACCCGGGCGCGGAGCTCCATGGCGTCGCGCGCGGCGCCCTCGCTCTCGTACACCTCGCACATGTGCCGCCCGTCGGGGGTCACCGTGTGCTCGACCTCCCACAGACTGACCTCGCTCCCGTCCACCAGCACGAAGGCGTGCTCGTACAGGCTGAAGCCGGCGTCCCGCCCGTCGGACAGGCACTGCCGCCCGCCGAACGCCTGCGTGATCTGGTGCGCGTACGCCGACCGCAGCCGCTCCGCCACCGGCTCACCGGGCCGGTCCGCGTTCTCCGCGCGGCGCAGCACCCGCCGGGCGTGGTCGGCGGACTGCTCCACCGCGTACTCCCGGTGCCGCCGCACCGGCGTGGAGGCCGCGAACAGCGCGCTCAACGCCGCCAGGTCGTTCTCCGGCTCCTCGTCGCCCGGCAGCAGCACCGGATCGGGCGCCGCCCCGGCGGCGGCCTCACCGAACAGCCGGGCCACCGCCAGGCAGGTCTCCGCCTTGCTCGCGAAGACCTCGTGACGGACCGTCCGGTCGCCCTCCAGCCGGTACGCCAGCTCCCACAGCGAGACCGAACCGCCGTCCGTCAGCAGATAGGTGTGCCGGTGGGTCTCCCGCCAGATCCCCGTCGCCGGGCTGTGGTGGGTGGTGTAGAGCGAAGAGCTGTGGGCGAGCGCCGTGCCGAGGCGCTCGACCAGCCTGTCCGGCAGGTCGAAGGAGTTGAGGGCGCGGCCGAGGAGTCGGTCGAGGTGCGCCTCGGTTGTCTCGTACGGATCGCTCAAGGGGGGTCTCCAGGCCGTCGCAGCTTGTCACTTCGCGGAAGCTCAACGTAACCCCTGGTTCTGACATCACGTCCGGGGTTCGGTAAAACGTCCGGGAAGCATCGGAGGTTCCCGCCACCCCTTCAGGTCAACTTGCGTACGGATGCGCATGGTTCGGCCTGCTCTGTGGTGGAGCGCGGGAGTATGGGCCACATGGCAACGAATACAGTGGGCGTCCCCCGGCAACAGGGACGGCCCGGCAGTCGACACGAGGGCGAACGGGACGCCGCACCACGGGGGTTGGCCTGGCTCCTGGTCCTCACCGGGGCGGCCGGGCTGCTGGCCTCCTGGGTGATCACCCTCGACAAGTTCCTCCTGCTGGAGGACCCGAACTTCAAGCCCGCCTGCAGCCTCAACCCGGTGGTTTCCTGCGGCAGCGTGATGAAGAGCGACCAGGCGGCGGTCTTCGGCTTCCCCAACCCCATGCTGGGACTGGTCGGGTACGCCGTCGTGGTCTGCGTCGGCGCGGGCCTGCTGGCCGGCGCCCGCCATCGCGGCTGGTTCTGGCTGGGTCTGAACGCGGGCACGCTCTTCGGCACCGGCTTCTGCGCCTGGCTGATGGTCCAGTCGCTCTACGAGATCAACGCGCTCTGCCTGTGGTGCTGCCTGGCCTGGGTGGCGACCCTGCTGATGTTCTGGGCGGTCACCGCGCACAACGTCCGCACCGGCGCGCTCCCCGCCCCCGGCCCGCTGCGCGGCTTCTTCACCGAGTTCGGCTGGGCCCCGCCCGCCCTGCACATCGGGGTGATCGCCATGCTGGTCCTCACCCGGTGGTGGGACTTCTGGACCTCCTGACCCCCGTGCGCGAGGGCCCCGGCAGCTGGACGCTGCCGGGGCCCTCGTCACATCGCCGCGGCGCTCGACGCGGGTGGGGTCCCCCCGGGCGGAGTCCGGGGGGAGTCCGGGGAGGAGATCAGCTGCCGGCCGAGAGGTTGCCGGACAGGATCGGGATGTTGCTGAGGATGTGCGAGAGCGGCTCGTCGCCCTTGGCCTGGGTGGAGTTCTCGGTGCACTGCTGGTTCTGCGGGTTCGACAGGACGTTGATGTCCTGGACACCGATGTTGGCCGCGCCGACCAGCGACTGGGTGTTGATCTTCGCCGGCAGGGCGATGCAGGGCTTGTTCAGGGTGCCCTGGACCAGGCTGAGCTGCGGGCTCATGTCGCCGTGGGTCTTCTGGTTGCCGTAGATCTGCGCGGCACCATTGCCGTTGACGGTGTTGACCCCGTTGTCGTTGCCGATGGCCATCGCCGGGGCCGCGGCAGCGGCGCCCGCGCCGACCGCAACGGCGGAAACCGCGGCGGCGGTCATGAACTTCTTGAACATCTTGATCCTTTTGTCGCACGAGTGCCCGCTGATGGAGCGCCCTGGTCAACTGGCCCGACCGGGGGTTAGTTCCGCCGCTTCACTCAAACGGCCCGTGCGCGCCGGGGTTTTCCCCGGCCCGGGTGAGTGGCCTCCGGACGTGTGCGCGAAGCCCGTACGCAGCCCTCAGCGGTTCAAGATCCGGTTGCGCTCCGTGCGAGGTGTTCGCACGGTGGGTGAGGAAGCGGATCGCTCGGGTCCGTTCGCGTGTCCCCACCAGTTCGCGTGTCCCCACCAGAAGGAACCTCCATGCACCGCACGAAGCCGTCCCGCGCCCGCCTCCTCGTCCCGTCGGCGCTCACCGTCGTCATACTGTCCGGCGCGGCCGCCCCCGCCGGCGCCGCGGACGGTGAGGGCTCCCGGGCCGTCAACGATCGAGTGGCCTCCGTCCAGCGGCAGGTCGACAAGATCGAGAAGCGCGCCGCGGCCGCCGGGCCGATCGACGACCTCCTCACGAACCTGGGCAAGACCCTCGAGGGCCTCCTCGCGACGGTGGGCGGTCTGCTGCCCGACGGGGTGAAGCTGCCGCCGATCGAGCTGCCGAAACTCCCGGAGCTGCCCGGCCTCCCCGACCTGTCCGATCTCATCCCCAAGCTGCCCCCGGTGGAGCTCCCGCCGATCGACGGGCTGGTGCCGGAAGTTCCCGCGACCCCGCTGGTGCCGCCGGTGGACGCCGTGCCCGAGATCCCCGAGATCCCCGAGATCCCCGAGATTCCGGAACTCCCGGAGGTTCCGGACATCCCCGCCCTTCCGTAGGGCTCAGGGCGGGCGGGAACCCGCCTCGTGGTTACGACAATTGAGCCGAACAGGTCTAATCGCGCGTGTACCCGTGTCGTCATGGGAGGCTGGGCCGTTTCGCTCGGTGTGAGCCCCGGATCGGGGCAGAACGTCGAACAGAAGGTGCACTTCCCATGAACTCTGCCAAGAAGGCCGCCCTGGTCCTGGCCACCGCTGGTATCGCTGCGGCCGGTGCCGCCGGCTCCGCCGTCGCCGACGCGTCGGCCGAGGGCGCGGCCGTGGGTTCCCCCGGCGTCCTCTCCGGCAACCTGCTCCAGGTCCCGGTGCACGTCCCGATCAACGTCTGCGGTAACTCCGTGAACATCGTCGGTCTGCTGAACCCGGCGTTCGGTAACGTCTGCATCAACGACTGACGTCGGCTGCACAACCTGCTGTGGGCGCCCCGGCCTTGCCGGTGGCGCCCACAGTCGTGTCGTGCGTGTTCAGCCGGGGCGGTCTCAGCCCTGGCCGCCGTTGAGCTTCACGCCGCCGAGCATCGGGGACGCCTGGGTGGCGCCGTTCGCGAGGCCGAGCACAGTGCCGGGCACGTTGTTGCGGGCCTTGTTGACCTCCTGGACGGTGCCCACGACCTTGTTGACGTGGTCGCCCTGCTCGGCCAGCGCGGCGCCGGCGGTCTGCGGAAGCGACTCGGACACCGGGTTCACGGCCTCCGTCACCGCGGTCACCCCGCTCGTCAGGCTCATGGGCACGGCCGAGGCTTCGGCGGCGAAGGCGGGGGCGGTGGCGGCGAGGGAGGCGACGGAGCCGACGACGACAGCGGCGACCTTCGTGAGCTTCATTATCGAAATCCTCTTCTTTTCGTGGGCAGAGGCGTCAGTGGCGACCGGCGCGCCACTTTCCCCATGGGTAACGATTCCCCGCCGCTACGGAAACGCGGACGCGCGTGTGATTAGCGGCGGGATCACGACAGCGGCCGGAGAATCCGACAAGGGATTCTCCGGCCGATATTTCTTCTGATTACCGGTATTGCCGGTCAGGCGATGCGCGACCGCCGGTACAGAATGGCGCCGCCCAGGATCAGGGCGGTGGCGAGGGCCGCCGCGGCCGCGGGCTGACCCGCGCCGGTCTCGGCCAGCATGGGCGCGGTCACCTGCGCCGGAGCGGGCACCGGCGCAGGCGCCTCGGCGGGGGCCGGAGCCGGAGCCGGGGGCAGGTGCACGGGGACGTCACCGGCGGGGGCGGCCGGCGGCTGGTCCGCCGGCGGTACGACCTCGGGCGCCGGGGCCGGGTGCTCTACGGGCTGACTCCCGTGCGGCGGCCGGGGCGCGGGCGCCTCCTCCCCGACCGGGGCGGGGGTCTCCGGCGCGGGGGCGGGTGCCGGAGCCGGCAGCGGAGCCGGGTGCTCCTCCACGGGCTGCGGCATCGGGTGCGGCCGGTCGGGCGCGGGCGGGGCGTGGTGCTCCGGCGGGGGCGGTGCGGACCCGGGGTGGTCGTCGCACTCCTCCTCCTTGCCCTCCTCCTCGGCGGGGCCGCCGTAGCCGCCCTCGTGGCGCTCCTCCTCGACGCGCGGCTTCGCGTGCCGCGGCCCGTCGCGGCGGGGTTCCTGCTGCCGCTGCTCCTCGTAGCGCGGCGACTCGTGGCGCTGCTCCGGCACCGCGTGCCGCGGCCCCTCGCGCTCCTCGAGGTAGCGCGCGAAGGCCTCGGCGTTCTCGGGGCTGAGGTAGCGCTCGTACGCGTGGTCCTCGTTGCTGTGCGAACCGGTCGTGGTGGCGCACTTGTTGCCCATCGCGGGGTTGAGCGCCGCACCGCCGTCCACGCTGTTGCCGCACACGTTCGGGGCGAGGGTGAGCGGTACCGAGACGCTGTTACCGGCCAGCACACCCGGTGAGTGCGAGGCCTCGGCGCTCGCTCCGGGGTGCGCGTAGGCCGCGCCCGCCGCGATCGACAGCAGACTCGACGCGGCCGCAGCCGTGAGCATGCCCTTGCCCAGAACCTGTCGGCTCAGTACCTGTCGCATGGATCCTTCCCTGTCTACCGGCGCTACCGCCGGTGTCGAATCGAAGGTGGCCTCGGAGTGCACCGCCGTGCACTCCGAGGCCACCCCGAGGAGGTTTGCCCGTGTGGGCGCAACCGCTTCGTCAGCGGTTGACGCAGACGTTGCCGAAGGCCGGGTTCAGTGCCGCGACCAGGTTGATGGTGTTGCCGCAGATGTTGATCGGGATGTTGATCGGCACCTGGACGGCGTTGCCCGAGAGGACGCCGGGGGAACCCACGGCGGCGCCCGAGGCGTCGGAGTTGGCCATGGCGGGGGTGGCGGCACCGGCCGCCATCAGAACCCCGGCGGTCAGCGCCACGGCCTTCTTGTGCATCATTTCTTTTCTATCCTTCCCGCAGAGGTGTATCCGCTGCAGAATTAACAACGAGTGGCCCGGGGAAAAGAAACCGCACTTTTCGTGCAGTCGGCCTGGAACTCACCCCAATGCCCCGGCTTGAATTCGGGGCGACCGGCGGATTTGAGCAGCCGATTTCCGAGAGGCGGGGAACCGGGCTTTACATGCGGCGAGGCCGCCGCGACCCGAAGGTGCGACGGCCTCGCGGGCACCGGCCTCGGTCAGCTGCCCTGGGACACGTTGCCGGAGAGGATCGGGATGTTGCTGAGGATGTGCGACAGAGCCTCGTCACCCTTGGCCTGGGTGGAGTTCTCGGTGCACTGCTGGGTCTGCGGGCTGGACAGGACCGGGATGTCCTGGACGCCGATGTTGACCGCGGAGACCAGCGACTGCAGGTTGGCCTTCGCGGGGAGGGCGATGCAGGGCTTGTTGAAGGAGCCCTGGATCAGCGCCATCTGCGGGCTCATGTTGCCGTAGGTGGCCTGGTTGCCGTAGATCTGCGCGGCACCATTGCCGTTGACGGTGTTGACGCCGTTGTCGTTCCCGATGGCCATCGCCTGCGGGGCCATGGCGGCACCCATGCCCACGACCGAGGCGGCAACCGCGGCCGAAGCCATCATCTTCTTGATCATTGTCGTCCCTTTTTTGCAGGATTGCCCGGTACTGGAGCACCCGGAACAACGGCGCTGCCACGGTTCGGGTTGCGTGGCTTCACTCGGATGCAGCCGTTTCGGGCGGCGCGGTTGACGCTCAGGCGTTCACGCAGGTGTTGCCGAAGGCCGGGTTCAGCAGGGCGATCACGTTCACGGTGTTGCCGCACACGTTCACCGGGACGTCGACGGGGATCTGGAGCAGGTTGCCGCTCAGGACGCCGGGCGACCCGCCGGCGAAGCCGTGGGCCGTCGCACCGTCCCCGCCGTCCCCGCCGTCCGCGGAGGCGAGGCCCGCGCCGCCCATCAGCACGGCGACGCCCGCGACGGCCACGGTGGTGCCGCGCACCAGCCTCTTCTTCATCTCGGTATTCCCTTTTGGTTCGAACGCTGGTGCAACTCATAACGACCCGCCCGTTCCGAGGGTGCGTGCTATCGCCCAAAAGGCCGTACGAGCGAGTCCGACGTGATTTCCAGCCCGATTTCTGACAAAGTTCACTCCTGTTTTGTTCCCTTGATCGAAAATGGAGACAGGGTCATGGGTTCCTCCCGCAGAATCCTCGGCACGCTCGGTCTGCTGTCCTGCCTCACGCTTTCCGCGCACGCCCCCGCGGCGTGGGCGGCGCCTCCCGCTCCCAAAGAGCTGCCCCGGGTCCCCTTCACTCAGCGTTACCAGGCCGTGCAGCACGGCGGGCTGGTGCGCGCCTCCAACTCCGGCATCAGCTGCCGCCGGGAGGAGTCCCCGCAGGCCGAGCCGTGCGCCGAGGTCAAGAAGGGCGCGGCCGGGGTCAACAGCGACTTCGAGATGTTCTACAGCGAGGTCGACAAGGACCCGGACACCTACAACTCCACCCGGGCCGAGCTCAAGGTCCCGCAGGGCGCGAAGGTCTCGTACGCCCGCCTCTACTGGGGCGGGAACCTGCGGGTGGGCGAGCAGAAGCCGCCGGAGGACAACGGGCGGGTGCTGGTCGCCGAGCCGGGCGGCTCGTACAAGGAGGTCCTCGCCGACACGGTGATGGGCCACCGCACGGACGCGGGCAGCGATGCCTACCAGGCCTCCGCCGACGTGACCCCGCTGGTGCGCAAGGGTGGCGCCGGGATGTGGACGGTCGCCCAGCTCAACATCGCCATGGGGCACTCCGACGTGGGGGCCTGGGGCGGCTGGACGCTGGTCGTCGCCTACGAGCACCCGCAGGAGCCGGTGCGCCGGATCTCGCTGTGGGACGGCTTCGAGGGGCTCGCCGCCCCGGGCGGCGACGGAAAGGTCGAGATCGAGGGCCTGGACGCGCCGGCCGGGTCCGCGGGCCGGGTCGGGCTGGTCGCGTACGACGGCGACCGGGGCACCCTGGGCGACTCACTCACCGTGACGGCCGACAGTGGACGCCGGGTGAGCCTCAGCGACGGAGAAAATCCTTTTAATGATGTTATGAATTCCACGATCACGGAATTCGGAAATCAGTCGTTCGTGCGACAGCCCGAACATATGAATAATCTCGGATATGACGCGGACGTGTTCGACCTGAGTCCCGCCCTGTCCGGTGGCGCCCGCAGCCTGAGCTTCAGGTTCACGGGCGAAAGTCAGGGTCATTTCCTCGGTGTGCTCTTCGTTCAGACAGACGCGCGCCGCTGAACGTAGGAGACCACTCCACGTGCCCACACAACCTCGGGCAGCACAGCCCACGACCGTCCTCCATCTCGTACAACCCGTCGACGGCGGTGTGGCCAGGGTCGTCACCGACCTCGTCCGCGCACAGACCGCCGAAGGCCTTCGCGCCGTCGTCGGCTGCCCGTCCGGCGGCACCCTCGCCGAATCCGCCCGGGCCGCCGGGGCCGAGGTGCTCACCTGGCGTGCCGGACGCTCCCCGGGGCCCGGCCTGCCCGCCGAGCTCCTCGGGGCCCGGCGGCTGCTGCGCCGGGTCCGGCCCGACCTCCTGCACGCCCACAGCGCCAAGGCCGGGCTGGCCGGGCGGCTCGCCGCGCGCGGCGCCGTACCCACCGTCTTCCAGCCCCACGCCTGGTCCTTCGACGCGGTCGGCGGGGCCACCGGCGCACTCGCCCTGCGCTGGGAGCGGTACGGGGCCCGCTGGGCCGACCGGGTGCTCTGCGTCAGCGAGGCCGAACGCCGTGCGGGCGAGACCGAGGGCATCACCGCCCGCTGGTCGGTGATCCGCAACGGCGTGGACCTGGGCCACTTCCGCCCCCGCGAACCCGACCCCGACCACGACAAGGCCCGGGCGCGCGCCGAACTGCCGCTGCCCCCCGTCTTCCGGACCGACGGCGGGCCGCTCGCCGTGTGCGTGGGCCGGATCTGCCACCAGAAGGGGCAGGACATCCTGCTGCGGGCCTGGCCGGAACTGCTGGGCACCGTGCCCGCGGCCCGCCTCGCCCTCGTCGGCGACGGCCCCGACACCGAACGGCTGCGCCGCACGGCCCCGCCCGGAGTGCTCTTCGCGGGCGCCGCCGCCGACATCCGACCGTGGCTTCGGGCCGCCGATCTCGTTGTACTGCCGTCGCGGTGGGAAGGCATGGCGCTCGCCCCGCTCGAAGCCATGGCCTGCGGCCGCCCGGTCCTGGTCTCCGACGTCAGCGGTGCCCGCGAGAGCCTGCCGCCCGGCCAGGGACGTCTGTGCCTGGTGCCGCCGGAGGATCCGACGGCGCTGGCCAAGGCGCTGGCCCGGCTGCTCGCCGAACCGCGGCTCCTCGCCGAACTGGGGGAGCAGGCCCGGCAGCACGCCCGGACCGACTTCGACGTGCGGCGGACCACGGACGCGGTCACCGGCCTGTACCACGAACTGCTGGGCAGGCCCCGGCCCTTGAACCAGGAGCGCATCAGCCGATGACGATGGACAGCGCACCCGCCCGGCACACCGGGCAGGGCGGCACGGGGCCCGCCGGCGGCAGCGCCTTCGCGCCCGCGCCTCACGCGGGGGCCCGCCGCTCCGCGACCGCCATCCACCCCCCGCGCAGGCCCAGGACGGACCAGGCCCGGTCCGCCGTACGCCCGAAGCGGGTCCGGCGCCGCAGCCGGGTGCTCCCGCTGCTCACCGCCGACGCGCTGGCCGCCGTACTCACGGCGGCGACCCTGCCCGGACCGGCGTTGCCGGCCGTCGCCGTGCTCCCCGTCCTGCTCGGCGCGCTGCACGCGCAGGCGGGGCTGTACCGGCCGCGGCTCGCCCCCTCCGCACTCCTCGAACTGCCCGTGCTGGCCGGGCGGTCCGCCGTCCTGTGGTGCGGGGCGGCCGCCGTCGTGGCCGCCCTGGACCCGGCCCACGCCCTGGGCTGGAGCGTGCTGCTCACCGCCGTCTGCCTCCAGGTCGTGCTCGCGTGCGCGGGACGAGGTGTCGTCAACCAGCTCCAGCATCGTGCGGCCGTTCGCAGGCCCGCCTCCGCCCTCGTCGTCGGACCCGGCGCCGGGGCGGGCGCGGTGGCCGCCGCCCTGTACGGCCGCCCCGAGTTCGGGCTGCGCCCGGTCGGGATCGCCGATCCCTCTGTGACCTACGCCCCGGCCGAAGGGGACGCCGGCGCCCTGCCGTTCCTCGCCACCCACGAGGACATCCGGCGCGCGGTCATCCAGAACTCCGTCCGGCACGCGGTGTTCACCCGCCCGCCGGAAGCCGACGAGCGCACCGCCTCCCTGGTCCGGCTCTTCCACGACCACGGCTGCCGGCTGTGGCTCGCCGACCCGGCCGGCACCGCCAAGGTCACGGGCATGCGCCTCGCGCACCCCGCCGACCAGCTGTGGGGGTACGCCGTACAACCGCTGCTGCCCCGTCCGGCGCGGCCGCTGGAGCGCTGGGCCAAGCGGGGCATCGACGCCGTGCTCGCGCTGGTCGCGCTGATCGCCGCCGCGCCCGTGATGGCCGCCTGCGCGCTCGCCGTACGGGTCGGGGACGGGCCGGGGGTGATCTTCCGGCAGGAGCGGGTCGGGCTCTACGGACGCCCCTTCACCCTGCTGAAGTTCCGTACCCTGCGCGCCGACGAGCACGAGGCCGCCACCCGCTGGACGGTCGCGGGCGACCGGCGGATGAGCCCGGTCGGCTCCTTCCTGCGCAAGTCCTCGCTGGACGAGCTGCCGCAGCTGTGGAACGTCGTACGGGGTGACATGAGCCTGGTCGGCCCGCGCCCCGAACGGCCCTTCTTCGTCGCCAAGTTCTCCACCGTCCACCCCGGCTACGAGGCCCGGCACCGGATGCCCGTCGGCATCACCGGCCTGGCCCAGATCAACGGCCTGCGCGGGGACACCTCCATCGAGGACCGGGCCCGCTTCGACAACCACTACATCGACACCTGGTCGCTGTGGCAGGACCTGTGGATCCTCGCCCGCACCGCGGCCTCCTTCTTCCGCTTCCGGCTGGGGGGCAGCTGATGAGCCTTGCCGTGTCCCTGAACGGTGTACGGCCCGACCTGTCGGGCCTGCTGCGCCGGCACTGGCCGCTGCTGCCGCTCGCCGCGACCGTGCTGTTCCTGCTCGCCCCGCTCCCGGCGGGGGACGCGACCACCTCCGGGAAGGTCGGCCCGGCCGACGCCGCCTCGCTGCTGCTGGTGTTCGTCTGCGCGGTGCAGGCGCTGCGCGGCCGGGTGCGGGCGCTGACCCCGCTGGGCGTGCTCGTGCTCGGGGCGCCGGGGGTCGGGCTCGCGGTCGCGACGATGACCGCGGGGGACCCGTACGCGGCCCTGCCCGGCTTCGTGCGCTACCTCCAGGTCTTCGTGCTGGTCCCGGCGGCGGTGGTGCTGCTGGTGCGCGACGCCAAGGAATTCCGGCTGGCCGCCGGGTGCTTCGTGGTCCTGGCGCTGGTGCAGGGCGCGGTGGGGGTCGTGCAGTACGCCACCCACACCGGGGCCTCGTACCAGGGCGAGGACATCCGAGCCGTGGGCACCTTCGGCCCCGGTGACGTCATGGGCATGGCCACGGTGGTGGCGTACGGGCTGGTGGTGGCGACCGCCGCCGCGCTGGCGCCGGACCTGCCGCAGCGGGTCCGGCGGATCGCCGGGGGCTCCGCGCTGGTGCTGGTGCTGCCACTGGTGCTGTCCTTCAGCCGGGGCGCGTGGATCGCCACCTTCGGCGCGGCGGTCCTGGTGATGGGGCTGGCCGGGATCCGGCGGGCGCTGAAGGTGGTCGCCGCGCTGGCCGCCGCCGGGGTGGTGCTGGTGGGTGGCCTCGGGGTCGGCTCCGAGATGGTCGCGGAACGGCTGACCTCGATCACCCAGGTGTCGAGTGCGCCCGACCAGTCGGTGACCGACCGTTACACGATGTGGGCCGCCGCCGAGTCGATGTGGCGCGAGCGGCCGGCGGTGGGGGTGGGGCTGAAGGGCTTCCCCGCCAACCGTGACGGGCACGCCTCGCTGGGACTGTCCTCCGGCAGCGACACCGCGGGCGCGGGACAGGCCTACATCCGCCAGCCGCTGCTCTCCCCGCACAACATGTACCTGCTCATCCTGAGCGAGCAGGGGCTGATCGGGCTGACCGCGCTGGCGGGGGGCTGGGCGGCGCTGCTGGTGGCGGGGCTGCGGCGGGTCGCCTCCGGCGCTGCGGGCATGCGGGACTGCGGGCTGGTCGCGATCGGCCTGTTCGTGTGGCAGCTGACGGACTTCCTCTACGCGGACATCGGGGGCCCGTCCACGGTCCTCACCGGGGTGATCATCGGCTTGGCGGCCTGGTGGGCGTTGCCCTCCCGGGGGATGGCTGGTTCCGGGGCCGCGGCTGAGGGTTCCGGTTCCGCCGGCGCGGGTCCACTGCGTGGGGCTGCCGCGGTTTCCGGTTCCGCCTCCGGCGCGGGTTCACGGGGTAGGGCCCCCGGGGTTGCGGCTCGCCGGTGACGGACACCACGCCTTGGCGGCCCGCCGCCGGCCCCCCGGCCGGGGCGGGCCCCGCCCGTGTCCCGGGTGCCCCGGACCTCGGTCCGTCGCGTGCCCCCGGGGGCACGGATCCCGGCTCCGCCGGTCCCCCCTGGAGCGCGCCCGTGCCCGGGCGCCCCGGCAACGGCCCGGGTCTGCCCGGTGGCCCGGGCGGGCCGGGTGCGGTGGATCCCGGGTTCGTCGCCGGGGTTCTGCCGGGCCGGAACGCCTCCGGGGCCGTGCCCCGTTCGGTCGCACCCTCCGGTGGGGCGGGTGCGGTGGACCCGGGGTTCGTCGCCGGGGCGCTGCCCGGGCGGGGCGGGGCCGCGGCCGTGTCGCGGCCTGGTGGTGAGCCCGCCGCGCGGGAGGCGGTGTTCGGCTCCGCCGGGTATCCGGGCGGAGCCTCGGGGAAGCGCAGTGTGCCCGTGGCCGCGCGGGGCGCGAGCCGCTCCGCCGACGTGCCCCAGGCCCCCGCCGCGCCGGGGCGCGACCGGTTCGGCTCCGCGGCGCTGCCCGAAGGACCGGCCGCGCCGGCGCGGGAGCGGCTCGGTCATGGCCACCGCGCCGGCGGTCCCGGCGGCACCGGCGGGAGCCAGCCCGGCGCCGGTGGGAGTCCGCCGTTGGGGCGGTTCCTGGCGAAGGCCGCCGCCGTCACCGCCGGGCTGACCGCGGCCGGGGCGGTGTTCGGGCTGGTGCGCGACCAGACCATCGCACACCTCTTCGGGGCCGGGCACGACAGCGACGCCTTCCTGATCGCCTGGACCGTGCCCGAGATGGCCTCGACGCTGCTCATCGAGGACGCCATGGCGCTGCTGATGGTGCCCGCCTTCAGCCACGCCCTGGCCCGGCGGGCCGCCAGCCGGGCCGGGCTCACCCGCAAGGAGGCCCGCGCGCAGGATCCCGTACGGCTGCTCGTGGGGGCGACCCTGCCGCGGCTCGTCGTGTTCCTGGCCGCCGTCGCCTCCGTGCTGGTCGTCGCCGCGCCGGTCGTGGTCGGGGTGCTCGCGCCCGGCCTGCCCGATCCCGGACTGGCCGTCGAGTGCACCCGTATGACGGCCCTGACCGTGCTCTCCTTCGGAATCGCCGGCTACTTCAGCGCGGCGCTGCGGGCGCACCGGTCCTTCGTGCCGCCCGCCGCGATCTACGTGTCGTACAACGTCGGCATCATCGGGACCATGGTGGCCCTCCACGCCCTGTGGGGGGTGCGGGCCGCCGCCGCGGGCGTCGCCGCCGGCGGGCTGCTGATGGTGCTCGTCCAACTGCCCGCCTTCATCCGGAACGTGGGCTTCGGCGGGCCCCGCGCCAAGCGGACCGCCCCGCGCAGCCAGCGCGACCGGGACCGCCCCACCCTCATCGCCTTCGGGGTCATCGCCCCCGTGATCTTCTTCGCCGTCTTCCGCCAGTCGCAGGTGCTCGTCGAGAGGTTCCTGGCCGCCTCGCTGCCGTCCGGGGCGATCTCCCACCTCAACTACGCGCAGAAGGTCGCGCAGATGCCGATGGTGCTCTCCCTGATGATCTGCACCGTCACCTTCCCCGTCGTCGCCCAGGCCATGGCCGTCGGAGAGCCGGAGAAGGCCCGTCGGCGCGTCGAGCAGGACCTCGCGCTGGCCTCGCTCGCCGTGCTCATGGGCACCGCGCTCGTCATCGGGTACGCGCCCCAGATCATCCAGGTCCTCTTCGAGCGCGGTGCCTTCACCCACCAGGACACCCTCGCCACCGCCTCCGTCATGCGGGTCTACGGACTCGGACTGCTCGGCCACTGCCTCGTCGGGGCGCTGTCCCGGCCCTTCTTCTCGACCGCCCGGCCCACCTGGTTCCCGGCGCTCGCGATGGGCGCCGGACTGCTCGTCAACGTCGTGGCCGGAGCCTTCGCCGTCGACTGGTGGGGCACCTACGGGATCGCCGCCGCCAACGCCGCCGGCATCTCCACCACCGCCGCCCTGCTGCTCACCGGCCTCGGCTCCCGGATCATCGCCATCCAGGTCCGCCGGGTCGCCGTCAGCATCGGACGGCTCGCCGTCGCCGCCGTCGCCGCCTGCGTGACCGGCTGGATCGCCGGGCCCATGATCCCCGACCCGATGCTCAGCGCCGCCCTCGGCTGCCTGCTGGTCCCGGCCATGTTCGGAGCCACCGGCATGGCCATACGCGCCCTCGAAGTCACCGCCCTGCCCGGTCAGATCTCCCAGTTCACGCAGAGGTTCCGCAATGTCCGCTGACACCGACACGGCCCACGAGGCCGTGGTGGTCCCCGCCCGCCGGACCGCTTCGCCGTGGGTCCTGATGTACCACTCGGTCGCCGAGTTCACCGACCCCGCCGAGGACCCGTACGGGATCACCGTCACCCCGCGCGCCCTGGAGGCGCAGCTGCTGTGGCTGCGCTCCCGCGGCCTGCGCGGGGTGTCGGTCGGCGAACTGCTCCGGGCCCGCGCGGCCGGGCGGGGCGCCGGGCTGGTCGGGCTGACCTTCGACGACGGCTACACCGACTTCCTGACCCGGGCGCTGCCGCTGCTGCGGCGCTACGGCTGCACCTCCACCCTCTTCGTGCTGCCCGGGCGGCTCGGCGTGGACAACGTGTGGGACCCGCTGGGGCCGCGCAAGTCCCTGCTCACCGCCGAGGGCATCCGCGAGGTCGCCGAAGCCGGACAGGAGATCGGCTCGCACGGACTGCTCCACCAGGACCTCACGGCGACCTCCGACGACGTGCTCCAACAGGAACTGCGGGGCAGCCGCGACCTGCTGCGCGAGCTGACCGGCACCCTGCCCGAAGGATTCTGCTACCCGTACGGGCACCTCGACGCCCGGGTCGTCGACGCCACCCGCGCCGCCGGATACGGCTACGCCTGCGCCATCGACCCCGGACGGCTCGCCGGCCCGCACGCCCTGCCGCGTACGCACGTCAGCCAGGCCGACGGCGGCGCTCGGCTGCGCATCAAGCAGCTGCGCCACCGCACGCGCGAGCTGCGGCGGGCGGTGCACCGGTGAAGAAGGTCAAGGCACTGCACGTCATCACCGGGCTCGGGGTCGGCGGTGCCGAGCAGCAACTGCGGCTGCTGCTACGGCACATGCCGATGCAGTGCGACGTCCTCACGCTGACCAACCCCGGGCCGGTGGCCGAGGGGCTGCGCGCCGACGGGGTGCGGGTCGTGCACCTGGGGATGCGGGGCAACCGGGACCTGGGGGCGCTGCCGCGACTGGTGAAGTTCATCCGGCGCGGCCAGTACGACATCGTGCACACCCACCTGTACCGGGCGTGCGTGTACGGGCGCCTCGCGGCCCGGATCGCGGGCACCAGGGCGACCGTGGCCACCGAACACTCCCTCGGCGAGGGCGAGATCGAGGGCCGCCCGCTGTCGGGCGGGGTGCGGGCGCTGTACCTCGCCAGCGAGCGGCTGGGCGCGGCGACCGTGGCCGTGTCGGACACCGTCGCCGCCCGGCTGGAGGGGTGGGGGGTGCCGGCCGCGCGGGTGCACGTCGTACCCAACGGGATCGAAGCCGTCCGCTTCCGCTTCGAGGAGGGCGTGCGGCGGGCCACCCGGGCCCGGACCGGACTGCCCGAGCGGGCCTTCGTGGTCGGCGGGGTCGGGCGACTGGTCCCGGGCAAGCGGTTCGACGTCCTGGTGCGGGCTGTTGCCGCGCTGCCGGGCGCGCACCTGCTGCTCGCCGGGGACGGGCCGGAGCGGGCGGGGCTGCGCCGGCTGGCCGCCGAGCTCGGCGCGCAGAGCCGGATCCACCTGCTCGGGGAGCGCGACCCGCTGGGCGACAGCGAGGACGGCCGCACCCCCGGGATCCCGGCGCTGCTGGCCGCCATGGACGTCTTCGTCTCCCCGTCGCGGGAAGAGGCCTTCGGGCTCGCGGTCGTGGAGGCGCTGGCCGCCGGACTGCCCGTCCTGCACGTGACGTGCCCCGCCATCGACGACCTGCCCGCCGCCCAGGCCCCCGGGGCCCGGCGCATCGGCACCGGCACGGAGGAACTGGTCGCGGCGCTGCGGGGCCACATGGAGGCGGGTGCGCGCAGGCTGCCACCGCCGCCGGTGGTGCGCCGCTACGACATCGCCCGCAGTGCGCGGCAGCTACTGGACGTCTACGACCTTGCCCTTTCGGCTGCGCCGGGCCCGGCAGGTCCGCGTGCGGGTGCGGCGCCGTTGCCGGGGGCGCTGCCCCCGGACCCTCCCCCTGCCTCCGCCGGGGGGACCCCCAACGCCTCAAACGCCGGCGGGGCTGAAAGAGCGCCTCGATCGCCGGCGGGGCTGGATCGGCTGGAAGTGCCGGGCGCCGGTGGCTGATCCGAATCCCAGACGGGGTCCCCATCGGGACCCGAACCAACTCCCCTCCCTCCAGGAAGCGAGCACGCTCATGGCCGATACCGCCGACCAGAAGAAGTCCGACGCGAAGTCCGACGCGAAGTCCCAGGCGAAGTCCGACGCGAAGTCCCGGGCGAAGTCCGGGAAGAAGTCCGAGAAGAAGTCGGACCACCGCTCGGAGAAGAGGCAGCGCCGGCGGTCGATGTCGCTGCCCGCGTGGTGGCCGTTGCCCGCGTGCGCCCTGCTGGGGCTGGCCGCGGGCGGGGCGTACGGGGTGGTCAAGGCCCCCGAGTACGCCGCGACCAGCTATGTCGTCGCCGTCCCCGACGACACCACCGAGCCGGCCACCGCCCTCGGCTTCGCGCAGGCGTACGCCCGTATCGCCACCAGCAGTTCCACCCTCGCCTATGCCCAGCCCCGCGCGGGCATCGACGCCCGGAAGCTGCGCACCCAGGTGCGGGCCGAGACCTCGCCCGAGTCCCCGATGATCGCCATCACGGGTACGTCGAAGAGCCCCGCCGAGGCCGCCGACATCGCGAACGCGGTCGCCGACGCACTGTCGCTGAGCAGCAATCAGGCCGCCAAGAACACCGGTGTCCAGCTGCTCCTCTTCAACCAGGCCGTGGCCCCCTCCGACCCCGCCTCCCCGTCCGCCGCCATCAGCGGAGCCGTCGGGATGTGCGCCGGCGGGCTGGTGGGCGGTCTGTGGCTGCTCGCCCGGCCGGGCCGCGCGCGGCGTCCCGAGGAGCCGGAGGCGGCGACGGCGGTGGAGACCGCGGCCGGGCCGGTCGCCGAGCCCGCGGTCGAGGAGTACGCCTCGCTCCCCGCCCAGGGTGAGCACGCGGAGGCCAAGGAGAAGGAGTCCGTGCGATGAGTTCGGGCTCCGCCGGGGCCCTGTCGGTGACGCTGTGCCGCGACCCCCGGCAGTTCGCCGCGCTGGAGGAGCCGTGGAACCGGCTCGTCCGCGGCTGTCCCACCGCCACCCCCTTCCAGAGCCACGCCTGGCTGCACTCCTGGTGGCTGTCGTACGGGAAGGACGGCCGGCTCCGGATCGTCCTCGTCCGGCGCGGCGAGGAGCTGGTCGGCGCGGCCGCGCTGATGCTCGTACACCGGCCGCTGCCGCTGCTGGTGCCGCTCGGCGGCCTCATCACCGACTACTTCGACGTGCTCGTGGCCGCGGAGCACGCCGACCAGGTCGTCCCGGCGCTGGCCCGCGGGCTGCACCGGGCCGCCCGTGGCGCGGTCGTCGACCTGCGGGAGGTCCGCCCCGGGGCCGCCGTCGAGCAGCTGGCCAAGCACTGGCCCGGGGTGGGCGCCCAGCTCACCGACTCCACCTGCATGGAGCTGCCCGCGCTGCCGTTCGACGAGCTGGTCAAGCGGATGCCCGCCTCCGGCGGCCAGCGGGTGCGGGCCAAGCTGCGCAAGACCGACGCGGCCGGGATCGAGGAGCACGAGGTCACCGAGCACGAGGTGCCGCGTGCCGTACGGAACCTGCTGCGGCTCCACGAGAAGCAGTGGCGCGGCCGCGGGGTGACCCCCGAGCACCTCAAGCCGCGCTTCGCCGAGCACCTGACCCGGGCCACCCGGCGGATGGTGCGGGCGGGGGAGGGGCGGCTGACGGAGTTCCGGCTGGACGGGAAGGTCGTGGCGGCCAACGTCACGCTGCTGTCGGCGGCGCTCAGCGGCGGCTACCTGTACGGGGCCGACCCGGACCTGCGGACGCGGAAGGTGGACGTGGCGACGCTGCTGCTGCGCTACGAGGCCGGGCGGGCGCTCGCCGAGGGCCGCCCGGTGGTGAGCTTCCTGCGCGGCAACGAGCCGTACAAGAACCACTGGCGGCCCGAGACGGTCGTCAACCAGCGGTTCCTGCTGGCCACCAGCGCGCTCGCGCCCCTGCTGCGACTGCACGAGTCGCAGGTGACGGGGCGCGAGCGGGCGGTGGACGCGCTGCGGGAGGCGCTGCCGGCCGCCAGGGACTGGCGGGCGCGGCTCAACGAACTGCGGGTTCGATGACCCGTCTAGAAGGGCCAGTAGCCGGAGTCCTTGCCCCAGTCGAACTTGATGCAGACCGACTGCTTGCCGACCAGCGCGGAGAGCCATTCGCCGAAGTTGAGCGGCACGCACCACTGCTTGGGGTCGTTGACCGGCGGCTTCTCCGGCTGCGGCAGGGGCTTCGGCGGGGTGGGCTGGGGCGCCGGGACGAGCGGGCTCGGGACGACGGGCGAGGGGGAGGCCGAGGGCTTGGGCACCTCGGGCGTCGGGACGAGCGGGCTGGGAGTGACCGGCGCCGGGGCCTCGGGGCTCGGGGTGACCGGGCTGGGAGTGACCGGCACCGGGATCTCCGGGCTCGGGGCGACCGGGCTCGGGGTGACCGGTGCCGGAGTGACCGGTGCCGGGACGAGCGGGCTCGGTGTCACCGGCAGCGGGACCTCGGGGCTCGGCGAAGCGGGCGAGGGCTTGGGGATCTCGGGAGTCGGGACCTGGGGAGTCGGGACCTGAGGCGTCGGGACCTGAGGCGTCGGGACCTGGGGTGTCGGCATCGGGATCGGGATCGGGATCTCGGGCGTCGGGACGACCGGAGTGGGTACGGCCGGCGTGGGCACCACGGGGGTCGGGACCACGGGCGTGGGCACGACCGGGGTCGGAACCACCGGGGTCGGCACCACCGGGCCGGGCAGATCGGGCCGCAGCGCGTCGCGGAAGACCTTCGCGGACTGCGGGTTCTGCTTGCACTGCCACACGCCGTGCGGGCAGTAGTCGGTGATGGTGTGGTAGAGCGGCTTCTGCTGCTCGATCCACTTCAGCATGCGCCGTACGTACTCCGGATTGTCCCCGCGCCGGAACAGCCCCCACTCCGGGTACGAGATCTCCTTGCCGTGTGCCTTCGCGAAGTCCACGTGCTGCTGGAGCCCGTACGGCTGGACGATCTGGTCGTCGAAGTCCCGGCCGGGACCCTGGTCGTACGAGTCCATGCCGATGATGTCGACCACGTCGTCGCCGGGGTAGCACTCGGTCCAGCCGATCGCGTCCTTGCCGCGGTTCGGGGCGAAGTCGAACTTGAACTTCTGCCCGGGCACCGAGCGCATCGTCGTGACGATGCGCTTCCAGTACCTCTTCCAGTTCTCCGGGTCCGGTGCGCAGCGGTGGGTGTAGGTGGTGCCGTTCATCTCCCAGCCGAGCACGATCACCGTGTCCGGGACGCCCAGCGACACCAGCCGCTCGGCGAGCCGCTCGAAGTGCAGGTCGTACCAGCCGAGCGCGCCCGCCCTGATCAGCCGGGCCACCCGGCGGTCGGGCACACGGCTCTCGTTCCGTGCCTGCATGGGCACGTTGAGGACGAAGATCCGGTCGTCCTCGGCCTGGCGCCATTCGGCCCAGTCCTCCAGGAAGGAGACCCTGCCCTCGATGCCGGCCCACTGGTCACCGGGCAGATAGGTGTGGCCGACCCGGATCTCCTTGCCGCCCAACCAGCGCGACAGGCGCGGGATCCGGCTCACCCCGCGCGGCCCGTAGTGGAGATAGGCGCCCATGGCGATGTCGGAGGCGGTGGAGCCCTCGGGCCGGTCCTCGACGGGCGCCGCGAGTGCGGCCCCCGTCGCGAGCAGTCCGGCCGTGACCGTACCGATGCAGGTGCTCGCCAGTCGGCGTCGTGGTCTGGGCATGGCGTCTCCCGAGCTTTCCTGAATCGGTGTGCTTACCAAAGACGTTAGGCATCAGATCTGACGAATGGCCTGTCCGGTGACTGCCGCATAGGCCATTCGCAGGTGCACACCACCCCCGCTTGGTCCGACTAGGTGAAAGACACCGTTGCCATGTACGCGCATCCCAACCACGTGCCCGCCGTTGTGCTCAGACTCGATCGCAATCCGTTCCACCACGGAACCCTCGGCGCCGTCAGATCCCTTGGCCGCAAGGGCGTGGAGGTCCATGCCGTCGTCGAGGCCGGGGGAGGTCCCATGGGGCGTTCGCGGTACCTGCGCGCCGTACATGCCGGGCCGGCCGGCGGGTTGGACCCGGAGGCGCCCGAGGCGTTGCTGGAGTGCCTGACCGGGGTGTCGGAGCGGATCGGCCGCCCGGCCGTGCTCTTCGCCATGGACGACCTGAGCGCCATCGCCGTGTCCCGGGTCGCGCCGATGCTCCGCGACCGTTTCCGGATTCCCCATCAGCCCGACGACCTGCCCGCCCGGGTGGCCGACAAGGCCGAGCTGTCCAGGCTCTGTTCGCGGTGGGACGTGCCGCACCCGGAGACCGTGATCCCGGCGAGCGGGGCCGAGGCGGCGGAGGCGGCCTGGCGGCTCGGGCTGCCGGTGGTCGCCAAGTGGAGCAGGCCCTGGCTGCTGCCCAGCGGGGCCGACGGGCTGCGGAGCACCACGCTGCTGCACACCCCCGCCGAGGCGCGCCGGCTCTACGAGCGTTCCGCCGAGGCCGGGAGCCGGCTGCTGCTCCAGCGGTTCCTGTCGGCCGGACCGGACACCGACTGGTTCTTCCACGGCGCCTTCGCGCGGGGCGGTCGTCCGCTCCTCGCGGGATCGGGCCGCAAGGAGATGTCCTGGCCGGTGCGGACGGGTCTGACGGCGGTGGGGCGCTGGCTGCCGGACCCGGCGGTGGAGGAGGCGGGGCTGCGGCTCGCCGAACGGCTGGGCTACCAGGGGATCCTGGACCTGGACTTCCGCCGGGACGAGCGGGGCGTCTTCCGGCTGGTGGACTTCAACCCGCGCCCCGGCGCGCAGTTCCGGCTGTTCACGGACGCGGCCGGGCTGGACGTCGTACAGGCGATGTACCTGGATCTGACGGGCCAACGGGTTCCGGAGCCCTCGGGCGGTCCGGGACGGGTGTTCGTCGCCGAGAACTACGCGCTGCTGGCGGCGGTCCGCGGCGGGTCGCTGCCCCGTCGCCGGGCGGCGCGCCCCGCGGTGTCCGCGCCGGCGGTCGCGGGCCAGGCGCCCACTGCCGGCGATCCGGCGTCCGCGACGCCGCCGGGCGGCCCCGCCGGGCCCGTGCGGGTGTGGCCGAAGGGCGAGCGGGGGCGGGTGGAGGCGGCCTGGTTCGCCGCGGACGACCTGCTGCCGTTCCTGGCGATGCTCTGGGCCCTCCTCCGGCGAGGGTTCGACAAGGGGGCGCGCGTCCTGCGGGGCGTGCCCGCGCAGGGCCGTCGCACCGCGCTCGCGGCGGTCCGGGCCCCCCGGCAGCGGGGGCGGGACCAGCCGCAGCAGGCCGCGCTCCCCCGACCGGCCCCGCCGGAGGCATCGGCCGAGCCGGACGAGCTGGTGACCCGTTGACCTTGCCCGGCGCGGCGGACGGGCCGGGTCGGTGACCATCGAGCTGGAGGAACGGCCGTGACGCGCATCGAGGACCTCGTGGTGATCGGCGCGGGCCCGTACGGGCTGTCGATCGCCGCCCATGCGGCGGGCGCGGGGCTCGACGTACGGCTGCTCGGGCGGCCGATGGCCTCGTGGCGCGACCACATGCCCGAGGGCATGTACCTGAAGTCGGAGCCCTGGTCCTCCAACCTGTCCGCGCCGGACGGGCGGCACACGCTCGCCGACTACTGCGCCACCCGCGGACAGGTCGCGGAACACGGCACTCCGCTGCCGATCGGCACGTTCAGCGCGTACGGGATGTGGTTCGCCCGGCACGCCGCGCCCGAGGTGGAGGAGGTGACCGTCACGGAGGTGACCCCGCAGGGCGACGGCTTCCGCGTCCGCACCGCCGAGGGACCGCCCCTGCTCGCCCGTACGGTCGCCCTCGCGGTCGGGGTGATGCCCTTCGTCCAGCACCCCGAGGCGCTGCGGGACCTCCCTCCCGACCACTACTCGCACAGCAGCGGCCACCGCGACCTGACCGGCTTCGCCGGCCGCGAGGTCGCCGTGCTCGGGGCCGGGCAGGCGGCCCTGGAGACCGCCGCCCTGCTCGCGGAGCAGGGTGCCCGGCCGTGCCTCGTCGCCCGGCGCTCCCGGCTGAACTGGAACACCGTCCCGCAGCCCCTGGACCGGCCCCCGCTGCGCGCCCTGCGCGATCCCCACAGCGGCCTCGGCACCGGCTGGCGCAGCTGGGTGTGGTCGGAGCTGCCCTGGGCGGTGCGCAGGCTGCCCGCGCCCACCCGGGAGCGGATCGCGGCGACCGCGCTGGGTCCGGCCGGCGCCTGGTGGCTGCGGGACCGCTTCGAGCGGCGCGTCCCCGTCATGCTCGGGCACCGGCTGCACCGGGCGGTGGCGGTCGGTGAGCGGACCCGGCTCGGCCTGTCCACCCGATCGGGGGAGTCCGTGGTCCTGGACGTCGCGCACGTCATCGCGGCCACCGGCTTCGCCCCGGACCTGGCCCGCCTGGAGCTGCTCGACGCGGGCCTGCGGGCCGCGCTGGAGACCGTGGGGAAGAGCAGGGCGCCGGAGCTGAGTGCGGGCTTCGAGTCCTCGTGGCCCGGGCTGTTCTTCGCGGGGCTGCTGACGGCTCCCTCATTCGGCCCTTCCATGCGATTCGTGCACGGTGCGGGCTTCACGGCGGGGAGACTGGTGAAAGGAGTCCTGCGGCGCCTCGGTTCCCGGGGTTCGCGGCCGGGCTCCACCGGTCTCGCACGGCTCGACCGGGCTGCTCCCCCCGGACACCTTCCCCGGCTACCGCTGGGAGGGGCTCCCAGGGGGTACTCCCAGGGCATCTGAAGACGTATCTGCGGTGAGATCCGCGGTGAGAGGGGTCCGTGATGAGCGCGGAGCGAGCACAGGGCCGCGGCTGGGTACGCATTCCGGCCAGTCGCGCGGAACAGCCCGCCACGGCCAGGACCGCCGAGTACGACCGTGCCCCGTACGGGGGCGCGTACGCCGGTCCGTACGCCGGTCCCCACGCGACGGGCTCCGCCACCGACCAGCCCACGATCTACCTCTCCGTCGTCGAGCGCTGGCGGCAGGCCGGGCGCACCCTTCCGGGGCATCCTGACGAGGAGTGGGAGCGGCTGATCTCCCAGCCGTGCTGGCCCGGCCGTTAGGTGGTGTGGATCGTGGCAGCGGCGGAGCGCGACGGCCCCGAGCCGGGTCGGCAGTCCCCCGTGACCGGTCCCGGGGAGCGGCTCGCGCTGAACGGCATGGGCAGTTTCGAGTGGGACCTGAGCACTGGCGCGGTGGCGCTGGACGAGGCCGGGATGGCCGTCCTCGACCTGGGGCCGGGGGAGTTCGACGGCACCCGGGAAGGGGTCGGGCTGCGCATCCGGCACGAGGACCGGGTCCGGCTGGCCGAGACCATCGCCGGGGTGCTGGAGGGCGGCGGGGACACGTACGGCTCGTACTTCACGGTGCAGCGGCGCGACGGCCGCGACCAGTGGACGCACACCTCCGGCCGGGTGCTGCGGGACGGTGCGGGGCTGCCGCAGCGGGTCGTGGGGATCGTCCGGGACGCGACGGCCGAGCTCGCCCACGCGACGCTGCTGCGCAAGCTGGAGGCGGCGCGCGCCCAGCAGACGACGATCGTGCAGCGGACCACGGAGGCCCTCTCGCGGGCGGTCACGGTCGACGACGTCACGGCCGCGCTGACCGGGGCCGGCGCGCTGGAGCGGCTCGGCGCGGACGGGCTGGCCCTGGGGCTGGTCGAGGGCGGCACCATCAAGATCATCGCGCTCAGCGGGGAGTCGCTGGAGATCCTCAGCGAGCGCAAGTTCACCCGGCTGGACGGTTCGCTGCCGCTGTCGCACGCGGTCCTCACCCGGCAGGCGCGCTTCGTCACCTCGCTCACCGAGCTCGGCGGGGAATTCCCGCTCCTCTCGGACTACCTGAACCGGATCCAGTTCGACGCGGCCGCCTACCTGCCGCTGATCGCCCAGGCCAAGGCCATCGGCGGACTGGTCCTCTTCTACCGGCGGCGCACCGAGTTCAGCCCCGAGGAGAAGAACCTCTGCCTGGGCCTGGCGGGCATCGTGGCCCAGTCGCTCCAGCGGGCGCTCCTCTTCGACCAGGAGCGGGAGTTCGCGACGGGTCTGCAGGCCGCCATGCTGCCGCGCCGGATCCCGGAGATCACGGGCGGGGAGATCGCGGTCCGCTACCACGCCGCCTGGAGCGGGCGGGAGGTCGGCGGGGACTGGTACGACGTGATCTCGCTGCCCCGCGACCGCGTCGGCATCGTGGTGGGCGACGTACAGGGCCACGACACGCACGCGGCGGCCATCATGGGCCAGCTGCGGATCGCGCTGCGGGCGTACGCGGGGGAGGGCCATCCGCCGTCCACCGTGCTGGCCCGGGCCTCGCGCTTCCTCGCCGAACTGGACACCGAGCGCTTCGCCACCTGCATGTACGCACAGGTGGACCTGGAGACCGGCGGCGTACGGGCGGTCCGCGCGGGCCACCTCGGGCCGCTGATCCGGCACACGGACGGGCGTACGGGCTGGCCCAATGTGCGCGGCGGCCTGCCGCTGGGGCTGGCCTCGGTCTTCGAGCAGGAGGAATTCCCCGAGACCCGGCTCGACCTGGTCCCCGGGGAGACCCTGGTGCTGTGCACGGACGGCCTGGTGGAGGAGCCCGGGACGACCATCACCGTCGGCATGGACGCCCTCGCCCAGGCGGTGCGCAGCGGCCCGCAGGGCGCCGGCGAGCTCGCCGACCACCTCTCCGACCGGCTCTGGGAGCGCTGGGGCTCCGGGGACGACGTGGCCCTGCTGGTGCTGCGCCGGGCCCCCGACCCGGGCACCCACCGGGCCCCGCGCATCCACCAGTACGTGCACCAGGCCGACCCGGAAGGGCTCTCGGAGGCCCGCTTCGCCCTGCGCCAGGCCCTGCGCGACTGGGGCATGCCGGAGCTCGCCGACGACGTGGAACTGGCGGCCGGGGAGCTGCTGGTCAACGCCCTGCTGCACACCGACGGCGGGGCGGTGCTGACGATGGAGGTACTGCCCGAGCCGGTCCGGCGGATCCGGCTGTGGGTCAAGGACCGCTCCAGCGTGTGGCCGCGCAGGCGCACTCCGGGCGAGTCGGCCACCACGGGGCGCGGGCTGCTCCTGGTGGACGCGCTGGCCACGCACTGGGGCGTGGAGTCCCGGGGCGAGGGCAAGGCGGTGTGGTGCGAGTTCGATGTGGGCGGCAGCCCCCGGAGCGTGGGGTGACCGGGCGCTCACCCCGAGTTGTGGGATGCGGGGGTCGGGGTGATGATGCGGACCATGGAACGGATCGCGTGATGAGGGGCCTGAGCAAGGGCGCCGTGACGGGCATCCTGGCCCTGCTCCTGCTGGCGGCCGGGGTGCCGACCGTCCTGGACCGCACGACGGGGCGCCCGCACGCGGACCCCGGGTGCCAGTCGACGGCCTTCATGTCGATGACGGACGTCACCCCCGAGTGCCGGTGAACCGAGCGCCGGTGAACCGAGCGCCGGTGAGTCGAGTACCGGCGCATCGAGTGCCGGCGCATCGAGTGCCGGCGCATTGAGTGCCGGCGCATTGAGTGCCGCGAGGTCTTCCGGCCGGTCCTGACCGGCCGGAAGACCCCGTGACGGTGGATCAGCGGCCTTCGATCAGCTCGATCTCCTGGGTGTCCTGCGCGACCGTGTCGACGGACCGCGGCATCAGGCCCGAGAAGTGGACCTCGTTGAGCTGGACCTCGGCCAGCGCCGGGCCGGAGTGGACGTGCGGGGTGAACCGCAGCGTGCCGGTGGCCTCCCATGCGTGCTCCTCCCCGTCGCAGTCCGCCTCACCGCCGCCGAAGCCGAGCCGGGTGCCGTCCTGGACGACGGCCGCCGCGATCTGGAGCTTCGCCCCCATGGGTGACGGGGAAGAGCAGTGGTAGGTGCCGAAAAGGGTGACCTTTCCGTCCTCGGAGATATGACCGTACGGCTGTACGGAAATTCCCTGGTCGAAAACAGTGGCGTTGGCCGGGGCGGTGAATACCGCCGTTGCGGCCAGTGCCGAGAGCGCCGCCAGGGCCATGCGGGAGCCGTGAATAGCCATCGTTCCTCCGGGTGGTTGTGGGCGGCGGGAATCCGCCGGAACGAATTGTGCTGGCAGGCGGGCGTACACACTCGCTCCGTGCACTCGTGTCGGTGTGTGCAATTGCCTGCTCGGGCGCGTGAGACTGGCCGAAATACATCCCCGAAGGGATCTCGCATGCGCCATTCCGTCACCGCCCGCTTCGTTCCCGGCCTCGCGCCCGTCCTCGCCGCCGCCCTCCTCCCGCTCCTCCTGTTCGGTGCCACCGCCTGCCAGAGCGCCCCCGAGGGCGCCGCGCTCGCCCCGGCCGCGGCCCCCGACGTCCCGGTGGACGACGGGGCGCCGGGCGCCGAGGACGCCGCACAAGCCCCCGCACGGACCGCCGCGAAGGCTGCCCATGTGGGTGAACCCGTACGGGTGGACGGCCGGCAGGTCGGCCGCCACCTCCAGATCGTGCTGGCCGCGTACGTGGACCCCGCGGTCAGCGTGGAGAAGAACTTCGCCCCGCCGGCCGGCAAGCGCTGGGTGGCCGCCTCGATGTCCTTCGTCAACGTGGGCGGGGCCTCGTACGGGGCGCTCGGACGCATGTGGGCGCACGACAGCGCGGGGAAGCGCCACCCGGTGGTGCCCACCGGTGAACTGACGACCGGCAAACCGCTCGTCTTCGATTCCCTGGAGGTCGGTGAGCGGGCCGATGGATGGGTCGTGTTCGAAATTCCGGAAAACGCGCGCATTGTGCGGCTCCAGTATCAGGATGCGAACGTTCGGACGAATTCCGGAGAAGGATTCTGGGCGGTCTAGCCCGCCCGGGTGAAAGGCCGTGAAAGGCTCGGGGGAGAGACCACTAGGGTGCGGCGCATGACTTCTACTCAAGCCGAAATCGACCGGTCCCAGCTCGGCACCCTTTCGGTGCTCGCCTGGATCGGCGACCCCTCCGAGGCGCACGACATCCCGTACCTCCTCGCCTACACCCTCGGTGACGGCCCGCAGGGCCGGGAGGCCGGTGAGGTGGCGGCCCGCGGGCTGCTGGAGGAGATCGGCCTGCCCATCGGCGACGTCGTCATGGACGGCACCCGCAACCCGGCCAACTTCCCGGTGCAGATCCTGCTGCAGGGCAACCAGATCGCGCTCACCCTGCCCGGGATGAACGCCAAGTGCACCGCCCCCGACGAGTGGGTCGCCGCGGCGGACGAGAGCGGGCAGGCGTACTTCCTCTTCGCCACGCGCGCCTGGCCGGAGGCGGTCCCCGGGCAGCCGGTCGCCCCGGAGACCCTGCAGGCGTTCGCGGGCGACGAGTCGGTGCTCACGGGCAGCGCCCACTGCGTCCTCGCCGTGCGGCGCCTGCAGAAGTAGCGGCGCCGCACGCCATGTGTTCCGGCCGCCGGGCTCCCAGCCTGCCCGGTGGCCGGTCCTTTGCGTTCAGGGCCGCTCGAAGGCGAACTTGAGCGAGCGGACCCGGTTGTCGAAGTTCGACCCCGCCAGGTCCGGCAGGCCCACCGCGCGCAGCCCGACCGGCCGGGTGAGCAGCTCGCGGAAGAGGGCCTTCATCTCCACCCGGGCCAGGTGCGCGCCCAGGCAGAAGTGCGGACCGCCGCCGCCGAATCCCAGGTGCGGATTGGGCGAGCGGGTGATGAGGAAGGCGTCGGGGTCGGGGAAGACCGCCTCGTCGCGGTTGGCGGAGGCGTAGTACAGGACCACCTTGTCGCCCGGATGGAACACGTGCCCGTCCATGGTGTGTTCGGCGGCCACCGTCCGGCGGAACTGGATGATCGGCGTCGAATGGCGGATCATCTCGTCCACCGCGCCGTCCGCGTACTTCTCGAAGTCCGAGAGCAGCAGGTCCCGCTGGTCCGGGTGATCGGTCAGCAGGGTCAGGCCGTGGGTGATCGCATTGCGGGTGGTCTCCACCCCGGCGACCATCAAGAGGGAGAAGAAGGCGCCGAGTTGGCGGGCCCCGAGGGCCTGGCCGTCGACGTTCGCGCAGACCAGTGCCGAGATCAGGTCGTCGGTGGGGTTCTTGCGCCGCTCCCGCCCGATGCCGGCCACCATCCGCTGCATGCGGGCCAGGGCGCGCAGCCCGCGGCCGGGCATCCGCAGCCGGGCGGCCAGGCCCCGCTCCACGCCGATGTTCTCGGAGGCGTGGTTGACGCGGTCGGCGATCTCGGCGCGGTAGCGCTCCGGGATGCCCATCATGTTGCAGATGACCTCCAGGGGCAGCCGGGAGGCCACCGCCGAGACGAACTCGTCGGGCTGCCCGTCCAGTACGTCGTCCACGATGCGGGTGGCCACGGCGTGGATGTCGGCCTCGGCGGCGGCCAGCAGGCGGGGCGTGAAGGCCCGCTGCACGATCTTGCGCAGCTGGGCGTGGTCGGGGCCGTCCAGATTGACCATCGAGTCCCCGAACAGCGCGCGGACCCAGCGGGCCGGCTCGGGGGTGGTCACGCCGGGGGCGCTGGCGAAGACCTTGGGGAGCCGGCTGGCCTCTTGCACCTGGGCGTGCCGTACGAGGGCCCAGTGGCCGGTCCCTTCGGGGACGAAGACGGGGGCGGTGGCCTCGCGGAGGCGGGCGAAGGCGGCGAGGCGGTGGGCGGGGGGCGCCTGCCAGAAGCCTGGCTCGGCCAGTTCCCTGCCGGGGTCTTCGCCGGGACGTTGTGCGGGGAGTGTCATGGCCTGCAAAACGGCGGCGGGGCGCAGGAGTGACGGTTCGGCGTGGCGCCGTTGTTTCAGCCCCGCCGGCGATCGAGGCGCGGGGTCTGGGGCGGAGCCCCGGCTCTCTGAGCCGCCAGGGTCATGCCGACCGCGACGGTCGCCGCCGCGACCAGGCCCGCGTACAGCACCGCGTACGCACCCGCCCACGTGCACGCCAGCACGACGAGCGCCGACACCGGCAGGGTCAGTTGCTGGGCCAGGCCGCGCTTGAAGTGGCGGGAGTGCAGGAACCAGACCATCAGGAGGAACAGTGCGGTCGGGACGGTCACGGCCGCGTTGGCCGCGAGCTGGGAGATGTGCGCCTTGCCCACCGCGTGCTCGACGGCGACCTCGATGCCCGCGCCGATCGCCGCGCCCGAGGCGAAGATCAGCAGGTGGCCGTAACCCCACGGGATCGCCTCGCGGTTGGACGTCAGCCGTTCGTGCATCGGCACCGCGAAGTAGATCCACCACGCGGCGAAGACGATCAGCAGTCCGCCGCCGGCGATCGGCAGCAGCAGGCCGAGCGCCTCGTGCTCGTCGACCGCCGACTTGACCGCCACCGTGGCCGCCGCGATCGTCTCGCCCAGCACGATGATGGTGAACAGGCCGTACCGCTCCACGATGTGGTGGGCGTGCCAGGGCGTCTCGTGCCCGCGTTCGGCGAGCGCCGGGACCAGCAGCTCCGCCGCGGCCAGCACGAGGAACAGCCACCGCTTGGCGCCGTCCGGGGCGAACAGCAGCCCCACCCAGCCGGCCTGACAGATCACCAGCCCGGCCGCGTACTTCAGCGCCGCCGCCCTGGCCTCGCCCTGCTCCCCGGCGGCGGCGCGCAGCCACTGCGAGGTGAGCGCGACGCGCATGATGACGTAGCCGATGACGGCGACGGTCCAGTCGTTCTCGTCGAAGGCCCGGCTCACCCCCGCCGCGTAGACGAGCACACCGGCGATCTGCACCAGGGTCGCGATCCGGTACGGCACGTCGTCCACGTCGTAGGCGGAGGCGAACCACGTGAAGTTCATCCACGCCCACCACACGCCGAAGAAGACGAAGAAGTAGCCGATCACGCCGGTCCCGGGATGGCCCTCCGCCAGCGCGTGCACCAGCCGGGCACCGGCCTGCGCGATCGCGACGACGAAGCAGAGGTCGAAGAACAGCTCCAGCGGGGTGGCCGCGCGGTGTTGCTCGTCGCGGCTGCGGGCGGTCATGGGGGTGTAGGCCATACCGGCCAGGAGACCAGAGGGACGGAAGTTCAGCAGGCCGGACGCGCTGCCCGCGGCGCCGCTGTGCCCCGGGCGGAAGATGCGCGGCGGGACCTTGTCCCGGCGTCGACAGTGCGTTCTCCTCTGCCGCCGGGGGTCCCGCGCGGCGGAGCCTGGAGGGGTCAGGACCCTTCTCGCAGTTACAGGACAGCCCATGAGTTCCGCCACGCAGGAAGCCCGGAGACCACTCGCGACGCCCGCCGATCCGGCGCAGTACCGCCCCGGTCGCACCATCACCCCCTGGACGCCGGAGGATCCGGCCTTCTGGCGCTCCACGGGCAAGAGGGTCGCGACCCTTCGCCGTGACGAGCGCGATGTGGGGCTTCGTGGCCTTCTACGCCTCGTGCGTGGTGGTGGCCTGGTGGTTCTACGCCCGCCCCGGAGCCGAGGCCCCCAGCTGAGGGGTGTCCCCAGGGCCTAGTCCTCCAGGCGGACGGGCATCAGGAGCGAGAAGGTGTCCTCGGTGTCGGTCCGGCGGATCGCCAGGGGAGCCTTGGGGGCGCCGAACTCCAGGATCAGGCGGTCCGGGGCTCCGGCGGCGAGGGCGTCCAGCAGGAAGTCCCGGTTGACGGCGACGTGGTCCTGGCCCTCGTCACCGTCCTCGCAGAGGGCGACGGCGCCGTCGGCCGTCACCTTGAGGACGCTGAGGGCCGACCCGCACTGCTCGCTTGCCCGGACGGGACCGCTTGCCACCGCCTCCCGGAAGGCCGGGACGTCGACGAGGGCGCGGCGCCCCGCGGGCAGGTGGACGAGGCGACGGTAGTCGGGGAAGTCGTGATCGAGGCACTGGCCGGCGGCCTGACGGTTCCCCGTCTCCAGGGCCACGCGGTCACCGTCCACGGTGAGCCGGACGGCTGGGTCGTCGCTCAGCAGCGCGCGCATCGCGTCGGCGAGGGGGGACGGCACGATGACCTGCACGCGGGGACCGTCATGGCCGCCGGTACCGGCCTGCCCGACAGCCATCCGGTACCGGTCGGTGGCCACGACACGGAGCGCCTCCCCCTCGATGTCGAACAGGACGCCGCCGAGCATCGGCAGCTCCGGGTCGGTACTGGCGGCGAACCGGACCGCGTCCAAAGCGGCCGCCAGCTCGGGCGCGGGGACGGTCAACCGGACGGAGGCGGTACGGGGCAAAGCCATGGATGTCTCCCTGCGTTCGAGTAGCGCTCGGACCGTGGAGAACTCGCTGCGGGCATCGGACAGCCCCTCTTCCAGGCGGCGCAGGTGCCCCTGGAGCAGTTGCCGCACCAGATCGGTGTCGGCACCGGACCAGCCGGCCAGCACCAGCCGGATGTCCGCCAACGGCATGCCCGCCCGGCGGAGCCGGGCCAGCAGCCGGGCCTCTCCGAGCTGGTCGGGGCCGTACCAGCGGTAGCCGCTGACCGGGTCCACCCAGGCCGGGACCAGCACGCCGGCCCCGTCGTAGAACCGCAGGGCGCTCACGCCCAGTCCGCTGTCCCGAGCCATCTCACCGATACTGCGCATCTCGCTCTCCACACCCGGAACTCTGAGCCCTGAACCAGGTCGAGGGTCAATTCCGGCCCACCCACGCGCCGATTTGTGAATGCTTTCGCAAGCGCGCGAGGGGCCTGAACCGGCCGGTGCGGGAGCGGTATCCGCAGATCCGCTCCACCAGCGGCTACGGAGACCCGCGGATCCGGAGCACCGGCCCCGGCCCGGGTGCCGGCACCGAGCAGGAGCCGGAGCGCTCCTCGAAGCTCAATGCCCGTCTGGCCCTGGCCCTCACCGTCGTCATTGGACAGCTCTGGGCGCTGACCGTCACCGTCAACGAGTGGATGAAGGGCAACACCGGCACGGCCTGGTGGGGAGCGGGATTCCTGATCCTGTCCTTCCTCGTCGTGATCGGACTGTGGCTCCTCGACCCGAAGGACAGATGACCATGTCCATACGCACGAACAGCGACTCCGCCGTCCGCTCGCACCGTCTGGAGACCTACAAGCCCGGCGCCACCATCGGCGACTGGCGGCCCGAGGACGAGGGCTCGACCTTCCGGCAGATTCCGGTGATCTTCCGCGACCAGCACATGAGGGAGGCCGAGGGCATGGGCCCCGAGGCGCAGGCCGCGGCTCTGAGGCAGTCGGAGATGGAGGCGGGCGCCGTCACCGGCTTCTCCTCCGCCATCGCCGCCTACGGCTTCTTCTTCATCCCCGCGATGTTCGCGGCCATGGCCGTCACCCACGCGCTGTGGATGTTCATCGGCTTCTATGCCACTTGCCTGGTGGTGTGCTGGTGGTTCTACACCCGCAAGGGCGCGGAGGCCCCCAGCTGAGCGGGGCCGGGGGCCGGGGCGGCCGTACCCTGGAGGCATGAGCAGCGCCCCCGCCCCCGACCCGCAGTCCTCGCATCCCGGCCCCGGGGCCGAGAAGCCCCGGCCGAAGCCCCGGCTGGTCTTCGACGACCCGCTGGACCAGCAGTCCTCGGACGACACCGACCGCGGCTGGGGCGAGCGGCCGCCCGCCGGCGGAAGCGCGGCCGACCTGGCCCGCTTCCTCGACGAGAAGCCCCCGCACCACATCTGACCGGCCGAGGCGGCCGGAGCGGCTAGAACGCGTCGCGCGAAGCCGTGGGACCGGCGCCGCCGCCGTTGGTGCGCTGCGCGACCAGCGTGTCCCGGATCTCCTGGAGGACCACCAGCTCGGTGATCTCCATGGTCTCCTGGACGCCCTCCCTGGCCTTGCGGCGGGCCTCCTGCTTGGCGAGGTACTTCGCCATCGGCAGCACCATCAGGAAGTACACGACCGCCGCGGTGATCACGAAGGTCAGCGTGGCGTTCAGCACGGAGCCCCAGAGGATCTCGACACCCGTCGGCTGGCCGTCCGGCCCGATGGCGCAAGGGTTTTTGATGCACGTCTTGTAGCCGTCCAGGCTCTGCGTGCCGATCGTGCCCACCACCGGGCTGATGATCCCCTTGACCACCGAGTTCACGATGTTCGTGAACGCGGCGCCGATGACCACGGCCACCGCCAGGTCGACCACGTTGCCGCGCATCAGGAAGGCCTTGAAGCCTGCCAGCACGCTCTCCTTCTTCTTCTCGCTCACCACTGAGCCTTTCTTCACATGTGCCAAACACGGAGCCAACGGTTCCGAAAGCTACGGCAGTCCAGGCGCGGTGTGTCCAGTCGGCCCCCGTCTGACGGTGACTTGACTGGTCGTATGTGCAAATCAACACAACGTCACCGCCAGCCGCGTCACGGCGCCCGCCCCCACGAGAGCCCGCGCCGTGTCCCGGGGCACCGACAGGACCACCAGCGCCCCACCGTCCCCAACGCCCTGCTCGGGACGGGGCACTTCGGCAACCCGGGCCCCAACGGCCACCACCCTGGGCGGTCCGGCGCGCTCCGCCGCGACCACGTCGACCCGGTCCCCGGGCCGCAGCAGCCGCACCGTCGCCGCGTCCGCGATGCGCACCGGGGCCGACACCATCCGCACCGCGGCGGGTGGCGCCGCACCCCGGGAGGCCGCTACCGCCGGTGGGGCGCTGCCCCGGGAGGCCTGCGCCTCCGTGCCGCCCACCGCCAGGGCCGCCGCCACCACGGCCAGCCCGGCCGAGGCGGCCCGCCGCCGACGCCGCACGGTCCGGCGCAGCCGGTCCCCGCCCCGCCCCACGCGCAGCGGCGGGAACAGCGGGACCGGGCGCGCGGGGGGACACGTAGAAGGAGAGGGAGGAGACGCGCATCGAGATGCAGAGCGAGATGCAGAGCGAGATGCAGAGCGAGACGCAGAGGAAGACGCCGAACGAGATGCGGAGCGAGACGGAGACGAACAGGGCGAAGGAGTAACGGACATGACGACCACCACCAAGCGGAGTGAGTGCTGTGCCCGGACCCGGCGCCCGGACACATCTCACGATCCGGCCTCCCGCGGAATCCCGCTCCGGCCTGTGGACGATCCCCAGCTTGTGGACAATCGCGTCACCCCCAGGAGTTACCCGGCGGCCCTGACCTGCCTCAACGCGGCCACCGGATCCGCGGCCCGCGCGATCGACCGGCCCACCACGATGTGCGAGGCCCCGGCCTCGAAGGCCGCCCGCGCAGTCCCCGGGCGGGCGTGCTCGTGCGCCGGACCCCCCGCCGCGCCCGCCCCGCCCTCGGCCGCCAGCGTCACGCCGGGCGTGACGATCAGCCGGTCCGGTCCCAGCAGCTCGCGCAGCGGCCCGGCCTCCCGCGGCGAGGCGACCACCCCGTCGCACCCCGCGCGCACCGCCAGCCGGGCCAGCCGCAGCACCTGCTCCTCGGGGTCCGCGTCGATGCCGATATCGGCGAGGTCGCTCCCGGTCATGCTGGTGACCACGGTCAGGGCGAGCACCCGCAGCCGCGGGAACTCCCGCGCCGCCTCCACCGCCGCGGCCATGATCCCCGTACCGCCCATGCCGTGCACCGTCACCATGGAGGCGCCCAGCGCGCCGGCGGCGCGGACGGCGCCGGCGACGGAGTTCGGGATCTCGAAGAGCTTCAGGTCGAGGAAGACCTCGTGCCCCCGGGCGACGAGCTCCTCGACGAGCCCGGGACCCGCGGCGGTCAGGAGCTCCAGGCCGACCTTGTAGAAGCCGCACGCGTCGCCGAGGCGGTCCACGAGCGCCTCGGCGGCCCGGCGGTTGTCGAAGTCGAGGGCGACGATCACTTGCCTGTCGGTGTTCACGCCGACATTGTCGAGGTCAGGGCCGCGCCGGGATCCGGCAGGCCTCCGAGAAGCCCTGACTGGTCAGGCCGAAGGCGCTGTTGACGCGCGAGCGCCAGTTCTCCAGGGCGACCATCGCGGTGAGTTCGACGAACGCCGCCTCCCCGAGCCGCGCGATCAGCTCCGCGGCGAGCTCGTCCGTGACCGCCGGCTCGGTCTCGGTCATGGCCTCGGCGTACTCCATGACCAGCAGTTCCAGCTCGGTGTACACCTCGCGCGCCTCCCGCCACCGCGGGATCTGCTCGATCTTCTCCGCCGAGATGCCCCGCTCCCGGCCCTCCCAGTAGCCGAAGTCCATGCACCAGGAGCAGTTGATGCGGGCCGCCGCCGCCATCACGGCGAGGTGCTTGAGTCCGGCGTCGAGGGCGTTCCACTTCGCCGCCTGCTGCTCCAGGCGCACGTACGAGAACAGCACGCGCGAGTTGTGCCCGTACGCCTGGCCGGGGTCCAGCACCTTGCCGTAGGTCCGGCGGGAGTACCAGGCGCCGATGCGCATGAGGAGGGTGCGGGGCGGGGTGAGCGAGATGCGCGGCATGGCTGTCAGCTCCAGGGTGGACGGTTCGGTCGGGCCTTCACCAGGAAGACAAGACAGCCGTGCCGGATGTGACACCCTCGACTAGGGCAGCTCGATGCCAAGGTCCCAGCCGTCGTGCGCGTGGGTGCACAGGCAGGCGCGGGACTCCGTGGCCGGCAGGGCCGCCACCGCGTCGAAGAGGACCTCGCGCAGGCGGCCGACGTTCTCGCCGAACACCTTCAGGACCTCCGTGTGGGACACGCCCTCGCCGGTCTCGGCGCCCGCGTCCAGGTCCGTGACCAGGGCCATCGAGGTGTAGCAGAGCCCCAGCTCACGGGCGAGGACCGCCTCCGGGTGGCCCGTCATGCCGACCACCGACCAGCCCGCCGCCGCGTGCCAGCGCGACTCGGCGCGCGTCGAGAACCGCGGCCCCTCGACGACGACCATGGTGCCGCCGTCCACCGGCTCCCAGCCCCGTCCCCGGGCCGCGGCCAGCGCCACCGAGCGCCCCACCGGGCAGTAGGGGTCGGCGAAGGTGGTGTGCACGACGTTCGGGACGCTGCCGTCCGGCAGCGGCTCCCCGTCGAAGAAGGTCTGGACGCGGGTCTTCGTACGGTCCACCAGCTGGTCCGGGACGAGCAGCGTGCCCGGTCCGTACTCGGCCCGCAGCCCGCCGACCGCGCACGGGCCGAGGACCTGGCGGACGCCGACGGAGCGCAGGGCCCACAGGTTGGCCCGGTAGTTGATCTTGTGAGGCGGGACCGTGTGGCTGCGCCCGTGCCGGGGCAGGAAGGCCACCTGGCGGCCGGCCAGCTCACCCACGTACAGGGAGTCGCTCGGGGGTCCGTACGGGGTCTCCACCTGGATCTCGGAGACGTCCTCCAGGAAGGAGTAGAAGCCCGAGCCGCCGATGACACCGATCTCTGCGTTCACCATGCGGCCCACCCTAACCGGGCATGCCGAAGGCCCCGCTGCCCGGTCGGGGCGGGCGGGGCCTCGGGTGGAGCTGAAGCGATCAGGCGGCCGACGTGGAGCTGCTGCTCGTGCTCGACGACGTCGAGGAGGACGAAGCGGCGGGAGCGGCGGCGGTCGACGTCGAGGACGACGAGGAGCCCGAGGACGGCTTCGAGGCAGGGGTGCTGCTCGACGAAGCGCCACGGCTGTCGTTCCGGTAGAAACCGGAGCCCTTGAAGACGATGCCGACCGCGGAGAACACCTTCTTCAGGCGTCCGTCGCAGCTCGGGCACACGGTCAGTGCGTCATCGGTGAACTTCTGCACGGCCTCAAGGCCCTCACCGCACTCGGTGCACTGGTACTGGTAGGTCGGCACGAATTTCCTCCTGGCACTCTCACTCAATGAGTGCTAACGACGCTCCATGGTGACGTATTCCGGCGGATCAGTCCACCGTCACCGGCACGCGGTGACCCATCCCACGCTCGTTCACCCGGTTACGGGCGGCCGGCGCGGGGGTGGCCGGGACCGCGGGGGCGGCCGTCGGCGCGGACGAGCTGATGATCCGGCTCGGGGCCTGCGGGGCCAGCTTCGCACGCAGCGCCAGCAGGGTGGTCAGCGCGAGCGCGGTGGCCGCCATGGGCACCAGGAAGCCGTACGAGGACCCGTGCGCGTCCGTCAGGCTGCCGGCCAGGATGACGGCGATGGCCTGACCGAAGGCGATCGAACCGGTCAGCCAGGTGAAGGCCTCGGTCCGGGCGCCCGCGGGGACCAGCTGCTCGACCATCGTGTATCCGGTGATCAGCGCCGGGGCGATGAACAGGCCGACGACCAGGCCGAGCGCACCCAGCAGGATCATCGAGTGGGCGGCCCACAGGACGGACGCGGCGGCGGTGAGGCCGATGTAGCCCAGGATCAGCCGGCGGCGCGGGCCGATCTTCCAGGCGACGGCGCCCATGGCGATGCCGGCGATCATGTTGCCGGCGGCGAAGACGCCGTAGAGCATGCCGTTGGCCCCGGGGTTGCCGATCTCGTTGGAGAAGGCGGCGAGCGAGACCTGCATGCCGCCGAAGACGGCGCCGATCCCGAGGAAGGCGAAGATCAGGACGTGCAGGCCCGGGAAGGACAGCGCGAAGGCACGCTTCTCACCGGTGGCCGACATGGCGTGCGGCTTGGGCTGCGTGGCCCGCCGGGCCGCGAAGAGCAGGCCGCCGAGCAGGGTCAGCGTGGCCTCGGTGACCAGGCCGGCCGCCGGGTGGACGCCGGTGCACAGGGCGGTCGCCAGGACCGGGCCGACGACGAAGGTGAACTCGTCGGTGACGGACTCGAAAGCGGCGGCCGTCGGCAGCAGCGGCGAGCCTTCCAGCTTGGCGGCCCAGCGCGCGCGGACCATCGGTCCGACCTGCGGCACCGAGGCGCCGGCGGGTACGGCGGCGAGGGCCAGCGCCCAGACAGGCGCGTTCAGCAGCGCGAGCGCCGCCAGGCCGCTGACGGCGGCGGAGTGCGTGAGGACGACCGGGATCAGGACGGCGCTCTGGCCGAAGCGGTCGGTGAAGATGCCCATCAGCGGCGCGGACAGCGCCATCGAGATGCCGGTGACGGCCGCGACGATGCCGGCGCTGCCGTAGGAGCCGGTGGTGTGCTGGACCAGGAGCAGGATGCTGATGGTCAGCATGCCGAAGGGGAGACGGGCTGCGAAGCCGGGGAGTACGAAGCCGAGGGCGCCGGGTGTGCGCAGGAGCTTTCCGTAGCCGGGGCGGGCGGACGTGTCGGTCGTGACCGCGGATGTCACGGCCTTGCCTTTCCGCTGCCTGGTAGAGCGTCCCCGTCTGCGGACGGTGCTTCGCTTTGTGAGCGGCCGCACCCGTACATGTGGGAGCCCCGAGAGCTGTCCTCTTGCGCAGAACCGAGTGATACCTGGGCGCCCACTGCGGGAGGGTGCCACGGCCGCTTTGCGGTCGCGCCAGCTCTGCATCAGGCAGAGTTGGTTCGATCTGTTGTGCCTTCATCGTACAGGGGATCCCTCTACCACGCCCTGTGATTACGGTGACAAGCCGTGCCTTCACCTGCGATTAACTGGAATTTCGCATTCAGGAGGCCCCTAAATTGGGGTGAATCCAGACGAAGTCCGTCGAAAATGCCGAATTAGAGCGTCGCTCTAACGCGTGGTCCCGGACCCGTTGCCCGTCCCCAGCCACCCCGCCAGCTTGCCGCCCCGGGCCACCGCGCGCAGCCGCGCCTCGGCCGCGTCCCGTACCGGATCCGTGGCCACCACCAGCAGCTCGTCCCCGCGCCGCAGCACGGTCGACGGCATCGGTACGAAGCTCTTCGCGTCCCGGACCACCAATGTGACCGAGGCCCCCGGCGGCAGCCGCAGCTCGCTCACCTCCACGCCGTGCATCCGCGAGGCGGGCGGGATCGCGAAGGAGAGCAGGTGGCCGCGCAGCTTCTCCAGCGGCGCCGACTCGATGCCGAGGTCGGAGGCGGACTCCTGGGAGTCCCCGAGCTCCAGCTTGCGCGCCAGCCAGGGCAGGGTCGGCCCCTGCACCAGGGTGTAGACGACGACCAGCACGAAGACGATGTTGAAGACGCGGTCGCTGCCCTCGATCCCGGACACCATCGGGATGGTCGCCAGGATGATGGGCACGGCGCCGCGCAGGCCCGCCCACGACATCAGGGCCTGCTCCTGCCACGGAATGCGGAAGGGCAGCAGGCTGACGAAGACCTCCAGCGGCCGCGCCACCATCGTGAGCACCAGCCCGATGACCACGGCGGGCCAGAAGTCGTGGACCAGCTCGTGCGGGGTGACCAGCAGGCCCAGCAGCACGAACATGCCGATCTGGGCGATCCAGCCGAGCCCGTCCGCGAACCCCCGCGTTGCCGGCCAGTGCGGCAGCTTCGCGTTGCCGAGCACCATCGCCGCCAGGTACACGGCGAGGAAGCCGGAGCCGTGCGCCATCGCGCCGGCCGCGTACGCCACGATCGCGATGGCCATCACGGCGATCGGGTAGAGGCCGGAGGCGGGCAGTGCCACGTGCCGCAGGCCGTACGCGCCCAGGAAGCCCACGGTCAGGCCGATCGCGGCGCCGATCGCCAGCTCCAGCGCGATCTTGCCGAGCAGCACGTACCAGTCGTCGACCGGGCCCACGGTCGCGAAGGCCACCACCAGGATGACGACGGGTGCGTCGTTGAAGCCCGACTCGGCCTCCAGGACGCCCGTGATCCGGGAGGGCAGCGGGACCTTGCGCAGTACGGAGAAGACTGCGGCCGCGTCGGTCGAGGAGACGACCGCGCCGATGAGAAGGGACTGGCGCCATTCCAGGCCGACCAGATAGTGCGCCCCCGCCGCCGTGACGCCCACGCTGACCGCCACGCCCACCAGTGACAGCACGATCGCGGCCGGCAGCGCCGGCTTGATCTCTTTCCACTTGGTGCCCAGACCACCCTCGGCGAGGATCACGACGAGTGCGGCATAACCGATGACCTGGGTCAGCTCGGCATTGTCGAATACGACGTTGCCTATGCCGTCCTGGCCTATCGCGATGCCTATGCCGAGGTAGATGAGCAGGCTGGGAAGGCCGCTGCGTGAAGAGATGCGTACCGCCGCGACCGCGACGAGCAGCACGAGCGAGCAGACCAGCAGAAGCTCATTGAGCGTGTGGACAGTCAGCGGGCGGCCCTCCTCAGTGCGCCCGGTGGATCGGTCCTCCAGGCGACAAGTTCGGCAAGTAGTTCGTTACCTTACCTAATCTTTGACGCGCCCTTTACGCGATAACCACATTGTGAAACGCCTGTTCCCCCCTGTCCTCAGCACCTCCGGCCCCTGGCGGATCAACGAAGCACGTCCTGCGCCTATGGTTGCTCCCAGTACACCCAGGACCACCCTGCCCCTCTAAGGACAGCGATGCCCGCCAACGAAACCGCTCCTCCCGTCAAGAAGAAGGGGCGACGTGCCCGTCTGATCGTGCTCGTCCTGGTCCTGGCGCTCTTCGCGGGCCTCGGCTACGGGGCGTACTGGAGCGTGGACAGCGTGCGCGCCTCCTTCCCCCAGACGACCGGCTCCCTCAAGGTGCCGGGCCTGACCGGGACCGTCGACGTGAAGCGCGATGCCCACGGCATCCCGCAGCTCTACGCCGACAACGACGCCGACCTCTTCCGCGCGCAGGGCTTCGTACACGCCCAGGACCGCTTCTGGGAGATGGACGTGCGCCGGCACATGACCTCCGGGCGGCTCTCGGAGATGTTCGGCGCCGGCCAGGTCGAGACCGACGCCTTCCTGCGCACGCTGGGCTGGCGCCAGGTCGCGCAGGCCGAGTACGACACCAAGCTCTCGGAAGAGACGAAGAAGTATCTGCAGGCCTACGCCGACGGGGTCAACGCGTACCTGAAGGGGAAGTCCGGCAAGGACCTCTCCGTCGAGCACGCCGCCCTCAAGCTCAGCGACGACTACCACCCCGAGCAGTGGTCGCCGGTGGACTCGGTGGCCTGGCTCAAGGCGATGGCGTGGGACCTGCGCGGCAACATGCAGGACGAGATCGACCGCGCGCTGATGTCGAGCAAGCTCTCGCCGGCGCAGATCGACGAGCTCTACCCGCCGTACCCCTTCGACCGGAACAAGCCGATCGTCGAGGGCGGCAAGGTCGAGGGCGGGAAGTACGCGCCCCAGGGCTTCAGCGGCGGCTCCACCGGAGGCGGCACCGGCTCGGGCAGCGGTAGCGGGTCCGGCTCCGGCAGCTCCGTCGGCTCGCAGCCCTCCACGGCCATGGGCGGCGCCTCCGCCACCGGCCTCGCCGACAACGCCACGGCCCAGGGCGCGACCGTGGGCCTGCGCACGCAGCTGAGCTCCCTCGCCGACACCCTGGACGAGATCCCCGCGATCCTCGGCCCCAACGGCAGCGGCATCGGCTCGAACTCCTGGGTCATCTCGGGCAAGTACACGACCACCGGCAAGCCGCTGCTCGCGAACGACCCGCACCTGTCCCCGCAGCTGCCCTCGGTCTGGTACCAGATGGGCCTGCACTGCCGCGCGGCCTCGCCCCAGTGCCAGTTCGACGTGGCCGGCTACACCTTCTCCGGCATGCCGGGCGTGGTCATCGGCCACAACACCGACATCGCCTGGGGCATGACCAACCTGGGCGCCGACGTCACCGACCTCTACCTGGAGCAGGTCAAGCCCGAGGGCTACGTCTACGACAACAAGGTGCTCCCCTTCACCACCCGTGAAGAGGTCATCAAGGTCGCGGGCGGCGACAGCAAGAAGATCACCGTCCGCACCACCAACAACGGCCCGCTCGTCTCCGACCGCAGCGACGAGCTCGGTACGGTCGGCGCCAGCGCCCCCGTCGCCAGCTCCGCCCCCGACCGCGGCGACGGTTACGCCGTCGCCCTGCGCTGGACCGCGCTGGACCCGGGCAAGTCGATGGAGGCGGTGTTCAAGCTCAACCGGGCCAAGGACTTCGCGGGCTTCCGGGCCGCCGCCGCCGATTTCGAGGTCCCCTCCCAGAACCTGATCTACGCCGACAACAAGGGCGCCTCCGGCAACATCGGCTACCAGGCCCCGGGCCGGATCCCGGTCCGCGGCCAGGGCGACGGCCGGATGCCCGCCCCGGGCTGGGACTCCAAGTACGCCTGGAAGGGCGGCAGGGACGGCGCCGCCGGCTACATCCCGCAGAACGAGATGCCCTGGGACCAGAACCCGTCGCGCGGCTACATCGTCACCGCCAACCAGGCGGTCGTGGAGAGCGGGAACGGCGCGGGCAAGTACCCGTACCTGCTGACCACCGACTGGGGCTACGGCGCCCGCAGCCAGCGGATCAACGACCTCATCGAGGCGAAGATCAAGGACGGCGGCAAGATCTCGACCGATGACATGCGCACCATGCAGATGGACAACAGCAGCGAGATCGCCGCGCTGCTGACCCCGATGCTGGCGAAGATCGAGGTCTCGGACCCGGGCGTGCGCGCCGCGCAGAAGCTGCTGGACGGCTGGAACTACACGCAGGAGCCCGACTCGGCGGCCGCGGCCTACTTCAACGCGGTCTGGCGCAACATCCTCAAGCTGTCCTTCGGCGACAAGATGCCCAAGGAGCTGCGGATCGAGGGCAGCTGCATGAACGTGCTCGGCAACGGCACCGGCCCCGCCGACGACCTCGCCAAGACGGTCCGCGAGTGCGGCACCCGCGGCTCCGACTCGGCGCAGCCGGACGGCGGCGACCGCTGGTTCGAGGTGGTCCGCCGCCTGGTCAAGGACGAGAAGTCGCAGTGGTGGAGCTCGCCCAAGACCCTGACCCAGCCGGCGACCACCACCCGCGACGAGCTCTTCGCCCGGGCCATGAAGGACGCCCGCTGGGAGCTGACCGCCAAGCTCGGCAAGGACCAGTCCACCTGGAGCTGGGGCCGGCTGCACCAGCTGACGCTGAAGAACCAGACGATCGGCACCGAGGGCCCCGGCTTCATGCAGTGGCTCCTCAACCGCGGCCCGTGGAACCTGGGCGGCGGCGAGGCCACCGTCAACGCGACCGGCTGGAACGCCTCCAGCGGGTACGGGGTCACCTGGGTGCCGTCGATGCGGATGGTCGTGAACCTCAACGACCTCGACAAGTCCCGCTGGATCAACCTGACGGGCGCCTCGGGGCACGCGTACAACTCGCACTACACGGACCAGACGACGATGTGGGCCAAGGGCGAGCTGCTGGACTGGCCCTTCGGCAAGGAGGCCGTGGACAAGGCGACGGTGGACACCCTGACGCTCAAGCCCGAGGGCTCATAGGCGGGCAGGCGTCACGAGCCGAAGCGGCGCACCCCTGACGGGGTCGCCACCGCTTGTACGGGGTGGTCGTGCGGTTCCTCCGGGACCCGCGCGACCACCTCGTCGTCGTAGAGGAGCACGACCAGCGCGGGATGCGCCCCGGCGCGTTCCAACCGCTCCAGCACCCGGTCGTACGAGCCCCCGCCGCGACCGAGCCGCATGCCGCGCCCGTCCACCGCCAGCCCGGGCAGCAGCACCGCGTCGGCTCCGGTCACCGCGTCCGGGCCGAGCGCCGGGCCGGTCGGCTCCAGCAGCCGCATCTTCCCCGCGTGGGCGGTCTCGGCGAGGCTCCGCGGGCCCTCGTACGCCGCCCAGTCGAGGTCGTTGTCGGGCAGCAGCAGGGGAAGCAGCACCTGCTTGCCGGCCGCGCGCAGGGCGTCGAGGAGCTCCCGGGTGCCGGGTTCGGTGCCGACGGAGACGTACGCCGCCACCGTGCGCGCACCGGCCAGTTCGGGCAGCTCGAAAGCCCTGACGGCGAGTGCGGTGGCCGCCGTACGGCAGGTGTCGGGGGACAAGGCGCGGCGGGCGGCGAGGAGTTCTCGGCGCAGCGCGGCCTTGGCGGAAACGGGGGGCGGGTTCTCTGCCACGGCGGATCAAATATCCTTGCGAATCGGGGCATACATGGATCTACCTGCTGCGATCTAGCTTGGCGTTCGGCAGGACCCACTATCGTTCGGGGCATGACTATGTTGCACCCCGTGATCAAGAAGGCCGTGATTCCGGCCGCTGGCCTCGGTACTCGGTTCCTTCCGGCGACCAAGGCGACCCCGAAGGAAATGCTCCCGGTTGTGGACAAGCCGGCCATCCAATACGTGGTGGAGGAGGCCGTCGCGGCCGGGCTCGACGATGTGCTCATGATCACTGGGCGTAACAAGCGTGCTCTGGAAGACCATTTCGACCGGAACTACGAGCTGGAGTCGGCCCTCATCGCCAAGGGCGACGACGACCGCCTGAAGAAGGTCCAGGAATCCAGCGACCTCGCCACCATGCACTACGTCCGCCAGGGCGACCCGCGGGGCCTCGGCCACGCCGTGCTGTGCGCCGAGCCGCACGTCGGCCGCGAGCCCTTCGCCGTCCTCCTCGGTGACGACCTCATCGACCCGCGCGACCCGCTGCTGCGTCAGATGTCCGAGATCTACGCCCGCACCGGCGGCACCGTCATCGCGCTCATGGAGGTCGACCCGGCCAGCGTCCACCTCTACGGCTGCGCCGCCGTCGAGGCCTCGGACGAGGCGGACGTGGTCCGCATCACCGGACTCGTCGAGAAGCCGGAGCCCGAGGACGCCCCCAGCAATTTCGCGGTCATCGGACGCTACGTCCTCAACCCCGCGATCTTCGACATACTGCGGGAGACCGAGCCGGGCCGCGGTGGGGAGATCCAGCTCACCGACGCCCTGCAGAAGCTGGCCGCCGACGAGAGCGTCGGCGGTCCGGTGCACGGCGTGGTCTTCCGGGGCCGCCGCTACGACACCGGGGACCGCGGCGACTACCTGCGGGCCATCGTCCGCCTCGCGTGCGAGCGCGAGGACCTGGGCCCGGAGTTCCGCACCTGGCTTCACCGTTACGTCACGGAGGAGATGTAGCACCTTGAGCAGTTCCGCACCGCAGGACACCGGCCACCGTCTGTGGTCCGTGGACGAGCACCTCGCGGACATCCTCGCGGCCGTCCGGCCGCTGGAGCCGATCGAGCTCCAGCTGCTGGACGCCCAGGGCTGTGTCCTGGTCGAGGACGTCACCGTGCCCGTCGCCCTCCCGCCCTTCGACAACAGCTCGATGGACGGCTACGCCGTCCGCACGGCCGACGTCCAGGGTGCGAGCGAGGAGTTCCCCGCGGTGCTGACGGTCATCGGGGACGTCGCGGCCGGCAGCGGCGAGCTGCCCACCGTGGGCCCCGGCGAGGCCGCCCGGATCATGACCGGCGCCCCGCTGCCGCCCGGCGCGGAAGCCGTCGTACCGGTGGAGTGGACCGACGGTGGCACGGGCGGCGGCGCGGCCGCCGGGATGACCCCGGCCAGCGCCGCCCCCGAGCAGGCGGGCGGCGAGGTACGGGTGCACCGTGCCGCCGAGCCCCGGGCGCACGTTCGCGCGCGCGGCAGCGACGTACAGGCCGGTGACCTGGCGCTGGCGGCCGGTACGGTCCTGGGCCCGCCGCAGATCGCCCTGCTGGCCGCCATCGGGCGCGGCACCGTCCGGGTCCGGCCGCGCCCGCGCGTGGTGGTCCTGTCCACGGGCAGCGAGCTGGTCCAGCCCGGCGAGGCGCTGACCTCCGGGACGATCTACGACTCCAACAGCTTCGCGCTGGCCGCGGCCGCGCGGGACGCCGGGGCCATCGCCTACCGGGTCGGCGCCGTCGCGGACGACGCCGACACCCTGCGCGCCACCATCGAGGACCAGCTGATCCGGGCCGACCTGCTGGTCACCACGGGCGGGGTCAGCGTCGGCGCGTACGACGTGGTCAAGGAGGCGCTGTCCTCCGTCGGCTCGGGCGACGGCGCCGACGGCGAGATCGCGGGCGGCGGGATCGACTTCCGCAAGCTCGCCATGCAGCCCGGCAAGCCGCAGGGCTTCGGCATGATCGGCCCCGACCACACCCCGCTGCTGGCGCTGCCCGGCAACCCGGTGTCCTCGTACGTCTCTTTCGAGCTGTTCGTGCGTCCCGCGATCCGCGCCCTGATGGGGCTGCCGGAGCCGGAGGTCCGGCGGCCGAGCGTGCGGGCGGTGCTGACGGCCGACAAGGCGCTCGGCTCCCCGGCCGGCCGCCGGCAGTTCCTGCGCGGCAAGTACGACGCCGTAAGCGGAACGGTCAGCCCGGTCGGCGGATCGGGCTCCCACCTGATCGCCGCACTGGCGCACGCCGACTCGCTGATGGTCGTACCGGAAGACGTCACCTCGGTGGAGCCGGGGACCGAGCTGGAAGTGGTCCTGCTCGGCTGAAGTCGGGCAGGTGCGGGTAGCGTGTGTCGCACCACACAGGCCCTGCGGGGGCCCAGAGCGGAGCGGCACAGCAATGAGCACCCAGAGCAGGCTGACCCACATCGACGAGGCCGGCGCGGCCCGGATGGTCGACGTCTCCGCGAAGGACGTCACCACCCGGACGGCCCGCGCCAGCGGACGGGTCCTCGTCTCCCCCCGGGTGATCGAGCTGCTGCGCGGCGAGGGCGTGCCCAAGGGTGACGCCCTCGCCACCGCGCGGATCGCCGGGATCATGGGGGCGAAGAAGACCCCCGACCTGATCCCGCTGTGCCACCCGCTGGCCGTCTCCGGCGTGAAGGTCGACCTGAAGGTCGCCGACGACGCCGTCGAGATCCTCGCCACCGTGAAGACGACCGACCGTACGGGCGTCGAGATGGAGGCGCTGACCGCCGTCGCGGTCGCCGGACTCACCGTGATCGACATGGTGAAGGCCGTCGACAAGGGCGCGGTCATCACGGACGTCCGGGTGGAGGAGAAGACCGGCGGCAAGTCCGGCGACTGGGCGCGTTCGTGAACGCCCCGCGCGGCGGCGAGGTCCACAGCCACACGCATCCGGCCGCCGAGTCCGCTCCGGCGCCCGCCTCCACGGGCAGGGCCCTGGTCGTCACGGCCTCGAACCGGGCCTCGCAGGGCGTGTACGCCGACAAGGGCGGCCCGCTGCTGGCCGAGGCGCTGGAGAAGCTCGGCTTCACGGTGGACGGCCCCCGGGTGGTCCCCGACGGCGATCCCGTCGAGCAGGCGCTGCGCGAGGGCGTGGCCGCCGGGTACGACGTCATCCTGACCACCGGCGGCACCGGCATCTCGCCGACCGACCGCACCCCGGACGCCACCGCGCGGGTGCTGGACTACGAGGTCCCGGGCATCCCGCAGGCCATCCGCGCCGAAGGCCTGGCGAAGGTGCCGACCGCGGCCCTGTCCCGGGGCCTGGCGGGCGTGGCCGGGCACACCCTGATCGTCAACCTGCCGGGCTCCACGGGCGGGGTGCGCGACGGCCTCGCCGTCCTGTCCCGGATCCTGCCGCACGCGGTGGACCAGATCCGGGGCGGCGACCATCCCAGACCGGCGGACACCTCCGGGAGCGCGAGCTGAACAGCCCCACCTGGCCGGTGGTCCTGAAGGACGGCGATGTCACGCTCCGGCCGATAAAGCTGCGGGACCAGAAGGCCTGGCGCGAGGTCAACCGGCGCAACCGCGACTGGCTCCGGCCGTGGGAGGCCACGATTCCGCCGCCCGCGCCGTGGGGGCCGGTGATCCAGCGGCCCACGTACCGCCAGATGGTCCGCCATCTGCGGGCGGAGGCGAACGCCGGCCGGATGCTGCCCTTCGTCATCGAGTACCAGGGCCGGCTGGTCGGCCAGCTGACGGTCGCCGGGATCACCTGGGGCTCCATGTGCGCGGCCCACGTCGGCTACTGGGTGGACCGGGACGTCGCGGGCCGCGGCGTGATGCCGACGGCGGTCGCGCTGGCCGTGGACCACTGCTTCGAGAAGGTCGGACTGCACCGGATCGAGGTGTGCATCCGCCCCGAGAACGGGCCGAGCCGGCGCGTCGTGGAGAAGCTGGGCCTGCGCGAGGAGGGGCTGCGGCCCCGCTATCTGCACATCGACGGGGCCTGGCGCGACCACCTGGTGTACGCGGTCACGGTGGAGGAGGTGCCGGAGGGGCTGCTGCGCCGCTGGCACCGGGCGCGGCAGTCGCAGTCCCCGCCGAAATAGCGGTGGCGGTGGACGGCCGCCGAAACCGCTAAGCGAATATCTGTTCGAATTAAGCGGGTCATCGAACCGATTCGCCCATAACCTGATCCGAAGAATCACAAAAAAAGTCCGTGATATCAGCGAGATCGCGCGACACACCGGCCCAATTGGCCGATCCCCTCGCCCGCACCCCTCTACGGTGTGGGGTGTGAGCAGCAGCGGCCTCATCTACGCAGTCATTGTCGGGGCCTGGGCCGCCTACTTGGTGCCCATGTGGCTCCGGAGGCAGGACGAGCTGAACGAAGCCCGTCCGACGGAACGCTTCTCCACCGCCATTCGGCTGCTTTCCGGCCGGGCGGGAATGGAGCGCCGTTACGCCAAGGGGCTGCGTGAGCGCGGTGGCGAGGAGGCGGGGCCCCAGCCCCACGCGGACCCGGACGCCGCGACGGAAACGGTGAATTCCGTTGACGCCGACGCCCGGGCCGTCGTCGTGCCCCCGACCAGGGCGGAGCCGAGACCGGCCACCGCCGAGCGGGAGCAGCGCGCGGAGCGGGCCCGGCGCGAACAGCGCCTCCAGGTCCTCGCCCGCCGTCGGCGCACCACCGCACTCCTCTTCCTGGTCTTCACCCTCGGCGCGGTCGTCGCCGCGGTGGGCGGCCTGCGCTTCCTGTGGGCCCCGGCCGTGCCCGCCCTCCTGCTGAGCACGTACATCGTGCACCTGCGGGTCCAGGAGCGACGGCGCTACGAGTTCACGATGGACCGGCGGCGCGCCGAGGCGGCCGCGCGGCAGCTGCGGGAGAACCGCCCGCGCCGCCGCCAGGCCGAAGGAGCGGCCGAGGCCGGCGCCGAACCGGACCCCGCGCCACCGGTCTCCCCGCAGGAGGCCGGGCGGCGGGCGCTGGTCGAGCAGACCGACCACGCCGAATGGGTGGACCAGCAGCGCGAGCGCGAACGCGGCCCCGCCCGCGGTGACAGCTGGGAGCCGGTGCCGGTCCCGCTGCCGACGTACGTGACGGCCCCGGTAGCCCCGCGCGCCACCGGCCCCGCGACCCCGGACGCCTGGAGCGCGACCCGCTCCAGCACCGCCGAGCCGACGGAGCCCCGCCTGCGCGCCCAGCCCGAGCCCGCCAAGCCGGACCCGAAGCAGCAGACCACCCCGCGCCCCCGCGGCCAGGGCCGCGGCCGCACCCCGCTGTTCGACCAGTACGAGAGCGACGACCGGCCCCGCGCCGCGAACGAGTGATCGGTGACCTGCGCGGACGCTCCCGGATACCGGTTTTGGAGCACCCGCGCGGGGATGCTAATGTTTCACACGTCGCAAGGGCCTGTGGCGCAGTCTGGTAGCGCACCTCGTTCGCATCGAGGGGGTCTGGGGTTCAAATCCCCACAGGTCCACAGACGACAGTTCACGGGTTGCTCCCGAGAACGTCAAAAGATCCCGTCCGGTCGTCAGACCGGACGGGATCTTTGTTTTGGCTCAGAGGCCGAGGACGCCGGGGTGTTCCGCCAGAGTGCGGAGGTGGCCGCCGGGGTCGGGGATCAGGGAGCGGCCGGACAGGTCCAGGAGCCCCAGCGTGCCCGTCACTTCCGCCGCGAGGGTCCCGTCGGCCTTGCGGATGTCCTGGCGGAGCCGGAAGGTCTTGCCCTCTCCCCAGGTGAAGAGACAGAAGACGTCGACCTCCTCCCCGCCCTGGAGCTCCCGCTTGAACCTCAGCGTGCATTCGAGCTGAGCCGGCCCGACCCCGCTCGCCAGGAGCTTGTCCCCGGGCACCCCCGCGGCCCGGAGAACCTCCCACAGGGCGTGCTCGCAGTACTGCAGGTAAACGGCCTGGTTGAGGTGGCCGCGGGTGTCGAGCTCGTACTCGCGGACACCGATACGGACGCTGAACGGCTGGGGCACGTCGGTGGATCCCTTTCTGGTAGAAGTGCTGTCGTCCGGAGCCGGAATCCCGGTCAGACCATCCGGTGCGGGCTGTACGGGGACCAGCTCCACTGGCGCCAGTACCCCTCCGAGACACCGAGCCAGGTGCGCAGGGCGTCCGGGCCGTCCAGGAACTCGTGCATGCTCATCAACAGCCAACTGTGCACCGCCTGGCTGTCGCGACAGTCCCCGCAGTGGCCGGAAGTACAGCAGAACTGCACCGTCTCCAGGTCGGCGCCCCACGCGTTGAACCCCGGCAGCACCGGATTGCCGTTGGCGATCCGGTGCTCGTGCGCCTTGTGGTCGACGCTGATGCTGGGGCAGACGTCGTACCCGAAGCTCTGACCGTGCGAACGGCCCGTGATCAGGGCCTCTATGTAGTACGGGTCGTTGACCACCGCGTCCGGGAACAGCTGTTGCACCCGCAGGGCCTCGTTGAGCAGTTTGCGGCCCTCCGGCTCCTTGAGGGGATGCTTGCCGCCGTACTCGCTGTAGAAGTTGAAGCTGACGAGATTCCCGTTCTCCGCCATCTTGCGGACGGTCTCCTCGATGTAGCCGGAGCCTTGCTCGGTCAGCGCGTAGACGAAAGTGGCCCGGGGGTCACCGCGGTAGTTCTCCAGAGCCGTGTCGATGAGGCCGGAGAACCGCCGGCCGTTGGGGTGGATCGCGCGTAACTGGTCGTCCAGCGGGCCGCCGCCGAAGACGGACACCGCAATCGCCACCTCCTCGAAGCCCTCCATCGGCAGCGCGAGCAGACCGTTGGTGGAGATGGTGACGAAGTCCAGCAGTTCGACGAACGGCCGGATCCGGTCGGGAACAAGCGTCGGCTCCCCGCCGATCAGTAGGGCCGAGGTGACCCCGTCGGCCTTGATGCGCTCCACGAACGCCCGGACCTTCGTCAGGTCGCGCTCGTCGCGCACCGCCGAGTCGAAGTCGTGGGCGAAGAACCAGCACCCGTCGCACCGGATGTTGCAGGCACCGGTCAGGTGCACCTCCGTGTTGCGCACCTTGCGGCTGAACGACCGCAACGCGTCGAGCCGCACGCCGAGTTCCGGCTCCTGCCGGACGATGTCGGCGACCCGCTCGCGGATCTCCTCCCGGGAGCGGGGCCGACGGGTGAGATTGAGCGGTACGGATGACATGGTCGGGCTCCTCTGCCAACAGGTCTTCCACGGGCCGTGCGGGTCATGACGGGAGTGTCAGTCCGAGCTTGAGCACCTTCGCGCCGCCGCGGATCTCCCAGTCACGCCGGGCCTCGGCGTTCGTGCGCGTCCGCAGACCCCAGCGGACCGCGATCTCCGCCTTCTTGGCCTCGGGGTTGCCGAACACTGCGAGCGAATGCGGCCACAGCCGGTCCACAGCGGCCTGCACCTGCTTCTTTCCGTCCGTGTCCTTCACCAGGCCGCGGACGATCCGCGCGCCGTGCGCGATGTGGACCCGCTCGTCCTGGATCACGGTCCGGAAGGAATCCGCCCAGGGGCGGTAGCTGCTGACGGACATCTCCTTGAGCAGCTCCATGACGGCGTCCTCGATGAGCCAGGACACGACACCGCGCTCGGCCCATGTGGTGCTGTTGTGGAAGTCCGCGGACAGGAAGAGCTTGCGCCGCTCCTCCAGCGACTGGGTCCCCATGTACGTGGTGTCCACCCCCAGGTCGGAGAGGACCGCGCTGGCGACCTTGAAGTGGTTGAACTCCTCGGCGGCCCGTTCGCAGCAGACCTGACGCTCCTCCGCGTTCGGCGCGAGCGGGTAGAACACCCGGATGTAGTCGTCGGCGCCGGACAGCTCCCCCTCGGTGTGGATGAGCATCTGGCGTTTCGCCATGTCCTGGTATTCCGCGGGCATGTCGAGGAACTCGGCGGGAGTGCGTACTACGGTCACTTCGTCGTCCAGCGGCACCTTGGTCACCTTTTCTCTGGTCAGGCGAGGTCTCAGGGCGGCAGCACCCTGACACGGGCGGTGTGGGGGTGTCTTGTAGAAACCGGCCCTGACGCACGGCGGCCGGCGGGTGCCCCGGATCAGCCGGTGAGCGCGATGCCGGTGGGCTCCCCGGGTATCCGGTCCACGGGCAGCGGCCCGGCGGCTCCCGATCTACGGCGGACCAGGAAATCGGCCGGGGTCAGACTGGTCATCGCCTTGAACTCGCGGTGGAAGTGGGCCTGGTCGTGGAATCCGCAGGCCGACGCCGTCGCGGCGGCCGACTGGCCGCCGGTGAGCATGCGCAGCGCGGAACGCAGCCGGGCCACCCGCGCGGCCGGTTTCGGCGAGAGGCCGATCTGCTCCTCGAAACGCCGCCTCAGCTGCCGCTCGCTCCAGCCGACCTGCGCGGCCAGCACGCCGACGTCCGGCGGCCGCGTCCCGGCGGACAGCAACTGCCAGGCCCGTGCCACCCGCGGGGCGGCCGGGGGCCCTGTCTCCAGGGCGCGGGTCAGGACCGAGTCCAGGAGGCCGAAGCGGCCGGCCCAGCCCGGGATGGAGGCGAGCACGGCGGGAAGGGCCCGGCCCCGGGCGCCGAGTACGTCCTCCAGCGCGACGACGGTGTTGGCAAGGTCGTGCATGCCCGTCCCGAAGAGGGTGAAGGCGGTCCATGGCGCGAGCATGACCTGGAGGCCGCTGACGGGACCGTCGTGCTCGACGAGCACCGCGTGCGTGTGCAGACCGGACACCAGAGAGACGAGGGAGACGGCCGGACGAGGCCGGTCGCCGCGCAGGTCCGTGACGCTGGCCGGGCCGCCGAATCCGGCGACCAGGGTCACCATTCCGTCGGGGAGCTCCAGACGCCGGCGCACTCCGGCCGGATCGAGGCGAAAGCCCCGGTAGCCGCAGACCCCCGGGCGTAATCGCGGGTGCGGCAGGGCCCAGGCGAACTCCCATGTTCCGGACGGGCAGGACCAGACCCTCATATCAGCTCCTTGTAGTGGCATGACCGGCAAGGCCGCTCCGGGGCCCGTTTGTCGCTTTTGGCAACGTAAGGCGCCGTACTGGTAGGGCGTGAGACCAAGGAGCGTCAGTTCCGCCCTCGTTGAGATTGGCCGTATGACGCACCCGGACGAGGCGGGGGGCTCAGCCACAGGGCCCGTCCGATCTCGGGATCGGACGGGCCCCTGCGTTTTTGCGTCAGTTCACCGAGTCGAGCTTCGTGAGCTGTTCCGGGGTCAGGGTGAGGTCCACCGCACCCAGGCTCTCCTCCAGTTGGGCCACCGAGGAGGCGCCGACCAGGGGGAGCACCGGGATGTCGCCGCCCATCAGCCAGGACAGGACCACCTGGTTGACGGTGGCGCCGGTCTCGGCGGCCACCTCGCGGACCGTACGGAGGCGGGGTTCGGTGCCCGCGTGGTCGAAGCCCGGGCCCAGCGGCTTGTCGTCGCGGACGTAGGCGCCGGCGATCAGCGGGGAGTACGAGACCTGCGTCAGCGACGGGTTGTCCCGGAGGTAGCTGAGCAGGTCGCCGCTGACCAGGCCCTGGTTGCCGTCGGGCGAGCGGAGGCTGGGAATGTCGGTGCGCTGGCGCAGGTAGCTGTGGTGGTGCTGGAGCACCTCGTACCCGGGCACGCCGGCCGCGGCGGCGAGCGTACGGGCGCGCTCCACGCGCCAGGCCCAGTGGTTGCTGGCGCCGAGCAGGCCGGCCGTGCCGTCCGCGACGACCTCGGCGAAGCCCTGGACGGTCTCCTCCAGCGGGGTGTTCTCGTCCATGATGTGCGCGTACAGCAGGTGGATGCGCTCGATGCCGAGCCGCTCCCGGCTGCGTTCCGCGGACTCGCGGATGACCTTGGCGGACAGGCCCTCCACGTCGCGGCTGAAGCCGCTGCTGGGCTGGTTGGGGCGGGCGCCGAGTTTGGTGGCGACGGTGATCTCGTCGCCGATGCCGCGGCTGCGCAGCCAGCGCCCTACCAGCTCCTCGCTCTCGCCGCCCTGGGTGCCGTTGACCCAGAAGGCGTAGTTGTTGGAGGTGTCGATGAAGGTGCCACCCGCCTCCACGAAGCGGTCGAGGATCGCGTACGAGGTGGCCTCGTCGACGGTGGTGCCGAAGGTCATCGTGCCGAGGCTCAGCACGCTCACTTCGCGGCGGGTCTCGGCGGCGGTGCCGATGACGCGGTACTTCACGGTGGTGCCTTTCGGTTCGGACCTTGGGAAATGATGCGTCCATGATGATCAACGGTGAGTGGGACGGCGGCACGGGGCAGGCCTGGGCCGCGCTCGGCGGGGCGCCGGAGGCGGTCGGGCGGGTGCGGTACCGGGGAGCGGGGAATCTGGGCGAGGGGCCGCTGCCGGTACGGGAGTTGGCGCGGGCGACCGTCGGAGCGTGCGCGCTGGCCGCGGCCGAGCTGGCCGCCGTACGGGCCGGGGGCGGCGTGGACGACGTGGCTCCGCTCGTGGTGGACGAGGGGGCCGTCGCGACGGCGTTCGTCAGCGAGCGGCACCTGCGGGTGGCGGGGCGGGCCCCGGTGACCTTCGCGCCGCTGTCCGGGTTCTGGCGGGCGGCCGACGGGTGGGTGCGGACCCACGCCAACTATCCGCACCACGAGGCGGCGTTGGTCCGGGCGCTGGAGCTGCCGTCCGCGACGCCGGAGGCGGTGCGCGCCGCGGTGGCGGGGCGGACGGCCGTCGAGGTGCAGGAGCTCGTGTACGGCGCGGGCGGGCTCGCCGTCGCCGTGGCGGGCGAGTACGGGGAGCCGCAGCCGCTGGTGGAGGCCGTACGGGAATCCGGGGCGCGGGGGCGGGCCCTCGGGGCGGCCCCGGCCGGGCGGCCCGCGGCCGGGGTGCGGGTCCTGGACCTGACCCGGGTCATCGCCGGGCCCGTCGCGACGCGGACGCTCGGCGTGCTGGGGGCGGACGTGCTGCGGATCGACTCGCCGGGGCTGCCGGAGGCGGACGACGCGTACGCGGACACCGGCTTCGGGAAGCGGTCGGCGCGGCTGGACCTGGCGGTGGCGGGGGACCGGGCGGTCTTCGAGGGGCTGCTGGCCGAGGCCGACGTGGTGGTGGCGGGGTACCGGCCGGGGGCGCTGGAGCGGTACGGGCTGGGGGCGCCGGAGCTGCTGGAGCGGTGGCCGGGGCTGGTGGTGGCCGAGCTGTGCGCGTGGGGGTGGCGCGGGCGGGGGCCGTGGGCGGGGCGGCGGGGGTTCGATTCGCTGGTGCAGGCGGGGTACGGGATCGCCGCGCGCTGTGCGGGGGCGGAGGGCGTGCCCGGGGTGCTGCCGGCGCAGGCGCTGGACCACGGGACGGGGTATCTGGTGGCGGCGGGTGTGCTGAGGGCGCTGGCGGAGGGGGGTGGGCGGGGGCTGCGGTTCTCCCTCGCGGGGACCGGGTCGTGGCTGGTCCGGGACCTGTCCCCGGCCGGGGCGGCGGTTGGTCCCGGGTACACGGCGGAGCCGTTCCTGCGGGAGACTCCGTCGGGGTACGGGGTGTTGCGGCACGCCGCCAGTCCCTTCGGGGAGTGGGCGGCGGGGCCGTCGCGGTGGGGCACGGACCGTGCCGTCTGGCTCCCGCGGTAGGGCCGCTGCGGGCCGGCTGCCGCGGGTCGGCTGCCGGGGCTCCGCCCCGGACCCCGCGCCTCAAACGCCGGCGGGGCTGGAAGAGCCGGCGGGGGTGGATGTGCAGGCGGGGCTGGGGCAGGTGGACGTCAGTGGCTTGGCCATGCAGCGGCTGGAGTCGTGGAAGCGGTAGTAGCCGAACTTGGCCGAGTGGGCGTAGCCGGAGGAGAGGTAGAGGGCTATCGCCTCCGGCTGCTGGTCGCCCGTTTCGAGGACCATGCGCAGGCGGCCCGCCGCGCGGGCGTCCGCTTCCAGGGTTGCCAGGATCCGGCGGGCCAGGCCCAGGCCGCGGGCTTCCGGGACGACGTACATGCGCTTGAGTTCGGCGTCGCCGTCCGAGTAGCCCTCGTCGTTCTGGTCCTGGCAGCGCCAGCCGCCGCTCGCGACCGGGGTGTCCGTCGCGTCGTACGCCAGGAGGTACAGGCCCCGCGGCGGGGCGAACATCGCCGGGTCCAGGAAGGTGGCATCGCCCTCGCCCTCGTACCGCTCCTGGTATTCGAGCTGGACCTGGTCATTGAGCTTGACCGCGTCCGGGTGGTCGTACGGCACGGTGCGGAGCTGTATCCGGTGAGACATCCGAACATCGTACGGAACCGTCCCGCTATGGTGCTGGGATGCTCACCGTGACCTCCGTGAATGTGAATGGGATCCGCGCCGCCGCCAAGAAGGGCTTCGGGGCGTGGCTCGAGGGATCCGACGCCGATGTGGTCTGCCTTCAGGAGGTACGGGCCGAGGAGGGGCAGATTCCGGAGGACGTGCGCAGGCCCGAGGGGTGGCACACCGTGTTCGCGCCGGCCCTCGCCAAGGGGCGGGCCGGGGTCGCGCTGTACACGCGGCGCGCGCCCGAGCGGGTGCAGGTCGGGTTCGGGAGTGACGAGTTCGACACGAGTGGGCGGTATCTGGAGATCGATCTGCCCGGCGTGACCGTGGCCAGCCTCTACCTGCCGTCCGGGGAGGCCGGGACCGAGAAGCAGGACGAGAAGTACCGGTTCATGGGGGAGTTCCTGACGTACCTGGCGGCGCTGAAGGTGCGGGCTGCCGCGGGCGGGCGCGAGGTCGTCGTGTGCGGTGACTGGAACATCTGCCACCAGGAAGCCGACCTCAAGAACTGGAAGACGAACCGCAAGAACGCCGGCTTCCTCCCCGAGGAGCGGGAGTGGCTCGGGAAGGTGTACGCCGAGGCCGGGTACGTGGACGTGGTGCGCGAGCTGCACCCGGACACGGAGGGGCCGTACTCCTGGTGGTCCTACCGGGGGCGGGCCTTCGACAACGACGCCGGCTGGCGCATCGACCTCCAGGTGACGACCCCGGGGCTGGCCGCGAGGGCCGTCAAGGCCTTCGTCGAGCGGGCCGAGACCCACCCCGAGCGCTGGTCCGACCACGCGCCCGTGACCGTCGTCTACGAGCTGGGTTCCTGACCCGCGGCGGAAGCCAGCAGGCGGTCCATCGCCATCGTCAGCTCCGCCTCGACCACGCTCTTCGCCAGCGGGCGCAGGCGCGGGAGCGCGTCGGGCGGGAGGTGGGTGGCGATCAGCTCGGTGAACAGGAGCGCCATCGCGTCCGCGTGCTCGCGGACGCGGCGGCCCGCCTCCAGGACCGCGGACAGGGGGACGCCCTCGCGGACCAGGGCCGAGGAGGCGTCCAGCAGGCGCCGGCTGACGTGCACGATCGCGTCCCCGTCGACGGCGAGGTAGCCGAGGCCCAGGGAGGCCGCCAGGTTCTCCGGGGTGACCTCGCCCTCGAAGTAGTCGGCCAGTGCCTCCGGGGTGAGGCGGACCGGGGTCTCCTCCGACCCGCCCATGCCGAGCAGTTCGCCGAGCTGGCCGACGTCGCGGCCGGACTCGAAGGCGGCGGTCAGCTCGGCGATGCCGCCGAGGGTGTGGCCGCGCTCCAGCAGGGCGGCGATGGTGCGCAGCCGGGCCAGGTGGTGGTCGTCGTACCAGGCGATCCGACCCTCGCGGCGGGGTGGCGGGAGCAGTTTGCGCTCGCGGTAGAAGCGCAGGGTGCGGACGGGGATGCCGGCCGCCTCGGCCAGTTCCTCCGTGCGGTACTCGCGCGCCCTCTTCGCTTGCGTCTCTTCCTTCGCCACAGACGCACCTTATGGCGTACCAGCGGTAACTTTCCGGGCGTGACCCCTACCCATGAGTACGGTGCTGCTCTACCCTCCCGATTGTGCCAGTGATTGCTGGCAGTGTTTCGATGGTGTGCGGCGTTGCGTGGCTGGGACTGCGGATGAAGCGGAAGGCGGCGGGCATGGGTGGCACGGGCGGCTTGGGCGAACGCGAGCATGTGCGCGTGGCGGTGATCGGGTCCGGATTCAGCGGGCTGGGCGCCGCCGTGCGGCTGCGGCGCGAGGGGATCACCGACTTCGTCGTACTGGAGCGGGGTGACTCGGTCGGCGGGACCTGGCGCGACAACAGCTACCCGGGGTGCGCCTGCGACGTTCCCTCGCACCTGTACTCCTTCTCCTTCGCGCCCAATCCGGACTGGCCCCGGACCTTCTCCGGGCAGCCGGCCATCCGCTCCTACCTGGAGCACGTCGCCGACACCTTCGGGCTGCGCCCGCACATCCGGCTCGACTCCGAGGTCCGGATGATGCGCTGGGACGCCGACGAGCTGCGCTGGGAGATCGAGACCGCGCAGGGCGAGCTGACCGCCGACGTGGTGGTCTCCGCGACCGGTCCGCTGTCCGAGCCGAAGATGCCGGAGATCCCGGGGCTCGCCGGGTTCCCCGGCAAGGTCTTCCACACCGCGCGCTGGGACCACGACTACGACCTCGCGGGCAAGCGCGTCGCCGTCATCGGTACGGGCGCCTCCGCCATCCAGATCGTGCCCGTCATCGCCCCCGACGTGCAGCGCCTGACGCTGTTCCAGCGGACCCCGCCGTGGGTGATGCCGCGCACCGACCGGGCCATCACCGCCGTGGAGCGCTGGCTGCACCGCCAGCTGCCCTTCACCCAGGCGGCGCGCCGCGGCCTGCAGTGGGGGATCCGGGACCTCCAGGTCAGCGCCTTCACCAAGCGGCCTGGCCAGCTCGGGCTCATCGAAACGCTCGCCAAGGCCAACATGGCCCGTTCGATCAAGGACCCGGCGCTGCGCGCCAAGCTGACGCCCTCCTACCGGATCGGCTGCAAGCGGATCCTGCTCTCCAGCACCTACTACCCGGCCCTGGCCCGGCCCAATGTGGACCTGGTCGCCTCCGGGCTGAAGGAGATCCGGGGCTCGGTCCTCGTCGCCGCCGACGGGACGGAGACCGAGGTCGACGCGATCATCTTCGGCACCGGCTTCCACGTCACGGAGCTGCCGATCGCCGAGCGGGTGGTGGGCGTGGAGGGGAAGACCCTCGCGGCCGAGTGGAAGGACGGGATGGCCTCGCTGCGCGGAGCGAGCGCGGCCGGCTTCCCCAACTGGATGACGATCATCGGTCCGAACACCGGGCTCGGGAACAGCTCGATGATCCTGATGATCGAGTCGCAGCTCAACTACATGGTCGATTACCTGCGGCAGCTCACCCTCCTCGGTGGAAGCAGCCTGGGCGGGAAGGTCGCGCTGGCCGCGCGGCCCTCCGCCGTGAACAAGTGGAACCGGCACGTGCAGGACCGGATGAAGCGGACGGTGTGGAGCACCGGCGGCTGCACCAGCTGGTACCTGGACGCGCAGGGCCGCAACACGACGGTCTGGCCGGGCACGACGGGCGAGTTCCGGCGTGAGACCCGGACCGTGGACCTCGCCGAGTACGAGGTCGTACGGGTACGGGAGCGCGAGCGGGCCGCGGAGGGCGCCGCGTGAGCCGGCTGACGCACGTCACCTCCGGGCGCTACGCACCGCCCGTCGCGCGGCGGGAGCTCGTCGCCGTCTCGGCCGACGGGGCCCGGCTGCACGTGGAGGTGCACGGGGAGGAAGGGGCGCCGGCCGTGGTGCTCGCGCACGGCTGGACCTGCTCCACCGCCTTCTGGGCCGCGCAGATACGGGAACTGGCCACGGACCACCGGGTCATCGCCTACGACCAGCGCGGGCACGGCCGCAGCCCCGCCGCCCGGGCGCACAGCACCACCGCCCTCGCGGACGACCTCGTGGCGGTACTCGGGGCCGCGCTCGACCCCGGGGAGCGCGCGGTCGTCGCCGGGCACTCCATGGGCGGCATGACGATCATGGCGGCCGCGGGCCGGCCGGAGTTCGCCGAGCACGCCGCGGCCGCGCTGCTGTGCAGCACCGGCAGCTCCCGGCTGATCGCGGAGGCGCGGGTGGTGCCGCTGGCCGCCGGGCGCGTACGGACCCGTATCACCAGCGCGGTCCTCGGATCCCGCGCCCCCCTCGGGCCGGTCACGCCCGTCGCCCGGAAGGTCCTCAAGTACGCCACCATGGGCCCCGGCTCCGCGCCCGACAAGGTCGAGGCGTGCGCCCGTATCGTCCACGCGTGCCCCACCACGGTGCGCCACGCGTGGTCCCAGGTCCTGGCCGGGCTGGACCTCGACGCCGGCGTGGCCCGGCTCGCCGTTCCGACCGCCGTCGTCGGGGGCACCGTCGACCGGCTCACCCCGATCGTGCACGCACGGCGCCTGGCCGCCGCGCTGCCGAACTGTGCCGGCCTCACCGAGCTCACCGGCATGGGTCACATGACCCCGATCGAGGCCCCCGAGGCCGTCAGCACCGTCATACGAGACCTCGTCGAGTCCACGAAGGACACGAGCGGCACCAACGGCACGAAGGAGACGACGGCATGAGTCCTCGCAGGAGTCTGGAAGGCCAGGTCGCCGTCGTCACGGGCGCCGCCCGCGGGGTCGGCGAGCTGCTCGCCCGCAAGCTCTCCGCCCGCGGCGCGAAGATCGCCCTCGTCGGTCTGGAGCCGGAGGCGCTCAAAGAGGTCTCCGAGCGGCTGCACGCCGACAGCGACCACTGGTACGCCGACGTCACCGACCACGAGGCCATGGCCCGCGTCGCGCAGGAGGTCAAACAGCGCTTCGGCAAGGTCGACATCGTCGTCGCCAACGCGGGCGTGGCCGCCGGCGGGCCCTTCGTCGAGTCTGACCCCGACGCCTGGCGCCGGGTGATCGAGGTCAACCTCATCGGCGGGGCCGTCACGGCCCGGGCGTTCCTGCCCGTACTCATGGAGAGCCGCGGCTACTTCCTGCAGATCGCCTCGCTCGCCGCGATCACCCCGGCGCCGATGATGACCGCCTACTGCGCCTCCAAGTCCGGCGTCGAGGCCTTCGCCCACTGCCTGCGCGCCGAGGTCGGCTACAAGGGCGTCAAGGTCGGCGTCGGCTACCTCTCCTGGACCGACACCGACATGGTGCGCGGTGCCGACGAGAACGACGTCATGCGGGAGCTGCGCCAGCGACTGCCGTGGCCGTCGAACCGCACCTACCCGCTCGGGCCCGCCGTCGACCGCATCGTCGCGGGCATCGAGCGGCGCTCGCCGCACGTGTACGCGCAGTGGTGGCTGCGCGGGATGCAGGGGATGCGCGGCTACCTGCCCGGGATGATCGCGGCTGCCGGGCAGCGGGAGATGAAGCGGTTCGAGCCGCGACTGGGCAGCGTCTCCAAGGGACTTGTGGGGGCCGGCGGGGCCGCCGACGAGCAGGAGCGCGCACAGAACCGCTGATCGAAATGCGCGCTTTGTCCACCCGTGAAATTCTGGTCGAGGCCCAACCACCAACACCCCTCATGGAGTGAAAAGCATGGGTATCAAGGACCAGTTCCAGGAGAAGGCGCAGGAGCTCAGGGAGCGGGCCCAGCGGGCTGCCGAAAGCACCCGTGACGAGGCGTCCGAGCGCGTCGCCCCGGTCAAGGACTCGCCGAGGCAGACCTTCGACGACATCCGCGACGAGCTCGACGACCGGACCTAGGCCACGCAGACGCAGCGCCGACAGCGCCGAGGGGCGCGATCCACGGAGTCGTGGGTCGCGCCCCTCCCGCATGCTCACCGCTCACTGCACCGCATCACTGCCTGGGCGGCAGCTTCGGACGGCGCCGGTCCGGTACGTCCGTGTAGCCGGGCGGCACCGCGGCCGGGTCCTGTTCCAGCAGCTCCAGCGCCAGGTGCACGGCATCGTCCAGCTGTGCGTGGCGCCCCTCCGCCCAGTCGAGCGGGGTGCGCAGGATCGCCAGGTCCGGCTCCACGCCGTGGTTCTCCACCGACCACCCGTACTCGGGGAACCAGGCGGCATTCATCGGCACCGTGATCACCGTGCCGTCGCCGAGGGTGTGCCGGCCGGTCATGCCGACCACCCCGCCCCAGGTGCGCTGGCCCACCACCGGACCCAGCCCCAGCAGCTTGAAGGCCGCGGTGATCATGTCCCCGTCCGAGGAGGTCGCCTCGTCGGCCAGCGCCACGATGGGACCGCGGGGCGCGTTGGAGGCGTACGAGACCGGCTGGGCGTTGCGGGTCAGGTCCCAGCCGAGGATGGAGCGGGTCAGCTTCTCCACCACCAGCTCGCTGATGTGCCCGCCCGCGTTGCCGCGTACGTCCACGATCAGTGCGGGCCGGGACATCTCCATCCGCAGGTCGCGGTTGAACTGCGCCCAGCCCGAGCCGCCCATGTCGGGGATGTGGAGGTAGCCGCACCGGCCGCCGCTGATCTCCCGGACCACCTCGCGCCGCTTGGACACCCAGTCCTGGTAGCGCAGCGGCCGCTCGTCGATCAGCGGCACGATGGCGACCCGGCGGGCCCGGCCCTCGCCCTCCGCGGGCTCGAAGGTCAGCTCCACCGTGGTGCCGCCCGCCGCCGAGAGCAGCGGATAGGGCCCGGTCACCGGGTCCACGGGCCGCCCGTCCACGTGGGTGAGCACCGCGCCCTCCCGGATGCCGGTGCCGGCCAGCGGGGAGCGGGCCTTGGAGTCCGAGGACTCGCCGGGCAGGATCCGGCTGACCACCCATGTCCCGTCCCGGGGGACCAGGTTGGCGCCGAGCAGGCCGATCGCCCGCTGGTAGTGCGGGGGGCCCTCGTTGCGGCGCGCGGGGGAGACGTAGGCGTGCGAGGTGCCGAGCTCGCCGAGGACCTCCCGCAGCAGGTCGGCGAACTCGTCCGGGGAGGCGACCCGTTCGACCAGGGGGCGGTACTGGCGCAGCACCCCGTCCCAGTCGATGCCGCACATCTTGGGCTCCCAGAAGTACGCGCGGATGATCCGCCCGGCCTCCTCGAAGGCCTGGCGCCACTCGGCCGCCGGGTCCACCTCGTGCAGGATGCGCCGCAGGTCCAGGTAGACGGTCGAGTCGCTGTCGCCGGACTCGGTCGCCGGGACCGCGCGCAGGTCGCCGTCGTCGTTGATCACGAGCCGGGTGCCGTCGCCGCTGACCGCGAACCAGTCCAGCCCCGAGGCCAGTTCCGTCTTGCGGGCCTTGGTGAGGTCGAAGTGCTCCAGCGTCGGCTTGCCGCTGATGTCGGCCGGGTTGGCGAAGGTCTCGCCGAGCGCGCCCGAGATCGGCCAGCGCAGCCACACCAGCCCGCCGCCGCTCACCGGGTACAGGGCCGAATACTTGGACGCGGTCACCGGGAAGGGGGTGACCCGGCTCTCCAGCCCCTCCACCTCCACGATCACCGCGCCGTCGCCCTCGCCCGAGTCCCCTTCCACCGGGTCGAGTCCGCCCGCCGCGGGCCGTCCCTCGGCGGAGTGCGCGAAGGGGGAGGGCGTCGCGGAGGACAGCGGCACCAGGTACGGGCGGCAGCCCAGCGGGAAGGACAGGTCGCCGGTGTGCACGTCGTAGACCGGGTCGAAACCGCGCCACGACAGGAAGGCCAGATAGCGGCCGTCCCGGGTGAAGACCGGACTCTCGTCCTCGAAGCGGCCGTTGGTGACGTCGACGATGACGCGCGCCCCGGGTCCGGAGATGCGGGCCATCTTGATCTGCCGCAGCGACCGCCCGATGCCCGGATGCGACCAGGTCAGCCACACGCCGTCGGGGGAGAAGGCCAGGTCGGTGACGGGTCCGTTGATGGACCGGATCAGCTCGGTGACTTCGCCGTTGGACTCCTCCGTCGCGTCGATGAGCAGCAGCCGCCCGTCGTTGGAGGCGATGGCGAGCCGCTCCCCCTCCGGATCGGAGAGCAGCTCCGTTACGCGCCCCAGCTCGCCCGAGGCCAGCCGGCGCGGCTCCCGCTCCCCGGAGGCCCGCGGCAGGTAGGCGATCTCGATCGCGTCCTCGCCCTCGGCGTCGGTCACGTAGGCGACCTGACCGCCGCTCCCGAGCATCTCCGGCAGCCGCACCCGCACGCCGGGGGTGTCGGCGATGGTGCGGGCGGGGCCGTCGCGGTGGGTCAGCCAGTACAGGCTGCCGCGCACCACGACCGCGCTGGCCCGGCCGGTGGCGTCCACGGAGAGCGAGTCGACGTGGTTGGCGGCCGGCACCTGGTAGGTGCGCCGGCCCGCGCGCGAGCCCCCCAGCCGGACCTGGAGCTTGCGCGGGACGGCGTCGGGGGCCAGGGAGTCGACGAGCCAGATGTCCCCGGCGCACTGGTAGACGACGCGGCGGCCGTCGCTGGAGGCGTGCCGGGCGTAGAACTCCTCGTGGTCGGTGTGGCGGCGCAGGTCGGTGCCGTCGGGCAGGCAGGAGTACAGATTGCCGACGCCCTCGTGGTCGGAGAGGAAGGCGATGCGGCCGTCCACGAACATCGGGGCGTCGAGGTGGCCGTCGATGTCCTCCAGGAGCCGTTTGCCGTGCAGCCACAGGCGGCCGGTGGCGCCGCCGCGGTAGCGCTTCCAGGCGGCGGGCTCGTGCGGGGGCTTGCCGGTGAGCAGGAGGCTGCGGTGCTCCCCGTCGATGTCGGCGACCTGGATGTCGGAGCAGGGCCCCCAGGGGAGGCGGCCGCCGGGGCTGCCGTCGGTGGGCAGCTTGTAGGCCCAGGCGAAGTACGAGAAGGGCTGGCCGTGCGAGGAGACCGCGAGGACGTTGCCGTCCGGGTCCCAGCCGCAGACGCGGGTGTCGGTGGCGCCCCAGTAGCTGAGCTGGCGGGCGGGGCCGCCGTCGACGGGGGCGAGGTGGATCTCGGGGTCGAGGCTGCGCCAGGTGGTGAAGGCGATGTGCCGGCCGTCGGGGGAGAAGCGGGGGTGGCTGACCCGGGTCCGGTCGACGGTGATCCGCCAGGCCCGGCCGGGGGTCTGGCCGTCGGGGACCAGCGGGGCGACCCAGAGGTCGTCCTCGGCGGCGAAACAGAGGAGGTCGTCGTGCAGGTGCGGGAACCGGAGGTACGCGACGTCGTGACTCACCCCCCAATGCTTTCCGCGCCGGGGAGCCCTGGCAACTCGTACAGGTGATCCAGGTCACCGCCACAAGCGAAACGGAACGGTTTCGTTTCGCTGGGGGTCGGGGGTATCGTCTTAAGCGTACGAAGTAGTTTCGTTCCCACGAGTGGGACGTTCGGACGGGAGAGACGGAGATGACCGAGGCGATGACGGCCCGGCGCAGCCGGATCACCCCCGAACGGCAGGCCGAACTGCACGAGGCGGTCCTCGACCTCCTGCGTGACGTCGGCTACGAGGCGCTGACCATGGACGCGGTCGCCGCCCGTACGAAATCCAGCAAGGCCACCCTCTACCGCCAGTGGGGGAGCAAGCCGGAGCTGGTCGCCAAGGCCCTTCGATGTACGCAGCCCGTCTCGCTGCGGGAAATCGACACGGGCAGCCTGCGCGGGGACTTCGCGCTCATGGTGGAGCACTCCGACGACGCGCAGATGGCCAAGGACACCGCGCTGATGCGGGGTCTGTGCCATGCCGTCCACGAGAGCCCGGAACTCCACAAGGCGTTGCGGGACCTACTGGTCGACCCGGAGATCACCGGGCTGCAGGTGATGCTGCAGCGCGCGGTGGACCGGGGCGAGATCGTCCCGGGGTGCCCGGCCCTGGACTTCGTACCGCACATGCTCATCGGGGCGTTCATCGCGCTCCCGCTGATCGAGGACCGTTCGGTGGACCGGACGTTCCTCGGTGACTTCATCGACGCCGTGGTCTTCCCCGCCCTCGGCGTCTGATCCTCCCCGTCCCCCGCACTGCTCCTGCTGCTCTGACACGCCGCTCTCGTCGTCGGGCCGGCTTTCCACGCCCTGATCCATCCGGATCCATCCCACGACCTGAACGGGAGAACCACCGACGTGGCTACCTTCCTCTATCGAATCGGCAAGGGCGCCTTCCGGCGCCGCTGGCTCGTCGCCCTCGCATGGGTGGCACTGCTGTTCGCCGCCGGCTTCGGCGCGGCCACCGCGTCCGCACCCACCTCCGGCTCGTTCTCGATACCCGGCACGGAGGCCCAGAAGGCCTTCGACCTGCTGGACCAGCGCTTCCCGGGCATGGACGCGCGCGGCGCCACCGCCCGCATCGTCATCAAGGCCCCCGAGGGCGCCAAGGTCACCGACCCCGGCCCCAAGGCCGAGGTCCAGAAGATCGTCACCGGACTGAAGTCCGGACCGGGCGCGGAGCAGATCTCCTCCGTCGCCGACCCGTACGAGACGCAGGCCGTGAGCCAGGACGGCTCCACCGCCTACATCAGCGCCAAGTACGACGTCAGCGGCATGGAGCTGAAGGACGCCACCCGCGACGCGCTCAAGGACTCCGGCACGCAGGCCAAGGCCGCGGGCCTGAACGTCCAGATCGGCGGCGACGCGCTGATGGCGGCCCCCGAGACCGGCTCCGGCGAGATCATCGGCATCGCGGTCGCCGCGGTCGTCCTGGTGATCACTTTCGGCTCGCTGATCGCGGCCGGGCTGCCGCTGCTGACCGCGCTGATCGGCGTCGGCATCGGCGTCTCCTCCATCACCGCGCTCGCCAACGTGCTGGACCTCGGCACCACCACCTCCACCCTCGCGATGATGATCGGCCTCGCGGTCGGCATCGACTACGCCCTCTTCATCGTCTCCCGCTACCGCGCGGAGCTCGCCGAGGGCCGTGAGCGGGACGAGGCCGCCGGCCGGGCCGCCGGAACCGCTGGTTCCGCCGTCGTCTTCGCCGGTCTGACCGTGGTCATCGCCCTCGTGGGCCTGGCCGTCGTCAACATCCCGATGCTGACCAAGATGGGCTTCGCGGCCGCGGGCACGGTGGTCATCGCCGTGCTCGTCGCCCTGACCCTCGTACCGGCCATCCTCGGTTTCGCCGGCAAGAAGGTCCTGCCCGCCGGCCAGAAGAGCAAGCTGTTCGGCAAGGGCAAGCCTGCTGCCGAGAAGAAGGCCAACGGCGGCACCCGCTGGGCCCGCTTCGTCCTGCGCCGCCCGGTCATGGTGCTCCTCGCCGGTGTGATCGGCCTCGGGATCATCGCCGTACCGGCGAGCAAGCTGGAGATGGCCCTGCCGGACGACGGCTCCCAGCCGGTCTCCACCACCCAGCGCCAGGCGTACGAACTGCTGTCCGAGGGCTTCGGTCCCGGCTTCAACGGCCCGCTGATGGTGGTCGTGGACGGGGACAAGTCGCTGGCCGACAAGACCGTCGACCGCATCAAGGGTCTGGACGGCGTGGCCGCGGTCACCCCGCCGAGCCCCAACGAGGCCGGCGACACCTCGGTGATCACCGTCATCCCGAAGGACCGCCCGTCCTCCGGCCTGACCAAGGACCTGGTCCACGAGATCCGCGACGGCAGCGGGGACGACGTCCTCGTCACCGGATCCACCGCGATGGAGATCGACTTCACGCAGAAGATGAACGACGCGCTGCTGCCCTACCTGGCGCTCGTGGTCGGCCTGGCCTTCCTGCTGCTGATGCTGGTCTTCCGCTCGATCCTGGTCCCGCTCAAGGCGGCCCTCGGCTTCCTGCTCTCGGTCGTCGCCGCCCTCGGCGCCGTCGTCGCGGTCTTCCAGTGGGGCTGGCTCAGCTCGGTCTTCGGGGTGGAGCAGACCGGTCCGATCATGTCGATGATGCCGATCTTCATGGTGGGCGTCGTCTTCGGTCTGGCCATGGACTACGAGGTCTTCCTCGTCACCCGCATGCGTGAGGCGTACGTCCACGGCGAGCGCCCGGGCCAGGCCGTGGTGACCGGCTTCCAGTACAGCGCGCGGGTCGTCGTGGCCGCCGCGGTCATCATGATCGCGGTGTTCGCGGGCTTCCTCGGAGCCAGCGACCAGATGGTCAAGATGATCGGCTTCGGTCTGGCCGTCGCCGTGTTCTTCGACGCCTTCGTGGTCCGCATGGCCATCGTCCCGGCGGTACTGGCGCTGCTCGGGCACAAGGCCTGGTGGCTGCCGAAGTGGCTGGACCGGCTGCTGCCGAACGTGGACGTCGAGGGCGAGAGCCTGCGCAAGCACCTCGGGGACGCGGGGGACTCCCCGAAGTCCCCGGAGGGCCCGGGCAAGGACCGCGAGCTGGTCAACGCCTGACCCCGTTCCGTACGGCTGACACCCCGGCCCCGTACCGCCTGATCACCAGGCGGTACGGGGCCGGGGCGCGTTGCGCCTAACGAGTGGCGGAGGCGGAGGCAGAGGCGGGGGCGGGCGCGGGGGCGTACGTGCGGCGCAGGAAGCGGCGCAGGGCCGCGATGTCGAACTGGACCACGGCGACGCCCTCGGGGGAGTGGAACTCCACGACGGCCTGGACGCGGCCGCAGGGCCAGACGCGCACGTCCCCGGTTCCGGTCGGGGCCTGGAGGCCCGCCTCCAGCAGGGCGCGGGGGAAGACCCACTCGTTGTCGGTGCCCTCGGGGGACAGGTCCGCGGGGAAGACGATCCGTACGGCCAGCGGCTCGGACCCGGTGAAGCGCAGGGCCACCGGAACCTTCCGGTAGAGGGGGTCGTCGCTGATCACGCGCGCGGTCACGCGCTCCTCGACGGCGGTCGCGGGGGGATTCTCGGCGGTGGCTGACACGACAAGACTCCTCTATTCGGAACATTCACGTCCGCTTGTCCTCCAGCCTCGCACATTCCGACGAAACCGCACGGAACTATTTGTGACGTAGACGCTCTTGCCAACGGTTTGCAACTGGGCACTACTCTTGAACGGTTCAAGACTGTGAGAAGCGGAGCCACTCCATGCATGTGCCCGACGGATTCATCAACACACCCGTCTCGGTGGCCGCCGGAGTGGTCGCCGCCGCCGCGGTGGCCGTCAGCCTCCGGGGCGCCCGACGCGAGCTCGACGAGCGGACCGCGCCGCTCGCCGGCCTCGTCGCCGCCTTCATCTTCGCCGTCCAGATGCTGAACTTCCCGGTCGCCGCCGGCACCAGCGGGCACCTGCTGGGCGGGGCGCTCGCCGCGATACTCGTAGGCCCCTACACGGGTGTGCTGTGCGTGTCCGTCGTGCTGCTGATGCAGGGCATCCTCTTCGCCGACGGCGGGCTGACCGCCCTCGGCGTGAACATCACCGTCATGGGCGTCGTCACCGTCGTCATCGCCCACCTCGTCTTCCGCGGGCTGCTCAAGGTGCTGCCGCCCGGCCGCCGCTCCGTGACCGCCGCCGCCTTCACCGGAGCCCTGCTCTCGGTACCGGGCGCGGCCGCCGCCTTCACCGCCGTCTACGCCGTCGGCGGCACCACCGACGTGTCCCTCGGCAAGGTGCTCACCGCCATGGTCGGCGTGCACGTGCTCATCGGCATCGGCGAAGCCGCCATCACCGCGGCGACCGTGGGCGCCGTGATCGCCGTACGGCCCGACCTCGTCCACGGGGCCCGCGGGCTGAGCACGCCGCTGAAGCTGCGCGTCGGCGGCGAGCTCGTCGACGCCCCCGCGGCCGCCCCCTCCCCGGTGGCCGCCCGCTCCACCACCACCGTGTGGGCCACCGGCCTGGTCACCGCACTCGTCCTCGCCGGATTCGTCTCCTTCTACGCCTCCGCCAGCCCCGACGGCCTGGAGAAGGTCGCCGCCGACCAGGGCATCGACCAGAAGGTCGAGGAGCACGCGGCGAAGGACTCCCCGCTCGCCGACTACGCCGTCAAGGACGTCGCCGACGCCCGCCTCTCCGGCGGCCTCGCGGGCGCCCTGGGCGTCGGGGCGACCGTGGCCGTCGGCACCGGGGTCTTCCGGGTCGTGCGCCGGCGCCGCGCGACCGAGCCGTCGGCCGTCTGAGATGGGAGCCGGGCACGCCCACAAGCTCTACAGGCACGGCCACTCGCCGGTCCACGAGCTGCCCCCGCACTGCAAGCTCGCCGCGACCTTCGCCTTCGTCGTGGTCGTCGTGTCCACACCGCGCGAAGCGGTGTGGGCCTTCGGCCTGTACGCCGTCCTCCTCGCGGGGACCGCGGCCGCGGCCCGGATCCCGGCCGGCTTCCTGCTGCGTCGGCTGCTGATCGAGGTCCCCTTCGTCGCCTTCGCCGTGCTCATGCCCTTCGTGGCGGAGGGTGAGCGGGTGGAGGTGCTCGGCATGTCGCTCAGCGTCTCCGGCCTGTGGGGCGCCTGGAACGTCCTCGCCAAGGGAACGCTCGGCGTGGCCGCCTCCGTCCTGCTCGCCTCGACGACCGAACTGCGGGCCCTGCTGCTCGGCCTGCAACGGCTCAAGCTGCCGCCGTTGCTCGTGCAGATCGCGACCTTCATGATCCGCTACGGCGACGTGATCAGCGACGAGCTGCGCCGCATGTCCATCGCCCGCCGCTCGCGCGGATTCGAGGCAAGCGGAATCCGGCACTGGGGGGTGCTGGCCAAGACGGCCGGCGCGCTGTTCATCCGCTCCTACGAGCGCGGCGAGCGGGTCTACCTCGCGATGGTCAGCCGCGGCTACGCCGGCTCGATGCCGGTGATCGACGAAGTCGCGGCCACGCGCGCCCAGTGGGCGTACGCGGCCGTACTCCCGCTGACGGCCCTCGCCGTCTGTCTGATGGGATGGACGCTGTGAACCTCACCCCTTCGCTGGAAGTCTCCGGTCTCGCCTACGCCTACCCCGACGGCCACCAGGCCCTCTTCGGGGTGGACCTGACCGTCGGGCGCGGCGAGCGGGTCGCCCTGCTCGGCCCCAACGGCGCCGGCAAGACCACCCTCGTGCTGCACCTCAACGGGATCCTGGGCGGCGGGGTCGGCTCGGTGACCGTGGCGGGGCTGCCGGTGGAGAAGCGGAACTTCGCCGAGATCCGGCGCCGGGTCGGGATCGTCTTCCAGGACCCCGACGACCAGCTGTTCATGCCGACCGTGCGCGAGGACGTGGCCTTCGGACCGGCGGCGGCCGGCCTGCGGGGCGCGGAGCTGGCGGAGCGGGTCCACGGCGCCCTGGAGCAGGTCGGGATGGCGGAGTTCGCCGACCGCCCGCCCCACCACCTGTCCTTCGGGCAGCGCCGCCGGGTCGCGGTGGCGACCGTACTGGCCATGCGGCCCGAGATCCTGGTGCTGGACGAGCCCTCGTCCAATCTGGACCCGGCCTCGCGCCGCGAGCTCGCGGACATCCTGCGCTCGCTCGACGTGACGGTGCTGATGGTGACGCACGACCTGCCGTACGCGCTGGAGCTGTGCCCGCGCTCGGTGATCCTCAGCGAGGGGGTCATCGCGGCGGACGGCCGCACGCAGGAGCTCCTGTGCGACGAGAAGCTGATGCGGGCGCACCGGCTGGAGCTCCCCTTCGGCTTCGACCCCCGTTCGGTGGCGGTGGCCTGAGCGCGGGTGGCCTGAGCACCCGTGGCACGAGCACCCGTGGCATAAGCACCGGTCGTCGATTGTTGGATTGCTCGTGAACATCCAGGGTGTGGTGGCGGAGGGCTTCGAGTCCGTCAGGGACGCGTTCGTACGCAACTTCGAGGTGCTCGGGGACCGGGGCGCGGCGGTCGCCGTGTACCGCGACGGGCGCAAGGTCGTCGACCTGTGGGGCGGCACCAAGGACGCCGACGGTACGGAGCCCTGGACCGAGGACACCGCGCAGGTCGTCCGCTCCGCTACCAAGGGCGTGGCCGCCGCCGTACCCCTGCTGCTGCACCAGCGCGGGCTGCTCGACCTGGCCGCGCCGGTGGGCTCGTACTGGCCGGAGTTCAAGACGGGCGGCAAGGACAAGGTCCTGGTCCGGGACCTGCTCGCGCACCGGGCGGGCGTCCCGGCGCTGGACCGGGGGCTGACCGCCGCCGAGGCCGCGGACGGGGTGTCCGGGGCGCGCGCGGTCGCCGCGCAGACGCCCTTCTGGGAGCCGGGCACCGAGCACGGCTACCACGCGCAGACCTACAGCTGGCTGCTGTCCGAGCTGGTGCTGCGGGCGACCGGCCGCACCCTGGGCTCGATCCTGGCGGAGGAGATGGCGGAGCCGCTGGGCGTGGACTTCTGGATCGGCCTGCCGGAGGCCGAGGCCCACCGGGTGGGCCGGGTGGCCCCGGTCGACCCTCCCACGAGCGCGGGCCTGCTGAGGACCCGGCCGCGGCGAAACGTTTCCGAGGCCTACGCCGACCCGGAGTCCCTCACCCGCCGCGCCTTCGCGGCCATCGACCCGGTGCCCGACGAGAACGCCCCCGCCTACCGGGCCGCGGAGCTCCCGGCCTCGGCGGGCATCGGCACGGCCCGCGCCCTGGCCCGCTTCTACGGGGCCACCATCGGCGTGGTGGAGGACGGCGCCCGGATCTTCACCCCGGAGACCACGGCCCTCGCCGGCCGTGAGCTGTCCGCGGGCCCCGACCGGGTGCTGGTCGTGAACACCCGCTTCGGCCCCGGCTACATGCTGCACGGCCCGGCCTCCCCGCTGCTCTCGCCGGCCTCCTTCGGGCACCCGGGCCGCGGAGGCTCGCTCGCCTTCGCGGACCCGGAGGCGGGGATCGGCTTCGGGTACGTGACCAACGCGCTGGCCAAGTCGGTGACGGCCGACCCGCGGGCGCAGGCGCTGGTCAGGGCGTTGCGCTCCGCGTTGTAGCCGGGCAGAGACAGCCCCGCCGGCGATTGAGGCGCGGGGTCCGGGGCGGAGCCCCGGCAACGGCGCCGGGTCAGCCGGCGTTGAGGACCTCCGCCACCACCGGCCCCGCGGCTTCGCCGCCGTGGCCGCCGCCCTCGACCATGGCCGCCGCGGCCACGTCGCCGCTGAAGCCGGTGAACCAGCTGTCCGGGCTGCCCGCGCCGTCGACCTCCGCGGAGCCGGTCTTCGCGCCCTTGTCCGAGCCGCGGACCGAGGCCATCGCCTCGCTGCCGGTGCCGCTGGTCGCCGTCAGCTTCATCATCTTGACCAGCTGCGCCGACACCCCCGGCTTCAAGGAGCGCGGGGCGTCGGCGAGGGTGCGCCCGTCCAACGAGGCCTTCACGATCACCGGCTGGCGGAACACCCCGGTCCGTGCGGTCGCCGTGATCGAGGCCACGTTCAGCGGGTTCATCGTGATCGTGCCCTGGCCGATGTACGCGGCGGCCGCGCCCGCCCCCGAGACCTCCGGAACCGACCCGTCCACCGAGACGACGCCGGTCTTCCAGTCGAGCCCGATCCCGAAGACCTCCTTGGCCTCCCGGGGCAGCGCGCTGTTGTCCTTCACGTCGTCGATCAGGCTGATGAAGGCGGTGTTGCAGGACTTGGCGAAGCTCGAAGCGAAGGGCTCGCCCTCCGACTTGAAGTTGTTCAGGTTGTGGAAGGACTTCCCCTCCCACGTGGCGGTCGGCGGGCAGGACGCCGGCTTGTCCGCCGCCACCAGGCCCTTCTCGATGAGCATGGCCCCCGTCACGATCTTCATCGTCGACCCCGGGGCGCGGGCCCCCTTCATCGCCGCGTTGAAGTTGTCCTTGCGGTGGTTGGCCACGGCCAGGATCTCGCCGGTGCTCGGCTGGACCGCGACCACGGAGGCCTCGGCGTGCTTCGCCACCGCCTTCTCGGCCGCGGCCTGCACGTCGGCGTCCAGCACGGTCTGGATCTGCCCCGGCTTGCCCTCGGCCAGCGTGAGCAGGGTCCGCTTGGGGGCGTCCTGGGCGGCCGGCTCGATCCACACCTCCGCGCCCTTGGCGCCGCCCGCCTTCTCCCCGTACGCCTTGCGCAGGTCGTCGAGGATGGCGCGCAGCGAGGGGTACTGCTCGGCCGTCAGCTCTTTGCCGTTGCGGTCGAGTGCCTTGACCGGCGGGCTCGCCGGGGTGCCCGCCCGTAGCTTCTCGTCCTTCTGGAGCTGCGGGTGGATCACCGAGGGCTGCCAGTCGACCAGCGGCTTCCCGCTGGTCAGCCCGCGGACGACGGTCAGCTGGGAGTCGTAGGCGAGCGGCTTGGTCGTGCCCTCGTAACTGATCTCCGCTTCGACCTTGAAGGGCACGGTGGTGCCGTTCGGCGTGCCGGGCGTGATCACGGCCTTGGACACGTACGCCTTGGTCTTGAATTCCCCCACCGCGGCCTGCGCGGCCGCGGAGTTGTTGGTCAGTTCGGCGGCCACCCCCGCTTCCCCGGCCGCCCACGCGGCCAGGAAGGCCTTGGCGGTCGCGGCGGTCTCCTTCGCGCTGACCGGCCCGCTGCCCTTCTCCGCCTGGGTGGCGCTCTCGCCGTCCTTCGCGTCGCCGCCCGAGTCCCCGACCAGGGCGTACACCCCGTACCCGGCACCGCCGAGCATCGCGAGAAACACCCCGCCGATGACGGCGCCCTTCGCTGCCCCGTTCACTCTGTCCCCATCCCCCGGGTCCACGGTTCTCTGAACGTGTTCAAAGAACCCTTGGCTCGGACCTTACGCTGTGGAGTGGATCTGTGCGACGTCTGTTACCGGACCGGAACATCCCGGGCGGCCGGCAAATCACTTGGGGGCGGGCCGCCCCTGTCCCTAGAGTGCGGCTGTGGAGCTCACCTACCGGCGGTACGCCGCTGCCGAGGCCGATGACCTGGTCGCCTTCCTCACCGGAGACACCTGGCCGTTCCACGGCTCTGCCGTGGTCGATCCCGACCAGGCCCGGCAATGGGTCTCGGACGGCCGCTACTGCGGCGACGAGAACAGGACCTTCTGGATCGCCGACGGCGACGACACCCTCGGGCTGATCCGCCTGATGGGCCTCGCCGACAGCACGCCCGTCTTCGACCTGCGGATCCGGTCCCCGTACCGGGGCCAGGGCGTCGGCGGCCACGCGCTGACCTGGCTGACGGGATACCTGTTCACCGAGCTCCCGCAGATCCGGCGGATCGAGGCCACCACGCGCCAGGACAACGTGGCGATGCGCCGCACCCTCCGGCGCCGCGGGTACGTCAAGGAGGCGCACTACCGAGACGCGTGGCCCGCGGCCGGCGGCGCGGTCCACGACGCGGTCGGATACGCCGTCCTGCGGCGGGACTGGCTCGCCGGCACGGCGACGGCCCCCGCGTGGAACGACGAGCACATCCTGCGAGGCCGCGGCTGAGCCGCGGCCTCGGCCGAGGCCCGGCCGCGTCGGGCTACACCCAGGTGTCCAGCCACATGCGGCCGCGCCAGGAGTCCATCGGGAGGGACTGGCCCGTGTAGATCGGCCAGAAGTAGATGAAGTTCCACACGATCAGCAAGACCAGCACGCCCGCCCCGATCGCCCCCAGCGCCCGCCGGCGTTCGGACGAGCCGGCCGGGCCCAGCAGGGCGCCGATCATCATCGCCACCGCCAGGCACAGGTACGGGACGAAGACCACCGCGTAGAAGTAGAAGATCGTCCGCTCCTGGTAGTTGAACCAGGGCAGCAGACCCGCCGCCAGCGCGCACGCGATCGCGCCCGCCCGCCAGTCGCGGCGGAAGAACCACCGCCACAGCACGTACAGCAGCGCGAAACAGCCCGCCCACCACAGCAGCGGGGTGCCCAGCGCCAGCACCTCGCGGGCGCACTTGCCCGTCTCGGTCGCCGGGCAGCCGTCGGTGCCGGGTGCGGGGGACTCGTAGAAATAGGAGACGGGCCGGCCCAGGACCAGCCAGCTCCACGGGTTTGACTCGTAGGTGTGCCCCGAGGTCAGCCCCACGTGGAACTTGTAGACCTCGGTCTCGTAGTGCCACAGGCTGCGCAGCCACTCCGGCAGGAACGACAGCGCGCTGCCCTGGTCGTGCTTGGCCGCCCAGTCGCGCAGGTAGCCGCCCTTGCCGTTGTCCGGGCTGAAGATCCACCCCGACCACGAGGCCAGGTACGTCACGATCGCGACCGGGACCGTGGACACGAAGGCGGGCAGCGCGTCGCGGCGCAACATCGCCGCGTACGGGGCGCCCGCGCCCGCGGTCCGGCGCGCGGCCGCGTCCCACAGCACGGCGAGGATCCCGAAGAAGGCCAGGACGACGAAGCCGTTCCACTTCGTGCCCGCGGCCAGGCCCAGGCAGACACCGGCCAGGATCCGGTACGGCCGCCAGCCCAGCCGCAGCGTCTCGGCGATCTTCACATCGGGCCGGGTCCGGCCCTCCTCGTCCACCGGCAGCGCGTCGGCGAGTCTGGCCCGGGCCTTGTCCCGGTCGATGAGCAGCGCCCCGAACGCGGCGAGCACGAAGAACATCAGCACCAGGTCGAGCAGCGCGGTGCGGCTCATCACCAGGTGCAGGCCGTCCACCGCGAGCAGCGCCCCCGCCAGACAGCCGAGGAAGGTGGAGCGGAACAGCCGGCGGCCGATCCGGCACAGCATCAGCACCGACAGGGTGCCGAGCACGGCGGTCATGAACCGCCAGCCGAACGGCGTGAAGCCGAACATCCACTCGCCGAGCCCGATGACCCACTTGCCGACGGGCGGGTGCACCACGTAGCCCGGATCCACCGGCAGGGGGACCCCGTCCGGGTTGGCGAGGATCGACTTGTCGATGTCCTTGGGCCAGCTCGCCTCGTAGCCCTGCTTGATCGTGGCCCAGGCGTCCTTCGCGTAATACGTCTCGTCGAATATCACCGCCTTCGGGCTGCCCAGGTTCACGAACCGCAGCACCCCGGCGACCAGCGCCACCAGCAGCGGCCCCACCCACGACAGGACGCGCTGCCAGGTCCCCCACACCTGCGGCGGCATGCCGAAGGTCATCCACAGCTGCCGGGAGGGCTTGGCGTACGGGGGCACCAGGCGGGTGCGGACGTCCGCGCGCGACGACGCGCCGGCGCCCGCCGGCACGTAGCCGAAGGCGCGCAGGCGGCGCAGCCAGGTGGGCGGCTCATCTTCGCGTCCCACCGGTGAGGCGGGCGGGGCCCCCGCGGGGCTGGGCGGCGGCGTCGCGGTACTGGTCACCGGCACATCGTAGGGAAGAGATCTGTGTGCGCCACCAGTGGCGGGGGGCGGCGGGTCACGGGGCTGAGAGGATGGGCGGGTGACAACTGACCAGCCCCGCGGTACCGAGCCCACCACGACCGCCGCCACGGCCGCAGGCCTGACGGGCACGCTCGTGCTCGCCGGCACCCCCATCGGCGACCTGGCCGACGCCCCGCCGCGCCTCGCGGCCGAGCTGGAGCGGGCCGACGTGGTCGCCGCCGAGGACACCCGGCGGCTGCGCCGGCTGACCCAGGGGCTCGGCGTGCACACCACCGGGCGCGTCCTGTCGTACTTCGAGGGCAACGAGTCCGCGCGCACCCCGGAGCTGGTCGAGGCGCTCCAGGACGGCAAGCGCGTCCTGCTGGTGACCGACGCCGGCATGCCCTCGGTCTCCGACCCCGGCTACCGGCTGGTCGCCGCCGCCGTGGAGAAGGACATCAAGGTCACCGCCGTCCCCGGGCCCTCCGCGGTGCTCACCGCGCTCGCCCTGTCCGGGCTGCCCGTGGACCGGTTCTGCTTCGAGGGGTTCCTGCCGCGCAAGGCGGGCGAGCGCCTCGGCCGGCTGCGCGAGGTCGCGGCCGAGCGGCGCACCCTCGTCTACTTCGAGGCCCCGCACCGGCTCGACGACGCCCTGGCCGCGATGGCCGAGGTCTTCGGCGCCGACCGGCGCGCCGCAGTGTGCCGCGAGCTGACGAAGACCTACGAGGAGGTCAAGCGTGGCGGTCTCGGCGAGCTCGCGGCCTGGGCCGCCGAGGGCGTGCGCGGCGAGATCACCGTAGTCGTGGAGGGCGCCCCCGCGGCCGGGCCCGGCGATGTGGACGACGAGGAGCTGGTGCGCCGCGTACGGGTGCGCGAGGAGGCGGGCGAGCGGCGCAAGGAGGCCATCGCGGCGGTCGCGGCCGAGGCCGGGGTACCCAAGCGCGACGTGTTCGACGCGGTGGTCGCGGCAAAGAATGCGGCACAAAAGGTGCCGTAGGTCGGTAAAGGACTAACCTGAAAGGCAAAGCTCAGACCGCGCACCGGGCGCTTTGGGCATGACTCGCCCAAGGACCGTCCAACACTCGACAGGGCCTGATGCGCTCCCGCCCGAAGAGGCGTCCACTGGCAATGCACCAGTGGAACAAGAGGAGCTGGCATGAGTGAGATCGCAGACACCCCGGCATCCGCAGTCGCGCCCACCGCAGTCCCTGCCGTCGTTTACGCAGCCGACGTGCACACCGTGCACGAGGCGTACTCCTTCGCCTGCATGAAGTGCGGCTTCGGCTGGGAGCAGGGTTACGCGATAGAGCACCACGTCGACGGCAAGGGCGAGCCGTTCATCATGTACACGGTCAACAGCGAGCGGGTGCCCTCCCCGCTGTCCAACCCGACCTGCCTGAACTGCGGCGGACACGTCGTACGCATCATGCGGGCCGGCCAGGTCTCCTCCGTGCTCGGCACGATCGACCGGCTCTACCACCACCGCATCGCCCCCGGGATCGCCGGACCGGTGCCGGCGGGAGCGGACCTCCCCCGCACCCGGAAGCCGCGCGCGCACGACGCTCCCGGACCCGTCTCCGTCGAGGAGGCCGAGCGGGGCCGGGGCTGGTTCGCCCGGCTGCTGGGGCGCCTGCGCCCGTCATAACCGGTCGTAGACGGCCCTAGCCGGTCGGGCCCGGGCCGTCACCGCCGCGGCCGGTCATAAGATCGGCCGCATGAGCTCTTCCCCGGCCTCCTCCGCCTCCAAAGCCTCCAAGGACGCACCGCCGCCGCTGCCCGAGCCCCTCCGGGTGGCGGTGGCGGACTCGCACACGCACCTGGACATGCAGTCCGGCACCGTCGAGGAGGGCCTCGCCAAGGCCGCCTCGGTGGGCGTCACCACCGTCGTCCAGGTGGGCTGCGACGTGAAGGGCTCCCGCTGGGCCGCCGAGACCGCCGCCGCGTACGAGAACGTCCACGCGGCCGTGGCCCTCCACCCGAACGAGGCCCCCCGCATCGTCCACGGGGACCCCGACGGCTGGTCCCGCCAGGGAGCCAGGACCGGCGGCGGCGAGGCCGCGCTGGACGAGGCGCTGGCCGAGATCGAGGCGCTCGCCGCACTCGACCACGTGAAGGCGGTCGGCGAGACCGGGCTGGACTACTTCCGCACCGGGCCGGAGGGGATGGCCGCGCAGGAACGCTCCTTCCGCGCCCACATCGAGATCGCCAAGCGGCAGGGCAAGGCACTCGTCATCCACGACCGAGAGGCCCACGCGGACGTGCTGCGGATCCTGCGCGAGGAGGGCGCGCCGGAACGGACCGTCTTCCACTGCTACTCCGGGGACGCCGCCATGGCCCGGGAGTGCGCCGCCGCCGGGTACTACATGTCCTTCGCCGGGACCGTCACCTTCAAGAACGCCGCGCCGCTGCGCGAGGCCCTGGCCGTGGCCCCGCTGGAGCTGGTGCTCGTCGAGACGGACGCGCCCTACCTCACCCCCGCGCCGTACCGCGGACGGCCCAACGCCCCGTACCTCATTCCGCTGACGGTACGGGCCATGGCGGCGGTCCGCGGCCTCGACGAGGACGCCATGGCCACCGCGCTGGCCGCCAACACCGCCCGCGCCTTCGCCTACTGATCCCGCACCCTCCAGCGGCCGCCACCCACCCCGCGTCGACACGCTGGGTGTCCGGCCGACTTTGGAGAGTGACGACTCCCTCCGCTAGGGTGCCGTGCCCCAACCAGCGGGTGCCGGATCACCAGTGGAGCGAGCGTCGTGAGCGATACGCAGGGCAGTCACCGCCGTGGTGGTCCCGTCCCGGAGGCGTACGAGGATCCCGGCGCCCCGCAACCGGGGGTCCCGGCCCCGCGCCGGGCGGGGCGCCGCCGCGCACGCCAGAGCGGGGCGCCGACGCAATGGCCCGACCCCCAGGCCCCGACGATGCCCGCCGTGCCCGGCCCGGCGGCCGCGCCCGCCGAGGCCGGATCGGGCCGCCGCAGGGCCGCGACCCCCGTCGCGGTGCTCCCCACCCCCTCGCCGGGGCCCGGCACCGGCAGGCGCCGCCGCACCACCCCCGCCGAGCCCCCGGCGGGGACCTGGCGGCGGATCGTGCCGCAGGCCCTGGTCGTCGCCTTTCTCGCCGGGGGCACGACCGCGTTCGTCGCCGCCGACAAGTCGGTACGGCTCACCGTGGACGGGGTCCCCAGGAACCTCCACACCTTCGCCGACGACGTCGACGAGCTGCTCGCCGCCGAAGGCCTCGGCGTCGGCCCCCACGACCTCGTCGCCCCCGCCCCCGGCGAGCCGCTCGAAGACGGCGAGGAGGTCGTCGTCCGCTACGGCCGCCCCCTGCGCCTGACCCTCGACGGGCAGCAGCGCCAGATGTGGACCACCGCCCGCACCGTCGAGGGCGCACTGCGCCAGTTCGGCATCCGCGCCGAGGGCGCCTACCTCTCCGCCCTCCGCACCGCGCCCGTGCCCCGCGAAGGCATGGCCCTGAGCGTCCGCACCGAACGCAGCATCACCTTCATGGCCGACGGCAGCGAACGCACCATCCGCACCAACGCCGCCACCGTCCAGGAGGCCCTCGACCAGGCCGGCATCACCCTGCGGGGCCAGGACACCACCTCCGTACCCCCCACCGCCTTCCCGCGCGACGGCCAGACCGTCACCGTGCTCCGCATCACCGGCACCCGCGAGGTCCGCGAGGAGCGCATCCCGTACGAGACCGAGAAGATCCAGGACCCGGACCTCTTCGCCGGCATCGAGGTCGTCGAACGCGCCGGCCGCCCCGGAGCGCGCAGGGTCACGTACAGCCTGCGCACCGTCAACGGGGTCCGGCAAAAGCCCCGCCCCATCGCCGACGAGGTCGTCCGCGAGCCCGTCACCCAGCTCGTCAAGGTCGGCACCAAACCCCTGCCGAGCTCCGTCGCGGGCGCCGACGGCCTCGACTGGGGCGCCCTCGCCCGGTGCGAGTCCGGCGGCCGCCCCGCCGCCACCGACCCCTCGGGCACCTACGGCGGCCTCTACCAGTTCGACGCCCGCACCTGGCAGCGCCTCGGCGGCAGCGGCCGCCCCCAGGACGCGTCGGGCGCGGAACAGACGTACCGGGCGAAGAAGCTCTACGTGCAGCGGGGGGCGAGTCCCTGGCCCCACTGCGGCCGTAGTCTTACCCGGTGAGCACCGCAGAGCAGCAGCCCAACGAGACCCCTTCTGACGCCCTACTCGGACCGGCCGAGATCCGGGAGCTGGCCGCCGTACTCGGCGTGAAGCCGACGAAGCAGAAGGGGCAGAACTTCGTCATCGACGCCAATACGGTGCGCCGGATCGTGCGCACCGCCGGGGTACGGCCGGACGACGTGGTCGTCGAGGTCGGGCCGGGGCTGGGCTCGTTGACGCTCGCGCTGCTGGAGGCCGCGGACCGGGTCGTCGCCGTCGAGATCGACGACATCCTGGCGGCCGCGCTGCCCGCCACCATCGAGGCCCGGATGCCCGCGAAGAAGGACCGCTTCGCGCTGGTCCACTCCGACGCGATGCTGGTGACGGAACTGCCCGGGCCGGCGCCGACCGCGCTCGTCGCGAACCTGCCGTACAACGTGGCCGTGCCCGTCCTGCTGACCATGCTCGACCGCTTCCCGAGCATCGAGCGGACCCTGGTGATGGTGCAGGCGGAGGTCGCCGACCGGCTGGCCGCCGAGCCCGGCAACAAGGTGTACGGGGTCCCCTCGGTCAAGGCCAACTGGTACGCGGACGTCAAGCGCGCCGGGGCCATCGGCCGCAAGGTCTTCTGGCCCGCCCCGAACGTCGACTCCGGGCTGGTCTCGCTGGTGCGTCGCGCCGAGCCGATCAAGACCACCGCCTCGAAGGCCGAGGTCTTCGCGGTCGTGGACGCGGCCTTCGCGCAGCGCCGCAAGACGCTGCGCGCCGCGCTGGCCGGCTGGGCCGGCTCGGCGGCGGGCGCGGAGGCGGCGCTGGTCGCCGCGGGCGTCTCCCCGCAGGCGCGCGGGGAGTCGCTGACGGTGGAGCAGTTCGCCGCGATCGCCGAGAACAAGCCCGAGGCGGAGAGGCCCGCACTGTGAACGTGACCGTACGAGTCCCCGCGAAGGTCAACGTGCAGCTGGCGGTGGGCGCGGCCCGGCCCGACGGTTTCCACGACCTCGCGAACGTCTTCCTCGCCGTCTCCCTCTACGACGAGGTCACGGCGACGGCGGCCGACGAGCTGACCGTGACCTGCACGGGCCCCGACGCCGACAAGGTCCCCCTGGACCGGACGAACCTCGCCGCGCGCGCCGCCGAGATCCTGGCCGAGCGCAACGGCCTCGCGCCCTCGGTCCACCTCCACATCGCGAAGAACATCCCCGTGGCGGGCGGCATGGCGGGCGGCAGCGCGGACGGCGCGGCGGCCCTGCTGGCCTGCGACACCCTGTGGGGGCTGAACACCCCCCGCGCCGAGCTGCTGGACATCTGCGCGGAGCTCGGCAGCGACGTCCCCTTCAGCCTGGTCGGCGGGGCCGCGCTGGGCACCGGCCGGGGCGAGCTGCTGACCCCGGTGGACGCCGGAACCTTCCACTGGGTGTTCGCGGTGGCCGACGGCGGCCTGTCCACCCCGGCGGTGTTCCGCGAGTTCGACCGCCTCACGGCGGGCACGCCGGTCCCGGCCCCCGAGGCCTCCCCGGCGCTGCTCGCCGCCCTGGCCTCCGGCGACCCGGACCGGCTGGCCGTCACGCTGGCGAACGACCTCCAGCCGGCGGCCCTTTCGCTGCGGCCGCAGCTGGCGGACACCCTGGCGGCGGGCACGGACGCCGGAGCGCTGGCCGCGCTGGTCTCCGGCTCGGGGCCGACGACGGCGTTCCTGGTCCGGGACGAGGAATCGGCGGAAAAGGTGGCTGCGGCGCTGTTCGCCTCCGGCACGTGCCGCGCCACTCGCGTGGCCTCGGCCCCGGCCCCCGGGGCCACGGTCCTGGCTTAGCCAGCCCCGCCGGCGTTTGAGGCGCGGGGGTCCGGGTGCGGAGCCCCCGGCAGCGGCGCCGCACCCGGGGCTCCGCCCCAGACCCCGCGCCTCAAACGCCGGCGAGGCTGAATTACTCAGGCCCGAGTTGAGTACCCGCACGCTGTCGGCGGAGCCGGGCCGCGGGCGAGCGTAGGCCCATGACAGTCAGCGCACGCGACATGGCCGCCGCCACCCCCGCCGGCCGCGACCGGTACGTCGACCTGCTGCGGGTCGCCTCGCTCGGCACCGTCATCGCGGGGCACTGGCTGATGGCCGCCGTCAGCAGCGACGGCATAGGGAATCTGCTCGCCCTCGTGCCCGCGCTCCAGGTGCTCACCTGGGGGCTGCAGATCATGCCGGTCTTCTTCTTCGTCGGCGGGTTCTCGCACGCCCTGTCCTACCGGTCCGTGCAGCGCACCGGCGGCGGGCGGCCCGTCTACGCCGTCTTCCTGCGGGCAAGGCTGCGCCGGCTGCTGCGGCCCACCCTGGTCTTCGTCCTGGTCTGGGCCGCCGTCGCGCTCGCCGTGCAGCTCGCCGGGCGGGGCGAGGGGCGGCTCGGCGGGGCCGCGCTGCGGATGGTCACGCAGCCGCTGTGGTTCATCGGGATCTACCTGGCCATGGTCGCCTTCACCCCGCCGCTGCTGAAGCTGCACGAGCGCCACGGCTGGGGGGCGTTCGCCGCGCTGGCGGGTTCGGCCGCCCTGGTCGACGTACTGCGCTTCGCGCTCGGGGTCCCGTACGTGGAGTTCCTGAACTTCGCCTTCGTCTGGCTCGCCGTCCACCAGCTGGGCTTCCTGCGCGCCGACGGCCGGATCCGCCGGCCCGCCGCCCTCGCGGCCGCGGGCCTTGCCGGGGCCGTGCTGCTGGTGGCGTACGGGCCGTACCCGCTGTCCATGGTCGGGATGCCGGGCGAGAAGGTCTCCAACATGGCCCCGCCCACCCTGGCCCTGCTCTGCCACGGCATGTGGCTCGTCGGAGCCGTGCAGCTGCTGGCCCGGCCCGCCACCGCCTGGCTCGCCCGCCCCCGGGTCTGGCGCGGGGTCGTCGCCGCGAACGGCATCGCCATGACCGCCTTCCTCTGGCACCTCACCGCCATGCTCGCCGTGTACGGGGCCCAGCTCGCCCTCGGGATCGGGCTGCCCGAGCCCGCCACCGCCGCCTGGTGGGCGCAGGTGCCGGTGCGGATCGTGCTGGCCGCCCTGCTGACCGGGCTGCTCGTCGCCTGCTTCCGCCGCTTCGAGGCCCCGGCCCCGGCCGCGGCCTCCACCGCACCGGGGAGCGACGGGAGCGACGGGAGCGGCGGGAGTGGCGGAAGCGGCGGGAGTGGCGGAAGCGGCCCCTGGGCGGCCCTCGGGATCACCCTCTGTCTCCTCGGCATCCTCGGCCTGTCCATGACCGGGCTCGGCGGCCTGCTCGACGGCCACAGCGCCACCCTGATCGCCTTCCCGGTGACCGCGCCCGTCGCGATCGCCATGGCCCTGGCGGGTGCCCTGCTCGTGGAACGGTCCGGCGCCGCCCGGCGCGTTAGGCTGAGGGGCTGATCCACACCCTCCCCCAGACTCGGTCCGGGGGTACCCCACCTGGAGCGCGTCTGATGGCGGTCAATCTGGTCAATGTCGAGGCAGTCAGCAAGGTGTACGGCACACGTACCCTGCTGGACGGCATCTCCCTCGGCGTGTCCGAGGGGGACCGTATCGGCGTCGTCGGCCGCAACGGCGACGGCAAGACCACCCTCATCCGGATGCTCGCCAAGCTGGAGGAGCCGGACACCGGCCGGGTCACCCAGTCCGGCGGCCTGCGCATGGGCGTCCTCACCCAGCACGACTCCCTCGATCCCAAGGCCACCATCCGCCACGAGATCATCCGGGACATGGCCGACCACGAATGGGCCGGCAACGCCAAGATCCGCGACGTCCTGACCGGACTCTTCGGCGGGCTCGACCTGCCCGGCTTCGACCAGGGCCTCGACACCGTCATCGGCCCGCTCTCCGGCGGCGAGCGCCGCCGCATCGCGCTCGCCAAGCTGCTCATCGCCGACCAGGACCTCCTGATCCTCGACGAGCCCACCAACCACCTCGACGTCGAGGGCATCTCCTGGCTGGCCAAGCACCTCCAGGAGCGCCGCTCCGCGCTCGTCTGCGTCACCCACGACCGCTGGTTCCTCGACCAGGTCTGCACCCGCATGTGGGACGTGCAGCGCGGCGACGTGCACGAGTACGAGGGCGGCTACAGCGACTACGTCTTCGCCCGCGCCGAGCGCGACCGCATCGCCGCCACCGAGGAGTCCAAGCGGCAGAACCTCATGCGCAAGGAGCTGGCCTGGCTGCGCCGCGGCGCCCCCGCCCGGACCTCCAAGCCCCGCTACCGCATCGAGGCCGCCAACGAGCTCATCGCCGACGTGCCGCCGCCGCGCGACAAGTCCGAGCTGATGAAGTTCGCCAACGCCCGCCTGGGCAAGACCGTCTTCGACCTCGAGGACGTCAGCGTCCACGCCGGTCCGAAGGAACTGCTCAAGCACCTCACCTGGCACCTGGGTCCCGGCGACCGCATCGGCCTCGTCGGCGTCAACGGCGCCGGCAAGACCTCCCTGCTGCGCGCCCTCGCCGAGGCGGCCCGCACCCAGGGCGAGGTCCAGCCCGCCGCCGGCAAGGTCACCGTCGGAAAGACCGTCAAGCTGGCCTACCTCTCGCAGGAGGTCGGCGAGCTCGACCCGTCGCTGCGGGTCCTGGAGGCCGTCCAGCGGGTCCGCGACCGCGTCGACCTCGGCAAGGGCCGCGAGATGACGGCGGGCCAGCTGTGCGAGCAGTTCGGCTTCACCAAGGAGAAGCAGTGGACGCCGGTCGGCGACCTCTCCGGTGGTGAGCGGCGGCGGCTGCAGATCCTGCGCCTGCTGATGGACGAGCCCAACGTCCTCTTCCTCGACGAGCCCACCAACGACCTCGACATCGAGACCCTGACCCAGCTGGAGGACCTCCTCGACGGCTGGCCCGGCTCGATGATCGTGATCTCCCACGACCGGTTCTTCATCGAGCGCACCACCGACACGGTGATGGCCCTGCTCGGCGACGCGAGCCTGCGGATGCTGCCGCGCGGCCTGGACGAGTACCTGGAGCGCCGCCGCCGGATGATCGAGGCGGCCACCCCGGCGCCCGCCCCGGCCGCGGCCGCCGCCGCGAAGTCCACGGCCTCGGGGGACTCGCGTGCCGCGAAGAAGGAGCTCCAGAAGATCGAGCGGCAGCTGAACAAGCTCTCCGACCGCGAGGGCAACCTGCACGCCCAGATCGCCGAGAACTCCACCGACTACGACAAGGTGGCCAAACTCGACGCGGAGCTGCGCGAACTCCTCGCGGACCGGGACGATTTGGAAATGCGCTGGCTGGAGCTGGCCGAAGAGGCGTAGCAACTGGCCTGATAACGGCGGCGTCACGGGCCGGTCCTCCCTTGGGAACAGGGGGCGGACCGGCCCGATGTATGTGCGCCGTCAGTGATAGAAAGGTCATCCTCCACGCCCCCTCCGAAGCCGAAAGTGTGCGCTGATGACCGAGCCGCCCCAGCCGCCGAACCAGCCGCCGACACCTTCCGGTTACGGCCACCTGCCCGGCCCGCCGCAGCCGGGTTACGGGTACCCGCCGCAGGGCGAGAACCCGTACGCCCAGCCGGCCACGGCTCCGGCCCCCGCCCCCGCCCCGTACGCGCAGCAGCCGCAGCAGCCTCCGTACGCCCAGCAGCCGCCCACCGTCCAGCAGCAGCCCCCGCTCGGCGTTCCGAACGGCCTGCCGCCGAAGAAGAAGCTGACCGTGCTGATCGCCGCGTCGGTCGCGGCGGCCCTCCTCGCCGGAGGCGTGGGCTACATCGCCTTCTTCAAGGACGACAAGGGCGGCAAGGAGCCCGTCGCGCAGGAGTCCACGCCCGCCGGCCCCTCCGGCTCCCCCTCCGTGGACAAGGGCAACGGCAACGGCACCGGCGACGGCGGCCAGCAGACCGACCTCAACTCCGGGCGCAAGCAGGGCGAGGACAAGGTCCTCTGGTTCAAGACCGCCAAGGTCGACGGTCCTGGCATGGGCGTGGATTCGGCAGCCCAGTGGGTCGTCGGCGACACCGTGGTGAAGAGCGTCTGGAAGTCGCTCACCGGTTACTCGGTCACCGACGGCAAGGAGAAGTGGACACTCCCCTTCCCCGCCGTGATCTGCTCCGTCGCCCGGCAGACCACCGCCGACGGAAAGACGGCTCTCATGTACCGGGACGGCGAGGGCGACAGCGCCTCCTGCACCCAACTGCGCGTGGTCGACCTCAAGACGGGCAAGGAGGTCTGGTCGAAGGAGGTGCCCAAGGAGGGGCTCTTCGACATCTTCACCAGCCCCACCCTGGCCATGACGGGCGACACCGTGACCGTCAGCCGCGGCGGCACCGCCAGCGCCTTCAAGATCAGCAACGGCGACAAGCTCTTCGGCCACGCGCTGGGCGAGGGCTGCAACCCCGACTCCTACGAGACGGGCAACGGCAAGATGATCGCCCTCGCCACCTGCTCCGACGACGACGCCAGCGCCGAGGTGCAGGGCGTCGACCCGGTCACCGGCAAGAAGGGCTGGGCCTTCCGGCTCCCCAAGAAGTACAAGGTCACCAGCATCTACTCGGTGGACCCGGTCGTCGTGGACGTCGGCAACGAGGAGACCAAGGAGCGTTCCATCGTGGTCCTCGGGCCCGACGGGAAGCAGACCGCCACCCTCGCCGGCGCGGGCAGCTTCGCCATGGGCTGCGGCGACACCGGCCTCTTCCGGTCCCTGACGACCTGCCCCTCGGCCGTCGTCGACGGGGGCACCCTCTACCTGCCCACCGCGGCGGCCGCCGGCGCGGCCAACGAGATCGTCGCCTTCGACCTGGCCACCGGCAAGGACAAGTGGCGCACCCCGGCAGGGGACAAGCGCACCCTCACGCCGCTCAAGGTCCTGAACGGGCAGCTGATCGCCTACCGCAAGGCCGAGTCGGACCAGGGCGGCGAGGTCATCTCGATCCCGGCCGGCGGCGGCACCCCCACCGCGCTCCTGCGTCACCCGTCGGGCCCCGCCGCCCCGATCGAGAGCGCCTTCCGCACCCCGAAGCTCGACTACGTGGACGGGCGGTTCTTCATCTCCAGCCCCCGTCTGAACGCCCAGGGCAAGGACGAGAAGCTCCTCATGGTCTTCGGAAAGTGAACCCGCCCAACGACCGCCCACCGAGAGGCAAGAACACCCCATGAGTACCCCGCCGCCCCCCCACCAGCCGCCGTCCGGCGGCTTCGGAGCGCCGCAGGAGCCCGCACCGGGCGGGTTCGGCGCACCCACGCCGCCGCCTCCGCAGGCCCCGCCCGGCCCGCCGGCGCCCCCGCAGCAGCCGCCGACCGGGCAGCCCGCGTACGGGTACCCACAGCCCGGGCCCGGTTACGGCTACCCGCAGCAGCCCGGCACCCCGCCGCCGTTCGGCACCCCGCCGCCGTTCGGCGCGCCCGTGGCCCCGGCCGTGCCCGCCGCCCGGCCCCCGGCCGGCGGCAACAACGACAAGCGCACCCAGCTGATGATCGTCGGCGCGGCCCTGCTGGCCATCGTCCTCATCGTCGGGGGCGGCCTCTGGTACGTCTCCGGCGACGACGACGGCAAGCAGAAGACCGCGCAGAGCGACCCCAGCGCCTCCGCGGACGGTGACAAGCCCGGAACCTTCGTGCCCGGCACCGAGAAGGCGCCCTCCAACCCCAAGTCGAAGGTGCTCTTCAACCAGCCGAGCCCGACGCCGGCCGAGGTCGTCAACGTCACCGGTTCCTGGATCACCGACTCCACCTACATCAAGGCGGACGTCTCGAAGGTCGTCGGCTACAACCTCGTCGACGGCGGCAAGAAGTGGGAGCTGCCCTTCCCGGGCGAGCTCTGCGGTGCGACCAAGCACGTCAGCGAGAACAAGTCGGCGGTCCTCTTCCGGCCCGCCCAGCCCACCCCCGAGAACAAGTACCCGGCGTGCACCGAGGTCGGCGTCATCGACCTGGAGAGCGGCAAGCTCGTCTGGTCCGGCAACGCCAAGAGCTCCAACGGCGGCGACAAGCCGGTGTCGTTCTCCGAGGTCACCCTCAGCGGCAAGACCGTCGCCGCGGCCGGCGTCTCCAACGGTGGCGCCGCCTGGAACCTCGCCGACGGCAAGTCCCTGTGGCTGCCCAAGGTCGACGGCGAGAGCTGCCGCGACACCGGCTACGCGGGCGGTGAGGCCCTGGCCGTCATCCGCAAGTGCGGCCAGAGCCCCAACTACACGCTGTACGCGCAGCTCCTCGACCCGGCCACGGGCGCGCCCACCGCCTCGTACAAGCTGTCCCCGGGCATCGAGTACGCGCACATCGTCGCCACCAAGCCGCTGATCGTGGCGGCCGACGTCGGCGACAACGCGAAGGGCGGCAAGGGCGTGAGCGACCTCTTCGTCGTCGACCCCAAGGGCGAGCTGAAGGCACGTATCCCGCTCGCCTCCGGGAACTTCGCCGCCAAGTGCGGATCCACCGAGGTCGAGAAGTGCTCGCAGATGGTGGTCGGCAACGGCAAGCTCTACGTGCCCTCCGAGGAGCATCAGGGCCAGTCCTCCAGCGGCCGCACCAACGAGCTGCTCTCCTTCGACCTGGAGACCGGCAAGCAGACCACCGACCGCGCCGACGCGGGCGAGCGGTACACGATCTTCCCGCTGCGCATGGACGGGTCGAACATCATCGCCTACAAGGTCCCCCCGTACGACAAGGGCGGCCAGATCGTCAGCATCGACGGCAAGACGATGAAGGAAACCCTCCTCATGGAGAACCCGGCGGACAAGGAGACGCAGCGCGCCGAGACCGGTTTCTCGCCGGAGTACAGCGAGTACCGCTACCACAACGGCAAGCTCTTCGTCTCCCGCACGAACGTCCGCAAGCCGTACTCCGACAAGGCCGACCCGGAGTACCTCTTCGTCTCGTTCACCGCGAGCTGACCCGCACGGCACCACCGCGAAGCCCCCGAACGGTCCCCACCGATCGGGGGCTTCTGCGCGGTATCCCCCTCGCAAGGTCGAACAAGCGTTTGACGATCCTCGCCCCCTGGACGGGGGCGATTCCTTTCAGCTCGCGTGGGCGGGCTTCGGGGTTCACGCATCCGCCTCCGGCCGGTGGCCGGGACTCGCATCCTGGGGATGCTGCGCGTGCTGTTGATGTCCGAGCCGCCCTCCCCCAGACTCCGTCCGGGAGGTGCCCCCAGGCGGGCTCGGGCCTCGATCTCGACCGAGGCGTTGTGGTCGGCGTCGTCCTCGTGCCCGCAGTGGGTGCAGGCGAAGAGCCGGCCGCATCCCTTGCGGGATTCGGGATCGACCTGGCCACACTTGGCGCAGGTCTGGGAGGTGTGGAACGGTGGGACGGCGACGAGTACGGACCCGTACATGCGGGCCTTGTACTCAAGTTGCCGCCGCCGTTCACCGGGGGCGTGGTCGAGGACCGACCGGTTCAGCCGGGCCTTCGCCCGGACGTTCTTCCCCAGGGCTACGGCGGTGCCTTTCGCGGAGGCGGTCATGTTCTTCACGCGCAGGTCCTCGATACCGATCAGGCCGTGGTTTTTGGCGAGTTCGGTGGTGAGCTTGTGCGTGAAGTCCCGCCGCCGGTTGGCCCGGCGGGTGGTGATCTTCGCGATCTGGGCGATCGTTGTGCGCAGGCGGCGGCTGTACTTCCCGACGTTGTGTTTCTTGGCGTAGGTGATCTGTCGTGCCTTGCGCTGCTCCAGCGCCTTGAGCCGCTTCTTCTCGTTGGCGGTGAGCGTTGGCGGCACGAGGCGGGGTGTGGCCTCGGTGGACACGAACGCGGATGCGACGACGCCGAAGTCCACCCCGCACGCCGGCTTCCCGTTCGGAGCATCCGGCGGGCGTCCGGTGTGGACACCGAAGGAGATGTGCCAGCCGTTGCCGTCCCGGGACACCGTGGCGTTGCGGATCGTGCCCCCGATGGCACGGGAGAGCCGGAACCGCACCCAGCCGACCTTCGGCAAACGCACCTCGGCCCACTTGCGGTTCAACTTCCGGAACTCCACCGCCTGCCCGGGAAACGGGACCGACAGACGGTGCCCGCGCTTCTTCCGCGCCGGAAACCGGGCCGGGTGATTGGGGTTCCAGAAATTGTCATACGCCTGGTCCAGCTGACGCAGGATCTGCTGCCCAGTCTGCGCGGGCAGATCACCGATCCAGTCGAGATCCGCACGGGCGGCCGTCAGGTGCTTGCACTGCTCTGCCGACCGCAGGGTGTACCGGCGCTGATCCCACAGATACACGCGCTGCTCCAGAGCGACGTTCCACAGAGCACGCGCCGTATGACCCCACCCGGTCAGGACGTGGTCCTGCTCACCAGTGGGGTACGCGCGATACTTGCGCCCCGCGTCCACCTTCACGCCTCCTATCGTCCCGACCATTTATGGCCGACGTGGCCCAGATCCGAAAAAGACAGACATTGCCCTTTCGTGATGCACGCACACGTGGTTTTCGGTAAAAGTGCCGTACGGAGTGTTCTCCGATGCGTATCTCAAGCGGGTGGAGGAGATTGTCCCCGTGCAGCGCTTGGGGTCCGACTCCTACTTCGCCGGATCCGTCGGCGGTCGAGCGGAAGCCCGATGCGCGGCGATTAATCCTGGTAGCTTGCCGGGTCAGAAGGTGGGGGGTGGGTTCCGCAATGGGCGTACGGGTCGTGGTCGTCGACGAGCACCGGCTGCTGGCCGAGGCGCTCGCCTCTGCCCTGAAGCTGCGCGGTCACCGGGTGCTGGCCGCCGCCGCCCCGGCCGCGGGCGCCGCCGACCTGGTGATCAGCCGTGCGCCGGAGGTGTGTCTCTTCGGCACGGCCTCCCCCGCCGAGCCCGGGGTCTTCGAGCCCGTCGTCCGCATCAAGCGGGAGCGCCCGCAGATCGCCGTCGTCGTCCTGGGTCCGGTGCCGAACCCGCGGGGGATCGCGGCCGCCTTCGCCGCCGGCGCCTGCGGGTACGTACGCCAGGACGAGCGCATCGAGGGCGTGGAGCGGGCGCTGGCCAAGGCGAGGGGCGGGGAGGTGGCGATCGCCCCGCAACTGCTGCAAGGGGCCTTCGCGGAGCTCCTGAACCCCGCGGCCCAGCCCGATGACGAGGGCAGCCGGCTGCTGCGGCTGCTGACCCCGCGCGAGGTGGAGGTGCTGGTGCGGGTCGCCGAGGGCGAGGACACCCGGCTGATCGCCGCGGGCATGGAGATCGCACCGAGCACGGCCCGTACGCACGTGCAGCGGGTGCTGATGAAGCTGGGCGTGGGTTCGCGGCTGGAGGCGGCCGCGCTGGCCGCCCGTACCGGTCTGCTGGACCGGGCCCTGCCCGGGCAGCCGTCCGCCGCCCTCGCGGACTGAGGCGGCCCGATTTTCCCGCCCGATTTCCCCGGACGCGCCGAATCCGGTAAGCCAGTCTCCTAGCATGCGCGTGCACCGTGCATGGTCCCCTGGGAGAGGCAGTAGTCGAGTGAGCAAGACGGCGAGTCACAAGTACCTGGTAACCGGTGGCGCCGGATACGTCGGCAGTGTGGTCGCTGCCCACCTGCTGGAGGCCGGCCACGAGGTCACGGTCCTCGACGACCTCAGCACCGGCTTCCGCGTCGGAGTCCCGGCGGGCGCCGAGTTCATCGAGGGCCGGATCCAGGACGCCTCCCGCTACCTGGACTCCTCCTACGACGCGGTGCTGCACTTCGCGGCCTCCTCGCAGGTCGGCGAGTCCGTGGTGAACCCGGGCAAGTACTGGGAGAACAACGTCGGCGGCACGCTCGCCCTGCTGGCCGCGATGCGCGAGGCGGGAGTGCGCAAGCTGGTGTTCTCCTCCACCGCCGCCACCTACGGGGAGCCGACGGAGGGCCTGCTGACCGAGGCGTCGGTGACCGCGCCGACCAACCCGTACGGGGCCTCGAAGCTGGCCGTGGACCACATGATCGCGGGGGAGTGCGTGGCGCACGGCCTGGCCGCGGTGTCCCTGCGTTACTTCAACGTGGCGGGCGCCTACGGGGAGTTCGGCGAGCGGCACACCCCCGAGACGCACCTGATCCCGCTGGTCCTCCAGGTCGCGCTGGGCGAGCGGGAGTCGATCTCGGTGTTCGGCGAGGACTACCCGACCCCGGACGGCACCTGCGTACGCGACTACATCCACGTCGCCGACCTGGCGGAGGCCCACCTGGCCGCCCTGGAGAGCGCCGTCGGCGGGGAGCACCTGATCTGCAACCTGGGCAACGGGAGCGGCTTCTCGGTCCGCGAGGTCGTCGAGACCGTCCGCAAGGTGACCGGCCGGGACATCCCCGAGGTCGTCGCCCCGCGCCGGGCCGGCGACCCGGCGATGCTGGTCGCCTCCGCCCGCACGGCGCACGAGCGCCTCGGCTGGACCCCGAGCCGCTCGGACCTCACCGGGATCATCACGGACGCGTGGAACTTCGCGCGTACGCACACCTCCTGAACCACGGGTTGCCGCCCGCCCCACTGCTTCCACCCGCGCCCCCCGCACCCTTCCGGTGCGGGGGGCGTGCGCGTATCCGGGTGCGCTGTGGCTGAGCGCTGTGCGCGGGCGCCCGGCGTGCACACGCCGGGTGAAATGCCCCCCGTGCATCTGCCCGTGGCACGCGCCGGGTCGGAAGCCGCCATCCGGACCTTCGGCTCAGGCGAATTCCAGCCACCACAAAGCCTGTTCAGGAGCCTCGGGCGGGAAAATCGCTGGGAAAACTTCTGCTATTCGGCCAACTGCGAGCCGCCCCCGGCCCTACGCTGATGCGTGACACCGGTGGGGGCCGGTGTTGATCAGGGGTCGAGACAAGTCGGGTACGTCGTCCGGTCCGGGGTAGTGCAGAGATGTCACGGCGGCGGCCGGGGCAGCTGCGGATCACCCGGTCCGGGCGCCGTACCCGCCGTTGTCCGTTCCCCTACCCTTGGGGGTTTTGTGGTTCGTATCCGGGTTCTCGTCGTCGACGATCACCGCATCTTCGCCGAATCGCTCGCAGCCGCGCTCGCGGCCGAGCCGGACGTGGACGTGTCCGCGGCCGGCAGCGGCCCCGCCGCGGTGCGCTGCCTCGAACGCGCGGTGGCCGAGGGCCGCCGCTTCGACGTCCTGCTGGTCGACGCCGATCTCGGCGCGGTCGCCGGGGCTGTGCCCGCCCAGCGGGAGTCGGGCTCCGGACCGCCGTCGCCCGCCCCGGACGGGATCGCGCTGGTCGCCGGGGTTCGGGTGGCCCACCCCGGGGTCCGTACGGTCGTCCTCGCCGAGCGCGACGACCCGCGCCGGGCCGCGCTCGCGCTCCAGGCGGGCGCTTCGGGCTGGGTGGCGAAGGACTGTTCGCTCTCGCGGCTGCTGGCGGTCATCCGCGGGGTCCTGCGAGAGGAGACCCACCTGCCGCCCGCGCTGCTCACCGGGGTGCTCCGTGAACTGACCGCGGCGCGCAAGCACCGTACGGACAGCGAACGGCTCGTCGAGTCGCTCACCCCGCGCGAACACGAGGTGCTGCGCTGCATGGTGGCGGGGCTGGGCCGCAAGGACGTGGCGGCGCGGCTGTTCCTGTCCCCGCACACCGTCCGCACCCACATGCAGAACGTGCTGGGCAAGCTCGGGGTGCACTCGACCCTGGCGGCGGTGGCACTGGCCCGCCGGGCGGGCGTACGACCGGCGGACCTAGCCGGGGATGTTGTCGAACGGAGCGGTCAACTGGCGTAGCAGCCCGGCGAGATCGCCGCGCTGGTTCTGCGAGAGCTGGGCGAGGATCGCCCGCTCCTGGGCCAGCAGCCCGGCGAGGGCCTGGTCGGCGCGGTCCCGGCCCTCGGGGGTGAGCCGCACCAGGACCCCCCGGCGGTCGCTGGGGTCCGGGAGCCGTTCGACGAGGCCCTTCTTGGCGAGACGGTCGATGCGGTTGGTCATGGTGCCGGAGGTGACCAGTGTCTGGGTCAGGAGCTGGCCGGGCGAGAGCTGGTAGGGCGCGCCGGCGCGCCGCAGGGAGGTGAGGACGTCGAACTCCCAGGGCTCCAGGCCGTGCTCGGAAAAGGCCAGCCGGCGGGCGCGGTCGAGGTGCCGTGCGAGCCTGCTGACGCGGCTCAGTACCTCGAGCGGTTCCACGTCGAGGTCAGGGCGCTCCCGCCGCCATGCCGCCACCAGTCGGTCGACCTCGTCCTCCATGCCGATCAGTGTAAGGGGTCTGTCGATGTGAAGTCTCTTGATGTCCAGTATCTCGATCACAAGTATCTTGACATCAAGATATAAAAAAAGCGAGCATGGGGCATGGAGGGGGCCGGAACAGATTCCGCTTCCGACCGCCCCGCCAGCAGGGAGGCTCGAACATGTATTCCGATACCGCGCAGGCCGGGACCCCCACGTCCACGGCGCCCTCCGCTCCCACCTGGGATCCCCAGCAGTACCTCCGGCACTCAGGCCACCGCACACGGCCCTTCCTGGACCTCCTCACCCGCATACCCGAACTCCCCGGCAGGCCCGCCCGCATCGCCGACCTCGGCTGCGGCCCCGGCAATGTCACCTCGCTCCTCGCCGGCCGCTGGCCGGAGGCGCGCATCACGGGCTTCGACCTCTCCCCGGAGATGCTCCACCGCGCCGGCCAGGAGTACGCCGGCCCCACTCCCGGAGGCGGCAGCCTCGACTTCCGCCACGGGGACCTCGCTTCCTGGCTCCCCGAGGAGCCCTACGACCTGATCGTCTCCAACGCCGCCCTCCAGTGGGTCCCCAGCCACCCCGGCTCCTTCGGTGCCTGGATCAACGGACTGCGCCCCGGCGGCACCTTCGCCTTCCAGATCCCCGGCAACTTCAAGGCCCCCAGCCACGCCCTGCTCGCCCAGCTCTGCGACACCCCGCGCTGGCGCTCCCGGCTCGCCGGCCACGGCGCCCGCTACATTCATCACCTCGAACCCGCGGAATACCTCGCCCGCTTCACCGCACTCGGCTGCGCCACGGACGTCTGGGAAACCACCTACCACCAATTGCTCCAGGGACCCGACCCCGTACTCGACTGGGTCAAGGGCACCGCCCTGCGCCCGGTGCTCACCGCCCTCGGCGACGACCGCGAAGCCGTGGACGCCTTCCTCTCCGAATACCGGGACCTGCTGCGCGTGGCCTACCCGAGCGGGCCACGCGGCACCGTCTTCCCGTTCCGCAGGATCTTCGCCGTCGCCCGCAAGGAGGCCTGACCGTGCTGACCGCAGTCGACCACGTCCAACTCGCCGCGCCGCCGGACTCGGAGGACCGGCTCCGCGCGTACTACACGGACGTCCTCGGCATGACCGAGATCCCCAAACCGCCCGTGCTAGCCGCACGCGGGGGCTGCTGGTTCGCCGCGGGACCGGTCCAGCTGCACCTCGGCATCGAGGAGGACTTCCGGCCCGCCCGCAAGGCCCACCCGGGACTGCGGGTGACCGGCATCCAGGCGTACGCGAGCAGACTGGAGGAGCGCGGGGCCAAGGTCGTCTGGGACGACAACATGCCGGGCCATCACCGCTTCTACTCCGAGGACCCCGTGGGCAACCGGCTCGAATTCTTGGAACGGCACAGCCTGGACGATGCGTCCTAGGGCGAAGCACACCGGACGCCCGCACCACACGACGGCGCCCCGCCACCGGATCTCCGGTGACGGGGCGCCGTCGTACGCCCTCGTACGAGCGGGTACGGGGCTCAGCTCTTGCGGCGGCCCACCAGCTGCGGCTTCGACTCCAGGCCGTCCAGCCCGTGCCAGGCCAGATTCACCAGGTGCGCGGCGACCTCCGCCTTCTTGGGCTTGCGCACGTCCAGCCACCACTGCCCGGTCAGCGCCACCATCCCGACCAGCGCCTGCGCGTACAGGGGGGCCAGCTTGGGGTCGAAGCCCCGCGCCTTGAACTCCAGGCCCAGGATGTCCTCGACCTGCGTGGCGATGTCGCTGATCAGCGAGGCGAAGGTACCGGTCGACTGGGCCACGGGGGAGTCCCGCACGAGGATCCGGAAACCGTCCGTGTAGGACTCGATGTAGTCCAGCAGCGCGAACGCCGCCTGCTCCAGCAGCTCCCGCGGATGCCCGGCCGTCAACGCTCCCGTCACCCCGTCCAGCAGCTGGCGCATCTCCCGGTCCACGACGACCGCGTACAGCCCCTCCTTGCCGCCGAAGTGCTCGTACACCACCGGCTTGGACACCCCGGCCTTCGCCGCGATCTCCTCCACCGACGTGCCTTCGAAGCCCTTCTCCGCGAAGAGGGTCCGGCCGATGTCCAGCAGTTGCTGGCGCCGCTCCGCGCCCGTCATCCGTACCCGGCGGCCACGCCTGGGCTTGTCGCTGCTGGAATTACCGCCGTCGATCGCCACGCTCCCCATCATGCCGCGTTCGGCTCGTTTTCCCTGCGCCGGGCGTCGATCCGGGCCGCCGACGGCCAGCGCACGTCCGTGGCCCAGCCGAGCTGCTCGCACCAGCGGATCAGCCGCGCGCTGGAGTCGATCTGGCCGCGCAGGACACCGTGCCGGGCCGAGGTCGGGTCGGCGTGGTGCAGGTTGTGCCAGGACTCGCCGCACGAGAGCACCGCCAGCCACCACACGTTGCCCGAGCGGTCCCGGGATTTGAACGGGCGCTTGCCCACCGCGTGGCAGATCGAGTTGATCGACCACGTCACGTGGTGCAGCAGCGCGACCCGTACCAGGGAGCCCCAGAAGAACGCCGTGAACGCGCCCCACCAGGACATCGTCACCAGACCGCCCACCAGCGGCGGGATCGCCAGCGAGACGATCGTCCAGAAGATGAAGTCGCGCGAGATGCGGCGGATCGCCGGATCCTTGATCAGGTCGGGGGCGTACTTCTGCTGATCGGTCTGCTCCTCGTCGAAGAGCCAGCCGATGTGCGCCCACCACAGGCCCTTCATCAGCGCCGGCAGCGTCTCCCCGAACCGCCACGGCGAGTGCGGGTCACCCTCGTGGTCCGAGAACTTGTGGTGCTTTCGGTGGTCCGCCACCCAGCGCACCAGCGGGCCCTCCACCGCCATCGAACCCATCACGGCGAGGACGATCCGCAGCGGCCGCTTCGCCTTGAAGGAACCGTGCGTGAAGTAGCGGTGGAAGCCGATGGTGATCCCGTGGCAGGCCAGGAAGTACATGAAGACCATCAGGCCGATGTCCAGCCAGCTCACCCCCCAGCCCCAGGCCAGCGGCACCGCCGCCAGCAGCGCCAGGAAGGGAACGATGATGAACAGCAGGAGGGCGATCTGCTCGATCGAGCGCTTGTTCTCGCCGCCCAGCGTCGCGGACGACGCAGGTGTGTCGGAGGACGCGGAGGCGCCCTCGATCAGATCGGGACTGGTGGTCATGTGGGGTCCCCTGGGGGGTCAGAGTGTCGGCAGGCTCCGGGTTACGAACCCTACGGACCCGTAACCTACGGCATCGTAAGTATGGCAAAGCCGGGTGGCGGGGCAACAGGAGCGCGGCCGGGGGCAACGGCGTGCGCGCGAGCCGGTCACGCGCCGCCTGATGAGACATTTGCCCAGGCACACGGACGGGACACCTATCCTGTTGCCGTCGGACAGCGCGGTCCGCACGGGCAGCCCAGCTGCGCATCAGGTCGGGGCACCTCCCAGACGTAGTCGTGGGGGAGGCGTTGCCGCGCACGGCCGGGAGCCCACCGCCCAGTAGCGCTCGATCACTGCAAGGAGCCGCACCTGTGAGCAGTGCTGACCAGGTCCCCGCCCGCACCACGGACGCCGCGAACGCAGAGCTGCGCGCGGACATCCGCCGCCTCGGAGACCTCCTCGGGGAGACCCTCGTACGCCAGGAGGGTCAAGACCTCCTCGACCTCGTCGAACGCGTCCGCGCCCTCACCCGCACCGACGGCGAGGCCGCAGCCGCCCTGCTCGGCGACACCGACCTGGAGACCGCCGCCAAGCTGGTGCGCGCCTTCTCCACCTACTTCCACCTTGCCAACGTCACCGAGCAGGTGCACCGCGGCAAGGAGCTGCGCGCCCACCGCGCCGCCGAGGGCGGGCTCCTCGCCCGCACCGCCGACATGCTGAAGGACGCCGACCCCGAGCACCTGCGTGCGACGGTCAGGAACCTCAACGTCCGCCCCGTCTTCACGGCGCACCCCACCGAGGCGGCCCGCCGCAGCGTCCTGAACAAGCTGCGCCGCATCGCCGCCCTGCTGGAGGAGCCCGTCACCGGCGCCGGCGACCGCCGCCGCCACGACCTGCGCCTCGCGGAGAACATCGACCTCGTCTGGCAGACCGACGAGCTGCGCGTGGTGCGCCCCGAGCCCGCCGACGAGGCCCGCAACGCCATCTACTACCTCGACGAGCTGCACGCCGGGGCCGTCGGCGACGTCCTGGAGGACCTCGCCGCCGAACTCCAGCGCGTCGGCATCGAGCTGCCCGCCGGCACCCGCCCGCTCACCTTCGGCACCTGGATCGGCGGCGACCGCGACGGCAACCCGAACGTCACCCCCGAGGTCACCCGCGACGTGCTGATCCTCCAGCACGAGCACGGCATCACCGACGCCCTCGAACTCATCGACTTCCTGCGCAGCCTCCTCTCCAACTCCATCCGCTACACCGGAGCCACCGAGGAACTGCTCGCCTCCCTGCAGGCCGACCTGGAACGCCTCCCTGAGATCAGCCCGCGCTACAAGCGGCTGAACGCCGAGGAGCCGTACCGCCTCAAGGCCACCTGCATCCGGCAGAAGCTCGTCAACACCCGCGAGCGCCTCGCCAAGGGCATCCCGCACGAGGAGGGCCGCGACTACCTCGGCACCGCCGAGCTGCTCGCCGACCTCACCCTCATCCAGACCTCCCTGCGCGAGCACCGCGGCGCGCTCTTCGCCGACGGCCGCATGGACCGCACCATCCGCACCCTGGCGGCCTTCGGCCTCCAGCTCGCCACCATGGACGTGCGCGAGCACGCCGACGCCCACCACCACGCGCTGGGCCAGCTCTTCGACCGGCTCGGCGAGGAGTCCTGGCGCTACGCCGACATGCCGCGGGACTACCGGGGCAAGCTCCTCGCCAAGGAGCTGCGCTCCCGCCGCCCGCTGGCCCCCACCCCGGCCCCGCTCGACGCGGCCGGGCAGAAGACCCTCGGCGTCTTCTCCGCCATCAAGGACGCCTTCGAGAAGTTCGGTCCCGAGGTCATCGAGTCCTACATCATCTCGATGTGCCAGGGCGCCGACGACGTCTTCGCGGCGGCCGTCCTCGCCCGTGAGGCCGGCCTGATCGACCTGCACAGCGGCTGGGCCAAGATCGGCATCGTGCCGCTGCTGGAGACCACCGACGAGCTGCGCGCCGCCGACGTCATCCTCGACGAGATGCTCGCCGACCCCTCCTACCGGCGCCTGGTCTCCCTGCGCGGGGACGTCCAGGAGGTCATGCTCGGCTACTCCGACTCCTCCAAGTTCGGCGGCATCACCACCTCCCAGTGGGAGATCCACCGCGCCCAGCGCCGGCTGCGCGACGTCGCCCACCGCTACGGGGTGCGGCTGCGCCTCTTCCACGGCCGCGGCGGCACCGTCGGCCGCGGCGGCGGCCCCTCCCACGACGCGATCCTCGCCCAGCCCTGGGGCACCCTGGAGGGCGAGATCAAGGTCACCGAGCAGGGCGAGGTCATCTCCGACAAGTACCTCGTCCCCTCGCTGGCCCGCGAGAACCTCGAACTGACCGTCGCGGCCACCCTGCAGGCCTCCGCCCTGCACACCGCGCCCCGCCAGTCCGACGAGGCCCTCGCCCGCTGGGACGCGGCCATGGACACCGTCTCCGACGCCGCGCACTCCGCGTACCGGGAGCTCGTGGAGGACCCGGACCTGCCCGCGTACTTCTTCGCGGCCACCCCGGTGGACCAGCTCGCCGACCTGCACCTGGGCTCGCGCCCCTCGCGCCGCCCCGACTCCGGCGCCGGCCTCGACGGCCTGCGCGCCATCCCGTGGGTCTTCGGCTGGACCCAGTCCCGCCAGATCGTCCCCGGCTGGTACGGGGTGGGCTCGGGCCTCAAGGCCCTGCGCGAGTCCGGCCGGCAGGACGTCCTCGCCGAAATGGGCGAGCGCTGGCACTTCTTCCGCAACTTCCTGTCCAACGTCGAGATGACGCTGGCCAAGACGGACCTGCGGATCGCCCGCCACTACGTCGACACCCTCGTGCCCGAGCACCTCAAGCACGTCTTCGCCCGCATCGAGGCCGAGCACGAGCTGACCGTCCGTGAGGTCCTGCGCATCACCGGCGGCGAGAAGCTCCTGGACTCCCACCCGGTGCTCCAGCAGACCTTCGCCGTGCGCGACGCCTACCTGGACCCGATCTCCTACCTCCAGGTCTCCCTGCTGGCCCGTCAGCGCGAGGCCGCGGCCCGCGGCGAGGAAGCCGACCCGCTGCTCGCCCGCGCCCTGTTGCTCACCGTCAACGGCGTCGCCGCGGGCCTGCGCAACACCGGCTGAGGCCCCGGACCCGGACCCGGACACGAGGAAGCCCCCGCACCGACCGACGGTGCGGGGGCTTCCCCGTACGGGCTACGCCTGGCTGCGGCGGCGGACCACCAGGACGCCACCCGCGGCGATCAGCGCGGCGGCCAGCGTCGAGACCAGGGCGATCGGCAGGTCGGACCCGGTCTTGGCCAGGTCACCGCCGGTGGTGCCACCCGAGACCGGAGCCGGGGAGGTCGCCGAGGAGCTCGGCGTGCCCGACGGCGTACCGCTGCCGCTCGGGGAGACCGAACCGGAGGGGGAGACGGACTGCGAGGGCGTCACCGACCCGGACGGGGAGGCCGACTGCGACGGGGTGCCCGACGGCGTGCCCGAGGGGGTGCCGGACGGGGTCCCGCTCGGCGTCGAGGTGGACGGGCAGGTGTGCGACAGGTTGAACCACTCCAGGCTGCCGCCCTTCACCTTGGCGACGGCCGAGGTGAGCTTGGCACCCGGCTCGGAGGCGACGTAGGCGTGGTTCTGGTTCGGCGGGCCGAAGGTGGTGACCACCTTCTGGCCACCCGGCTCGAAGGTCACCGTCAGCTCCACGAAGGAGATGTCCTTGGGGTTGCCCGGAGCGATGAAGTGCCAGCCGTCCTGGGACGCCGGGATGTCGGCGCAGGTCTTCTCCGTCGAACCGAAGCCGGCCGCGGTGATGGGAGTCTGCTGGTGCAGCGGGATGGTGTACGCGTCGGTCGCGAGGGCGGGAGTCGCACCGGCGGCGAGGACGAGCGAGGTCGCGGCGACGGCGAAGGCCGCACGGCGGATCCTGGAAGGGGTCATGGAGTACCTCTGGCACAGGTGAGGGAAATGGGCCGTGGGGGTGGCGCCGCTCAGCTTGCTGATGACGCCCCGCACCGGTCAAGGGGTACTCGTGAGTATTCGTATGCAGTTGTAGGACCATGTGATGGTATGTCCGAAGTAACGATCGGCCTACAGCCCCTGGATGCTCAGGAGTTGTACGTCGACTGGGCGCGCTCCAGCCCCTCCGCGATCAGGCACTCGACGGAATCCGCCGCCCGGTCCACGAACCACTCCAGCTCCTTGCGCTCCGTGGAGGAGAAGTCCTTCAGCACGAAGTCCGCGACCTGCATGCGGCCCGGCGGCCGGCCGATGCCGCAGCGCACACGGTGGTAGTCCGGGCCCATCGACTTGGTCATCGACTTCAGGCCGTTGTGGCCGTTGTCCCCGCCGCCCAGCTTCAGACGCAGCGTCGGATAGTCGATGTCGAGCTCGTCGTGGATCGCGACGATCCGCTCCACCGGCACCTTGTAGAAGTCGCGCAGCGCCGTCACCGGGCCGCCGGAGAGGTTCATGTACGTCATCGGCTTGGCCAGCACCACGCGGCGGTTCGCCGGTCCCGGCGGGCCCATGCGGCCCTCGACCACCTGGGCGCGGGCCTTGTGCGCCTTGAACTTCCCGCGGATCCGCTCCGCCAGCAGGTCGGCCACCATGAACCCGATGTTGTGGCGGTTGCCCGCGTACTCCGGTCCGGGATTGCCGAGGCCGACGATCAGCCAGGGTGCCGCGTCGTCCGACATCAAAAGCTCCTTAGGGCCTGAAGGGGAGGCCTGAATGTGGGCCGGAATGAAGACGACCGCCGTCCCGCTCCAGTGGAGCCGGACGGCGGTCGGTCAGCAACTGCTGAGAGGGAGGGGCGAGGCTCAGGCCTCGGTGCCCTCGGCCTCGGCGGCCGGCTCCTCGGCCTGCGGGGCGACGACCTGCAGGACGGCGATGTCACCGTCGACGGCCAGCGTGGTGCCGGCCGGCAGGACCAGGTCCGAGGCGTGGATGGTGGCGCCGGCCTCGAGGCCCGCGATGGAGACGGTGACCTCGGTCGGGATGTGGGTGGCCTCGGCCTCGACGGAGATGGTGTTCTGGAGGGTCTCCAGCATGTTGCCGCCGGCGGCCAGCTCGCCCTCGGTGACGATCGCGACGTCGACGGTGACCTTCTCGCCCTTCTTGACGATCAGGAAGTCGACGTGGGAGATCGAGCGCTTCAGGGGGTGCTTCTGCACGGCCTTCGGGATGACCAGCTCGGTGCCTTCGCCCTCGATGTCCAGGGAGAGCAGGACGTTCGGGGTGCGCAGCGCCAGCTGCAGGGCGTGGGCGTCCACGTTGACGTGCTTCGGGTCCGTGCCGTGGCCGTAGATGACGGCGGGGGTCAGGGCGTCACGACGCGCCTGGCGGGCAGAGCCCTTGCCGAAGGTGTCGCGGACCTTGGCGGCAAGCTTGATCTCGGACATGCTCACTCCTCGTGGGGTGACGGAAAACGGACGACAGTCACCCGGCCGAAACGGCCTGCTACGAAGAGCGCGTCGATAACGGAGCATCCGTACCGGAAAACAGGTACGGCCTCCCTCGCCGAGCAACTTGAAAAGTGTACCCGGCGGGGGAGGCCGCACCAAAAGGATCTAAGGCGGAGCGCTTACTGCTGCTCTTCGAAGAGGCTGGTGACCGAGCCGTCCTCGAAGACCTCGCGCACGGCGCGCGCGATCATCGGGGCGATCGACAGCACCGTGATCTTGTCGAGCTCCAAGTCGGACGGGTCCGGCAGGGTGTTCGTGAAGACGAACTCGCTGACCTTGGAGTTCTTCAGGCGGTCGGCGGCCGGGCCCGACAGGATGCCGTGCGTGGCCGTCACGATGACGTCCTCGGCGCCGTGCGCGAACAGCGCGTCGGCCGCGGCGCAGATGGTGCCACCGGTGTCGATCATGTCGTCGACCAGGACGCAGACGCGGCCCTTGACCTCACCGACGACCTCGTGGACGGTCACCTGGTTGGCGACGTCCTTGTCGCGGCGCTTGTGCACGATCGCCAGCGGGGCGTCCAGGCGGTCGCACCAGCGGTCGGCCACGCGCACGCGGCCGGCGTCCGGGGAGACGATCGTCAGCTTGGTGCGGTCCACCTTGGCGCCGACGTAGTCCGCGAGGACCGACAGGGCCGACAGGTGGTCCACCGGGCCGTCGAAGAAGCCCTGGATCTGGTCCGTGTGCAGGTCGACCGTGAGGATGCGGTCCGCACCCGCGGTCTTCAGCAGGTCGGCGACCAGGCGGGCCGAGATCGGCTCGCGGCCCTTGTGCTTCTTGTCCTGGCGGGCGTACCCGTAGGACGGGACGATCACGGTGATGGAGCGTGCCGACGCGCGCTTCAGCGCGTCGATCATGATCAGCTGCTCCATGATCCACTTGTTGATCGGAGCCGTGTGGCTCTGGATCAGGAAGCAGTCCGCGCCACGAGCCGACTCCTGGAAGCGGACGTAGATCTCGCCGTTCGCGAAGTCGAAAGCCTTGGTCGGCACGAGGCCGACTCCCAGCTGGTGTGCGACCTCCTCGGCCAGCTCGGGGTGGGCGCGGCCGGAGAAGAGCATCAGCTTCTTCTCGCCGGTCGTCTTGATCCCGGTCACAGCACTGTCTCCTCAGACGTGTTGAAGCTGCTCGCCCCCATGTGCGTCCGTCCCGCACACGGTGAGCCAGCCGAATTGCGTGCACCTATCACGGTACGCCGTCCCAGGCGTACCTGTTTCCGGTCAGTTCACCTCAGTGGCGCTCGGAGTCCTCCGAGACCGCCGACTGAGCCGCCGTCGCCGCGGCGCTTCCCGGACGCTTGCGAGCCACCCAGCCCTCGATATTCCGCTGCTGGCCACGGGCCACGGCCAGCGCACCGGGCGGCACATCCTTGGTGATCACGGACCCGGCGGCCGTGTAGGCGCCGTCCCCGATGGTGACGGGTGCCACAAACATGTTGTCCGAGCCCGTCTTGCAGTGCGAGCCGACGGTGGTGTGGTGCTTGTGCTCACCGTCGTAGTTCACGAAGACGCTCGCGGCGCCGATGTTGGTGTACTCGCCGATCGTCGCGTCGCCCACGTAGGACAGGTGGGGCACCTTGGTGCCCTCGCCGATCGTCGCGTTCTTCATCTCCACGTACGTGCCGGCCTTGGCCTTGGCGCCGAGGTTCGTGCCGGGGCGCAGGTACGCGAAGGGGCCCACGGTCGCGTGGTCGCCCACGACCGCGCTCTCCGCGACCGTGTTGTCCACGCGGGCGCCCGCGCCCACCCGGGTGTCCTTCAGGCGGGTGTTGGGGCCCACCTCGGCCCCTTCGGCGATGTGCGTGGCGCCGAGCAGCTGCGTGCCCGGGTGGATCAGCGAGTCCTGCCCGAAGGTGACGGTCACGTCCACGAAGGTGCTGGCGGGGTCGACGACCGTCACGCCCGCGAGCATGGCCTGTTCCAGCAGGCGGGCGTTCAGCAGGGCGCGGGCCTCGGCGAGCTGGACCCGGTTGTTGATGCCGAGGATCTGGCGGTGGTCGCTGCCGACGGCCGCGCCGACGCGGTGCCCGGCCTCGCGCAGGATGCCGAGGACGTCGGTGAGGTACTCCTCGCCCTGGCTGTTGTCGGTGCGGACCTTGCCGAGGGCGTCGGCGAGCAGGGCGCCGTCGAAGGCGAAGACGCCCGAGTTGATCTCGCGGATGGCGCGCTGGGCCTCGGTGGCGTCCTTGTGCTCGACGATGGCCGTCACGGCGCCCTCGGCGTCCCGCACGATCCGTCCGTAGCCGGTGGAGTCCGGCACCTCGGCGGTGAGCACGGTGACGGCGTTGCCGTCGGCCTCGTGCGTCCGCGCGAGCGCGCGCAGGGTCTCCCCGGTCAGCAGCGGGGTGTCGCCGCAGACGACGATCACGGTGCCGGTGAGCTGGCCGCCGAGCTCTTCGAGGGCCATGCGGACGGCGTGCCCGGTGCCGTTCTGCTCGTACTGGACGGCGGTGCGGACCTCGGCGTCGATGCCGGCCAGGTGCGCGGTGACCTGCTCCCGGGCGTGCCCGACGACCACGACGAGGTGGGCGGGGTCCAGCTCACGGGAGGCGGCGACGACGTGACCGACGAGCGAGCGCCCGCAGATCTCGTGCAGGACCTTGGGAGTGGCCGACTTCATGCGGGTGCCTTCACCCGCTGCGAGTACGACGACGGCTGCCGGGCGGTTGGCGCTCACGGGGATGCCCTTCGGCTTCGGGGGTGGACCCGTGCAGGATACCGGGGGTTGAAGGGGCCGAAACGAGCGCGGGTCCCGACCGTGAAGGTCAGGACCCGAACTTTCGACGCTCCCCCGCCAGGACTCGAACCCGGACATAAGGCACCAAAAGCCTCAGTGCTGCCAATTACACCACAGGGGATAGTAAACGTGGCCTAATCGGACATTTAGGAGTACCGATCAAGCTGGCGGTCCCTACTATGCCGTACCACCTGCCCTCACCGCGACGGTACCCGTCCCCCGCCGTTTCGGTGGCGGGTTAATTTCCCCGGGCCGTCGCGGAGGCCGCCCGTACGCTGGACGGCATGACCAGTACGGGGGAAGTGGAAGGCCGCGCTGGGCCACCCATGTGGTGGGCGCGGCGGCGGGATGCCGTGGTGGACGTGGGCCTCGCCGGGGTGTCCGCCGTCGAATGCGCGTGGGAGGGCGTGTCCTTCGCCGGTGAGGCGGGGGTGCCGACCGCGGTCGGAGTGCTGTTCGGGCTGGTGGTGGGGGCCACGCTCGTCCTGCGGCGGCGCTGGCCGATCGCCGTGGTGCTCGTGGGGATCGCCGTCGCGCCGGCCGCGATGGGGTTCCTCCTCGGGGTGGTGGGGCTGTACACGCTGGCCTCCTCCGAGGTGCCCCGGCGGATCACCGCCACCCTGTCGTCCATGTCGCTGGCCGCGACGTTCGTGGTGATGTACCTGCGGACCCGGGGCGACGTCGAGGCCGACCACACGCTCGTGATCTCGCTCTCCGGGTTCGTGGCGGTGGCGCTGACCGTGCCGCCGGTGCTGTTCGGGCTCTACATGGGGGCCTGGCGCCGGCTCATGGAGAGCCTGCGCGAGCGGGCGGACTCACTGGAGCGGGAGCTGTCGCTGCTGGCGGACCGGGCGGAGGAGCGGGCCGAGTGGGCCCGGACCGAGGAGCGGACCCGGATCGCGCGCGAGATGCACGACGTGGTCGCCCACCGGGTCTCGCTGATGGTGGTGCACGCGGCCGCGCTGGAGGCGGTGGCGGTCAAGGACCCGGCGCGGGCGGCGAAGAACGCCGCGCTCGTGGGGGACATGGGGCGCCAGGCCCTGACCGAGCTGCGGGAGATGCTCGGCGTGCTGAGGGCGGCCCCGAAACCGGCCGTCGTCACCGCCGCCACCGCCGCCGCGGCGGCGGCCCCGGCCCCCGCGCCCCCCGTGACCGTCGCGCTCGTGGGGACCTTCGACGACGGGCCCTCGCTCGGCGAGCTGGAGGCGCTGGTCGGGCAGTCGCGGGCGGCCGGGATGACCGTGGAGATGGTGGTGCAGGGCGAGGGCGAGGCGTACGCGGCGGAGGTCGAGCAGACGGCGTACCGCGTCGTGCAGGAGGCGCTCACCAACTGCCACAAGCACGCTCCGGGCGCGCGGGTCGTGGTGCGGCTCGCCCATCGGGACGGGGAAGTCGCGATGCAGGTGGAAAACGGGCCCTGCGAGGGGCAGGCGGACGGCGTCGGCCTGCCCAGCGGGGGGAACGGGCTGGTCGGGATGCGGGAGCGGGTGCTCGGGCTGGGCGGGGTGTTCGTGTCGGGGCCGACGGACGCGGGTGGGTTCAGGGTGTCCGCGGTGCTTCCGGTTCGGTAGCCGGTGCCGGTGCCGGGTGCGGCGCCGTTGCCGGGGGCGCTGCCCCCGGACCCCCGCGCCTCAAACGCCGGCGGGGCTGGATAGTGCGGCGGGGCCGGGTTCGTCAGCCTGTGGTGAGGCGGGTCGGCTGGAGGCCCGTCAGGAGGAGGGTCAGGGCCTCGTCGACGCTGGAGCCGAGGTACCAGTCCCCGGTGTGGTCGATGCCGTACACGCGGCCCTCGCGGTCGAGCGCGAGGTGGGAGCCCCCGTCGGCCTCGACGCCGAGCGGGCAGAGCTCGGTGGACAGGGCCCGGCCCAGGTCGGCGAAGGTGCGTGCGAGGTGGAGCCCGGTCAGCGGGTCGAGCCGCACCGGGGTGGGGGCGATCTGCCGGCCGGGTCCGGGGGCGGTGACCGTGAGGCCGCCGAACTCGGCCCAGGCCTCCACGGCGGCGGGGAACACGCTGTGCCGGTGTCCGGCCGGAGTGGTGTGGTCCCGCAGTGCGTCGGCCCAGTATTCGGCCTGCTTGATGTCCCAGCGGCCGGGTTCCCAGCCGGCGGTGCGCAGGGCGGAGTCCACGGCGACCGGGAAGCGGGCGGCCGAGGAGCGGTCGTAGGAGGCTGAGGTGGTGGTCATGGCTACTCGGCTGGGGTGAGGTCGACGGGGCGTACGCCGAAGTGGGCGAGGAGGGCTTCGCAGGAGCGGCAGGGGGGTGCGTAGCTGCCGTGGAGGGGGTCGCCGTCCTCGCGGATGCGGCGGGCGGTGATCTTCGCGTGCTTGAGGGAGCGGCGGGCTTCGCTCGGCGAGAGGGGCTTGCGCGAGGCGCGCCGGGAGCGGGCGCCCTCGACGGAGGTCAGGTGGCGGGAGAGCAGGATCGCCTCCGGACATCGGCCGGTGAAACGTTCGCGCTGACCGCTGGTGAGCGTGTCGAGGAAGTCCTGTACGAGGGGGTGGAGCACGGGCGGCTGGTCGGCCTTGCCCGCGGTGCCGGTGAGCGTTTCGCCGCGTACGGACAGGGCGGCCGCGACGGTGGGGAGGATGCCGTCCCGGCGGAAGCGCAGGACGGGCACGGCGGTGCGGCCGTCGCTGCTGCTCCAGCGCAGGCGTGGGTCACCGGCCGGGCCGGACGGTTCGACGGCCGCTCCTGCCGGGCCCGTTGTTCCCGGTGCGCCCGCTGCCGCCGCCGCGCCGGCGGCGGCTCCCGGGGTGGTCTCGCCCGGTTCTGTGCGTGTTGCCGTGTTCTGCATGGTCGTGCTTTCCCTCCCGTGGCGGCGGTACTGACCGCTGTCGCGCACGCCCCCGTGCCGCGGGGACAGCCTGCCAAATGTCATCTGTCATACGTAAGCGGGGTCGAATATTCGTATCAATTCGGATGTTCCTGGCCCTCGGGCGGGTGCAGCGGTCGTGCGCGGGTGACCCTCTTGCCCCAGCGCATAGGCTGTGGCGAACCAGCCAGATCCAGCAGGGGGCTACCGCCATGACGACAGGTCGGCTCGGGCAGCAGGCCGCGCCACCCAACGCCGCTTACTCGGGGCAGGTCGTGCATTTCCCGGACCCGGTCCGGGCCGCTCGGCATCCCCACGGGGTGCGGATGGACGGCAACGGGCATCCGGACTTCTCCGCCTACGCGCGTGCGGCGGTGGAGATCGCCGAACCGCCGGAGGGCTTCGGCGTGGACGAACTGCGGCTGACGGACTACGTGTCCGCGAACGCGGCCATGAAGGCCGCCGGGCACGAGCTGTGGGACACGATCGGTCCGGTGGCGACCCCGCACGGCTGGACCTGGCACCACGTGTCGGGTACACGGCGCATGGAACTGGTCCCCGTCGAGGTGAAGGCGCTGCTGCGGCATCACGCCGGCCTGGCGACGGCTCCGGTGGACCACGAGAAGCGCGGGACCCGGCCGTTGCAGGAGGTGCGCCCGGCGCACCTGGGGCTGCCGAAGTCCGTGGTGTCGGTCTCCGAGGAGCAGGTGCAGGGCGTCGAGGAGGACCTCGGCTACCGGCTGCCGGAGGCGTACCGCTCGTTCCTGAAGGCCGCGGGCGGCTGCGCGCCGGTGGGCGCGGGGCTGGACGTGGACCTCGGTCTGCTGGTTGACCAGCCGTTCTTCACGGTGCGTGAGGAGGCGGCGGTCAATGACCTCGTGTACGTCAACAAGTGTCTGCGCGACCACCTGACGAAGGACTACCTGTGCGTGGCCTTCGTACAGGGCGGGCTGCTCGCGCTGAAGGTCAAGGGCGAGGGCATCGGATCGGTGTGGTTCTCCCCGTACGACGACGCACGCGACCGCGACGGCTGGTCGGTGCAGGAGCGCGTGGAGCGGCTTTTGCTGCCGTGCGGCGGTGATTTCGATGCCTTCCTGGAGCGGCTGGCGGGTAATCCGCCGGAGCTGGAGACGGTGGCCGGTCTGATGGTGGACGGCGGATTCGCACGCTCGGTTCCCGTGGCGCGTTCCGGTTCGGATGAGGGGTGACGGCGCGGTGGTGACGTTTGCGCAGGCGCAGGAGCGCGCCGAGGAGTGGATCAACGGGGACGTGCCCGCGTACCAGCACCGGGAGGTGCGCGTACGGGAGTTCGGGCTCGGGTTCGTGGTGTGGGCGGAGGACCGCGCGGCCGGTCCGGTGTCCGGGGGCGGCCGGCAGCGGCTGGTCATCGCGCGGGACAGCGGGGAGGTCACGCTGTGGCCCGGGCTGCCGGTGGGCGAGGTGATCCGCCGGTACGAGGAGGAGTACGGGGCCGTGGCTGCGGCAGCGGCTTCGGAGGCCTCGGTTCCGCCGCCGCGGATCGACTCGGAGCAGACCTCGTTCATGCTGAGGGCGCCCGAGTGGCTCCAGGAGGCGGCGGACCGGGCGGGGATTCCGCCGGCCCCGGCTCCGGCTCCGGCTTCGGCTCGTGTGGAGCCGCCCGTCGACGCCGCGCCGGCCCCGGCCCCGGCGCCCGCTCCGGCTCCCTTCGACGCCGTGCCGCTGCGGCGTGGCGGCGAGATCCCGTACGAGCCGACGGCCAACGACGGGGTTCCGGCCGCACCCGCGCCCGCGGCCGCGCCGGCACCCGCCGCGGTACCGACCGGGTCCACGCCGTGGGCGGGGACCGATGTGAACTCCGGTGCGGACGACGCGTCCGTGCCGCTGCCCGCGACCGTGTTCGCGCCGCCGCTGTCCGGGTCGGACCTGGACGACGCGCCGTCGCCCGGGGTGGCCTCGGAGGCGAAGACAGCGCTGATTCCGGGCGGCAGCCAGCTGCCGAGGACCGCGATCGTGCCCGCGCTGGGACAGACGCCGGGCGACATCGCCGACGCGCCGACGAGCAAGGCCCAGATCTCCCGGCCGGGTGGTTCCGCCAGTGGCTCGAGGACCCCGGGTCCGGCGCAGCCGTCGACGCCTCCGGGCCCGCCCGGCGCACCCGGTGCTCCCGGCGTGCCCGGCCGTGGGCTCGACCACGCCGCGACGATGCTGGCCGGTCCGGCCGTGACCGGTCAGCCTCCGGCGCCTCCGGGTCCGCCCGGAGCTCCGGGTGCCGGTGCGCCCCAGCCTCCCGGTCCGCCCGGTCCTCCGGGTCCGCCCGGTGCCCCCGGTTCCCTCGGCCGTGGGCTCGACCACGCCGCGACGATGCTGGCGGGTCCGGCCGTGACGGGGCAGCCTCCGGCGCCTCCGGGTCCGCCCGGAGCTCCGGGTGCCGGTGCGCCCCAGCCTCCGGGTCCGCCCGGTCCTCCGGGTCCGCCCGGTGCCCCCGGCTCGCTCGGCCGTGGGCTCGACCACGCCGCGACGATGCTGGCCGGTCCGGCCGTGACGGGGCAGCCTCCCACGCCTCCCGGCCCGCCCGGTGCCCCTGGCGCCCCCGGTGGCGGGGCCCATCACGCCGCGACCATGCTCGCGGGTCCCGGCGTACCGCAGCCCCCCGGTCCGCCGGGGGCTCCCGGTGCTCCCGGCGTGCCCGGCGGCGGGCTCGACCATGCCGCGACGATGCTGGCCGGCCCCGCCATGGGGCAGCCGCCCGCGCCCCCCGGCCCGCCGCCGGGCGCCCCCGTCGGACCCGCGGCGCAGCAGCCCCCCGCGCCCGCGGCCCCGACCGGCGCGCCCACCGTGGGCCCCGGCTACCAGGCCGTGCTCCGCTACCGCGGCTCCGACGGCTCCGAGCAGCAGCTCATCCGCCGCTCGGCGCCCGGCACCCCGCACCCGGAGTGGCAGATCCTGCACGAGCTGCGCGCGATGAACGTGCCGCCGCAGCAGGTGCTGGAGCTGCACACCGAGCTGGAGTCCTGTGAGCTGCCCGGCGGTTACTGCGCCCGGATGATCCGGGAGACCTGGCCTCAGGTGCGGATCACCAGCGTGGCCCCGTACGGCAAGGACCACGCGGGCCGTCAGCAGGGCATGCGGCACCTGCTCACCCATCAGGGTGAGCTGCACCAGGTGGCGGACGGTCCGGCGCGCCCCGCGCCGGTACGGGCGCCCCTGCCGCAGGTCCCGCTCCAGCCGGCGATCCCGCTGGACGCGATCGCGCAGGAGCTGACGGCGGCGTTCGGCCCGCAGGGCGTGTTCCGCTTCGACCAGCGCGCGGTGTCCCGTCAGGGTGTGCCGGAGATCGTCGCGCAGACGCTGATGTGGTCGGGCCTGCCCGTCGATTTCGGGCCGTTCTTCTGGGCGCAGGCGGTGCCGGGCCAACCGGTGCCGACGCTGGCCGAGATGGCCGCGCAGCGACAGGTGCAGCCCGCCTCGGACGCGGGCTCGTACCTGGTCGTCGGCAGCGACTTCGGCAAGGCGCTCTGCGTGCAGTACGGGACCGCGCACATCGTGGCGGTCCCGGTGGAGGGCGGCCCGGGCGGCGCCCCGGTACCGCCGCAGTTCGTGAATTCGAGCCTGCCGCAGTTCGTACGGTCCCTCGCGATGCTGGGTCACATGTGGCGGCTGCGCCAGCATCTGACGCCGGAGCAGGCGGGCCGCTGGACCGTCGACTTCCAGGCGAATCTGGCGGGGCTCGACAGCGCGGCGCTGGCCTCGCCGGAGAGCTGGTGGTCGGTGCTGCTGGAGCAGATGTGGGACGGACTGCTCTGACGTCGGCCTGATCGGATGATCGGTTCAATGGCCGGGTCGGGACCCTCGAACGGGGTCCCGGCCCGGCCATTCGGGCTTCTGGGAGCAAATGACGCATCCTTGACAGGAATCCCCGCGAGAGAGGCGCTTCCCGGATGAGTGCACCCATTGCGACTGTGCGCGGTCGCGGCTACCGCATGGAAGAGGTCGACCGGTACCTCGCCCGGCTGTCCGGGAGCCGTGACGAGGCCTGGGAACGGGTGGCACGGCTGACGGTCCTGGCCAAGCAGATGTCGGCGGAGGCGGAGCGCCTGCGCGAGGTGGTGGCCGGGCTCGCCCCGCAGACGTACGACGAACTGGGCGCGCGGGCCCGCCGGATCCTGCTGCTGGCGGAGGAAGAGGCGGACGCCGTACGGCTGGACGCACGGGCGGACGCCTCCGAGACGCTGGGCGCGGCCGAGGCGCGGGCCGACCGGGCGGCGGAGCTGGCACGGGGCGACGCGGAGGCGGTGCGGGAGCAGACGGAGGTCCGGGCCCGGCAGGGGCTGCTGCGGGCCCAGCAGGAGGCCGACGACGTACGGGCGCAGGCGCGGGAGGACGCGGCGGCCTGGCGCGCGGAGGGCATGGCCGCGGTGACGGAGGCGCGGCGGCGGGCGGACGCGCTGCTCGCGGAGCGCGAGCAGGAACAGGTGGAGCGCTGGGACGCGGCGGAGCGGGGCCTGGCGGCGCGGGAGGCCGAGCTCGCGGCGCGGCACGCGGAGCTGGAGCGGTACGCCGAGTCCCGCCTGGCGGAGGCCCGCCGGGACTTCGCCGAGGCGGAGGAGTCGGCCCGGCACGGCCAGGAGGACGCGGAGGCGCGGGCGGCGGAGCTCTTGGCGGCGGCGCGGGTGCAGGAGGAGCGGGTGGGCCGGGAAACGGACCGCATCCTGCGGGAACACGCGGAGGCCCAGGAGGAAATGCGGGCCCACATGAACCACGTCCGCTCCAGCCTGTCCGCCCTGACGGGCCGATCCGCCCCCGCGGAGGGCTGACCGGCGCGTCCATGCCTGGGGCTCCGCCCCAGACCCCGCGCCTCAAACGCCGGCGAGGCTGGGTATTTCAGCCCTCCGGCGATTGAGGAGCGGGTCCGGGCAGAGCCCGGGAAACGGAGAAAGGGCGGGGCGGGGAGAGGCTCCGCGCAGCGGCGGCCGGCCACCCGTCAGTGGAGCCGGGTGAGGAAGTCCTCGATCAGCGGGGTGATTTCCGGGAGGTGGGTCTCCAGGGCGAAGTGGCCCGCGCCCTCGAAGACGTGGACGTCGGCGTCCGGGGCGTCCCGGAGGTAGGCCTTCGCGCCCGCCGGCGTGAAGAAGGGGTCGCCCGCGCCCCAGACGACCAGCACCGGCAGCCCCGCCGCCCGCAGCCACGCCTGCCAGGCGGGGTAGTGCGCGAAGTTCGAGGCGTAGTCGAAGGCGAGGTCGGCTTGGGCGTCGGCACGCCCCGGCAGCCCGAGGTAGTGGACGTCCAGCGTCCAGTTGTCCGGGGAGATCAGTGCGGGGTCCGCGACCCCGGTCTCGTACTGGAAGCGGGTGCCCTCCACCGTGAACAGGCCCCGGATCCGCTCCTCGTTGCCCGGCACCTCGCGCCGCAGCCCGGCGAACTCGCGGGCCGCCTCCGACAGGCCTTCCTCGTACGCGTTGCCGTTCTGGACGATCAGGCCGGTCACCCGCTCCGGGCGCCGCGCCGCGAGCCGCAGCCCGACCGGGGCGCCGAAGTCGAAGACGTACAGGGCGAAGCGGTCCAGCCCGAGGGCGTCGGTGAAGCCCTCCACGATGTCCGCGAGCCGGTCGAAGGTGTACGTGAACCCGGCCGGGGCCTCGGTGCGGCCGAAGCCGGGGTAGTCGGGGGCGATGAGGCGGTACGGGGTGTCGCCGAGGGCGTCCATCAGGCGGGCGAACTGGTGCGAGGCGGTGGGGAAGCCGTGCAGGAGGAGCAGTACGGGTCCGTCGGCGGGGCCGCTCTCGCGGTAGGCGACGCGGACTCCGTCGACGTCAACGGTGCGGTGCTGGTGCCGGACAACAGTCATCACATGCCTCCTGGGGCCTTGGTTCCATTAGTCTTGCCGATGATCACTAATGGGTCAAGTGCTTGCGGTAGCATTAGCTGCGTGACAGTGACCTTCCCGCTCACCGGGGAACCCCTCGCCCTGGACCTCCTCAACACCCGCTCCGCCGCGGGCGACCTCGTCGCCGACCCGGCGGGCCTCGCGGACTGGCTGGCCGAGCAGGCCGGACGGCTGACCCCGGTCGAGGCGGTGGGCACGGCCGAGGTGGCCGCCGTGAGGGCCGTACGGGAGGCCGCGCGGCCGGCGCTGGACGCCGCCCGGCGCGGGGAGCGGCCCCCGGCCGATGCGCTGCGCGCGCTGAACGAGGTGCTATCCGCGGCGCCGGCCCATCGCGAGCTGGCCTGGAGTACGGAGGCAGGCCTCACGGCCGCCCCGCACCGGACCGCCGCCCCCGCCGCGCGGCTCGCGGCCGAACTGGCCGAGGCGGTCGCGGAGCTGCTGACGGACCCCCGGGTGACGTCGGTCCGTTCCTGCGAGGCGCAGGACTGCGTCCTGCTCTTCCTCCCGGCGCACCCGCGCCGCCGCTGGTGCGTGGCGGCCGCTTGCGGCAACCGGGCGCGGGTCGCCCGTTACTACGCCCGGCACAAGGGCGAGACCGCTCCGCGGTAACGGGGCCGGTTGCCGGTGCCCTCCCGGGCCGGGTTGGGTTGGGCTTGCCGGGCTCTGCCCGGACCCGCGCCTCAAACGCCGGCGGGGCTGGATTTTGGCTGGTGCCGTCCGTCGGCGCGCGGGGGGCCGGTTGCGCCGGGGCCGGGCGCGCGCCGGGGCGTCTCCTCGGGCGCCGAACGTGGCGAGGGGTCGGGGAGTGCGGCGGCGGTGTGTTCGGCGCCCTGCGGGGACGCCCCGGCACACACCCGACCCCGTCACAACCGGCGGGGCCATTTCAGCCTCGCCGGCGTTTGAGGCGCGGGGGTTCGGACCCTAGCCGACCGGCCCCTGCTGCGCCGGCACGGCAGGCGGCGGCGTCGCCGGGGTCGCGTAGCGGTACGGGTCGCTGCGCAGGCCGCGGGCCGTGACCGTCACCGTGAACGGGGCCTTCGCGCCCGCCGGGAGGGGGGCCTTCAGCGTGCCCGTCGCGGGGTCGAAGGAGGTCTCGGCGGCCGTGCCGTCCACGGTGACCTGCGGCTGGGCGTGCGTCGCGGGCCCCGCCGGGTCGGGGGCGAAGCCGCCGCCCTCGACGGTCAGCAGGCCGTCGGAGACGGAGACGTTCGTGATCAGCGGGTTGGCCCGGACGGCCATCTTGTTCACCAGGTACGCCCCCGCCGGGGCGCCCGTCAGGGCCCAGATCTCGGCGGGCAGGTGGGGGAGTCCGGCGCCGACGTCCGAGAGGAAGAACAGGACGACGTAGAGCATCGTGACCGCGCTGAGCGCGACGTACTGGAGGTCGACCAGGTCGGTCCGTCCGCTGTCGTTCGCGATCAGCTCCCGCAGCGGCCGCCGTCCCGAATCCGTCGGCTTCGGGGCCGGCTTGGCCATGCTGCCCTTCTCCACGCGCATGCCGACGACCGTCTTCGCCGCGATCAGGGCCACGTAGGGGCCTCCGAGCAGCGGCAGGTACACCGTCGTCAGCGTGGACAGCGGGCCGTCGGAGCCCTGGAAGTACCGGACCCCGCCGCCCGCGGTGAGCCCGTAGGCGAGGATCGCGAGCAGCAGCCAGACCAGGATCACCGTCCAGGCGAGGGCCAGGGCCGTCGAGGTGGAGAGCCGGCCGTCGCGGCCGGTGATGAAGCCCGGGCTGCGGTACAGCCGCAGGCAGATCGGGCCGGCCAGGGCGGCCAGTAACGCCAGTGCGAAGAGTGCGGATGCCATGTCGTCGTCCCCCCGGAAACGGTCCTGTCACGAGGGTTACCCACTGGCCCGGGCCATGACAAGTCGGGGCCGGGGCGGGCTTGTTACCTGTGCCAGGCCTGTTACTCGTCCCCCGGTTCCGGCAGGACCGGGAACCGCCGCGGCGCCACCAGCAGCAGGACCAGCAGTGCGGCCACGGCGGCGGCCGTCGCGCCGAGGAAGATGTGGTCCACGGCGGCGGCCACGGCCCCGCGCAGGTGGTCGGCGGCGGCCCGGGGGAGCAGCTCCGGCCGGTCGAGCGCCTTCGCCACGTCGTCCAGGTCGTCCGGGAGCCCGGGCACCGGGGCGCCCGCCAGCCGGGCGGCGATGGTGGCGTTGGCCACGGCCGCGAGCAGGGCGGCCCCCACGCTCTGGCCGACCTGGCGGCAGAACAGCACCGAGGCCGTCGTGGTCCCCCGCTCGGCCCAGCCCACGGTGGACTGCACCCCGACGATCAGCGGGAGCTGGAAGAGGCCGAGGGCGCCGCCCAGCAGCAGCATGATCAGCGCGGGCTGCCACGGCCGGGCCGGATGGGGGAGCAGCGTGAAGGAGAAGAGGATCACCGCGGCCAGCGCGATCCCGACGACCGCGGTGTTGCGGAAGCCGATGCGCCGGTAGACGTGCTGGCTGAACGCGGCGGAGACGGGCCAGCTCAGGGTCATCACGGACATGACCAGCCCGGCGCCGACGGGCCCGAGGCCGAGCACGGACTGGGCGTACGTCGGCATGAACACCACGGGCGCGACCATCAGCAGGCCGAGCGCCGCCATGGCCAGGTTGACGGCGGCGATGGTGCGCCGGCGCCACACCCAGCCGGGCAGGATCGGTTCCCGGGCCCGGCGTTCCACCCGGACCACGACCGCGGCCAGCACCGCACTCGCGCCCAGCAGCCCGAGCGAGGGCGCGGACAGCCAGGGCCAGGCGACCCCGCCCTGGACGAGCGCGAACAGCAGCACTCCGCCGCAGGCGAAGGTGCCCAGCGCCCCCGCCCAGTCGACCGGGCCCCGGCGCCCGGGGGACCGTACGGGCTCGGTCAGGTGGCGGGCGATCATCCACAGGGCGAGGGCGGCCAGCGGCAGGTTGAGCAGGAAGATCCAGCGCCAGTGCGCGTACGAGGCGAGCAGCCCGCCGAGCGCGGGGCCGGCCACGGCCGAGGTGGCCCAGACGGTGGACATCCGGGCCTGGATCTTCGGGCGTTCCTTGAGCGGGTACAGGTCGGCGGCCAGGGTCTGGACCGTGCCCTGGAGGGCACCGCCGCCCAGGCCCTGGACGATCCGGAAGGCGATGAGGGCGGCCATGTTCCAGGCGAGCGCGCATAGTACCGAGCCGACGAGGAAGAGGCCGATGCCGAAGAGCAGGACGGGCTTGCGGCCGAAGGTGTCGCACAGCTTCCCGTAGACGGGGAGGGTGACGGTGACGGCCAGCATGTAGCCGGAGAAGAGCCAGGAGAACACGGAGAAGCCGCCGAGGTCGCCCACGATCTGCGGGACGGCGGTGGCGACGATGGTGCTGTCGAGCGCGACGAGCGCCATCGCGAGCATGAGCGAGGCGACGACGGCCCGGGTCGGGGTCGCACCGGCCGCTTCGGATTTGGCCGGAACCGGGCCGCCGGGTGGGATCCGCGTCCCGGTGGGTATGCCGTCCGGGCCTCCGGACTCCGTGCCCGCCCCTGAGTCCACCGAGATTCCTTCCCCCTGCACGTAACCGCGGGGAACACCTTCTCACCGGTGCCGCATCTCGCGGTATCCCCCAGGTCTCATCCCCCGAAGGGTGGAGAACCCCTAGGGGTCTCTCCGCACAACGGGCCAGGGGCTGTTCCTCCCGGCGGAGGATGAAGAAGAGTCCGGTGCGTCTTTAACTGGTTCATATGAGCGGGGGAGCTCGGGGGTGGGGATAACCCCCGGACGGATACGGCGATGGGCACCAGCGCGCCGGACCCCTCTTCCGCCGGAGACTTCGCTGAGACGCCGCGGGCAATCGCACGCAACCGAACGAGGGGAAACACCGTGACAACGGCTATGACCGAAACCAGGCACGGGGGTACTGGAGGGCATGCAGCCGTCGCGGCCCGGGCGCGGAAGGTCGTCAAGGCCTACGGCTCCGGTGAGACGCGCGTCGTGGCCCTCGACGACGTGGACGTGGACATCATGCGCGGCCAGTTCACCGCGATCATGGGCCCCTCGGGCTCCGGCAAGTCCACGCTGATGCACTGCCTCGCCGGTCTCGACACGGTGACCAGCGGCCAGATCCACCTGGACGACACCGAGATCACGGGGCTGAAGGACAAGAAGCTCACGCAGCTGCGCCGCGACCGGATCGGCTTCATCTTCCAGGCGTTCAACCTGCTGCCCACGCTGAACGCCCTGGAGAACATCACGCTCCCCATGGACATCGCGGGCCGCAAGCCCGACGCCGAGTGGCTGAACCGGGTCGTGGAGACCGTCGGCCTCGCCGGCCGCCTCAAGCACCGCCCGACCGAGCTCTCCGGCGGTCAGCAGCAGCGCGTGGCGGTCGCCCGCGCCCTCGCCGCCCGCCCGCAGATCATCTTCGGCGACGAGCCGACCGGAAACCTGGACTCCCGGGCGGGTGCGGAGGTACTGGGCTTCCTGCGCCGCTCGGTGGACGAGCTCGGCCAGACCATCGTCATGGTCACCCACGACCCGGTCGCCGCCTCCTACGCGGACCGCGTCATCTTCCTGGCCGACGGACGGATCGTCGACGAGATGTACGGGCCCTCCGCCGACCAGGTCCTCGACCGCATGAAGGACTTCGACGCGCGCGGGCGGACCTCATGAGCAACATGGTCCTGAAGACCTCGCGGCGCAACTTCGTCGCGCACAAGGGGCGGATGGCGCTCTCCGCCGTCGCCGTCATGCTCTCCGTCGCCTTCGTCTGCGGCACGCTGGTGTTCACCGACACCATGAACACCACCTTCGAGAAGCTGTTCGGCGTCACCAGCGCCGATGTGACCGTCAGCCCGAAGTCGGCGAAGTCCGCGGAGGAGAACCCGGAGCGCGGCAAGCCCGAGATGCTGGCCGGCTCGGTCGTCGAGGAGGTGAAGAAGGCCGAGGGCGTCAAGAACGCCGAGGGCGCCGTCATGTCGCTGTCCGTCACGGTCGTCAACTCCAAGAACGAGAACATGGGCTCGACCACCGGTGCCCCGACCATCGCGGGCAACTGGAACGACAACGAGCTCAAGTCGATGAAGATCACCGAGGGCAACGCGCCGCGCGGCCCCACCGAGGTGATGGTCGACGCCGACACCGCGGCCAAGCACCACCTGAAGATCGGTGACGAGCTGCGCACCATCGCCATCACCGGCGACATCCGCGCCAAGATCACCGGTATCACTGCCTTCACCGTGACCAACCCGGGTGCGGCCATCGTCTACTTCGACACCGCCACCGCGCAGCAGGCGCTGCTCGGTTCCCCCGGCTCCTTCACGCACATCAACGTCACCGCCAAGGACGGGGTGAGCGACGAGCAGCTCAAGCAGCGCATCGCGACCGCCGTCGGCGCGGACACGTACAAGCTCCAGACCGCCAAGGAAGCCGCGGACGCCAACCGCAAGGAGGTCGGCTCCTTCCTCAACGTCATGAAGTACGTGATGCTCGGCTTCGCCGGGATCGCCTTCCTCGTCGGCATCTTCCTGATCTTCAACACCTTCTCGATGCTGGTCGCCCAGCGCACCCGCGAGATCGGCCTGATGCGCGCCATCGGCGCCGACAGCGGACAGGTCCTCAAGTCCGTGGTCGTCGAGGCCTTCCTCCTCGGCGTCGTCGGCGCGGCCCTGGGCGTCGGCGCGGGCGTGGGCCTGGCCGTCGGCCTGATGAAGCTCATGGGCCAGCTGGGCATGCACCTGTCCACCGACGATCTGACCGTCGCCTGGACCACCCCGGTCATCGGCGTGTTCCTCGGCGTCGTCGTCACCGTCGTCGCCGCCTTCATCCCGGCCCGCCGGGCCGGCAAGGTCTCCCCGATGGCCGCCCTGCGCGAGTCCGGCACCCCGGGCGACAAGAAGGCCGGCGTGATCCGTGCCGTCCTCGGCCTGGTCCTCACCGGCATCGGCGGGGCGGGGCTCTTCCTGGCCGCGGCCGCCGACAAGGCCGCGCCCGGATCGGCCTGGCTGGGCCTGGGCATCGTCTTCACCCTCATCGGCTTCATCGTGATCGGCCCGCTGCTCGCCGCGGGCGTGGTGCGGGTGCTCTCCGGCGTGGTGCTGCGGCCCTTCGGGTCGGTGGGCCGGCTCGCCGAGCGCAACGCCCTGCGCAACCCGCGCCGCACCGGCGCAACCGCCGCCGCCCTGATGATCGGCCTCGCGCTGGTCGCCTGCCTGTCGGTGGTCGGATCCTCGATGGTGGCCTCCGCCACCGAGGAGCTCGACAGGTCGGTCGGCGCTGACTACATGGTCGGCTCCCAGACCGGGCAGCCGGTCATGCCGCAGGCCGAGCAGGCACTGAGGTCCGTCCCGGGCCTCGACCACGTCACCGCCTACCGGTTGGTGGAGGCGAAGCTCACCGCCCCCGACGGTTCCGCGGAGACGGAGGAACTCGGCGCCACCGAAGCGACGTACGCCAAGGACGTCCGCCGCAAGATGGTCGCCGGCGAGCACGCGGCGGCGTACGGCAAGGACTCCATGTCGGTCGGCTCGGAGTACGCCACCAAGCACGGCATCAAGCTCGGTGACGAGATGACGGTCGCCTTCACCGAAGGCAAGACCGTCAAGCTCAAGGTCGCGGCGATCACCAGCGACGAGGGCAACCTCGACAAGGGCATGAAGTTCGTCAGCACCGAGGTCGCCCGGGCGAACCTGCCGGCCGACCGGATGCCGCTTCCCTTCATGCTGCTGGCCAGCGCGAAGGACGGAGAGTCCGACGCCGCTGCGTACAAGGCGGTCAAGGCGTCGCTGGCGGAGTACCCGCAGTACGACGTGCGCAACCGGGCCGACTACAAGAAGACCCTGAAGGACCAGGTCGGCCAGCTGCTGAACATGGTCTACGGGCTCCTCGGCCTCGCCATCATCGTCGCGGTCCTGGGCGTCGTGAACACCCTCGCCCTGTCGGTGGTCGAGCGGACCCGCGAGATCGGCCTGATGCGCGCCATCGGCCTCTCCCGCCGCCAGCTGCGCCGCATGATCCGCCTGGAGTCGGTGGTCATCGCCCTCTTCGGCGCCCTGCTCGGCCTCGGGCTGGGCATGGGCTGGGGGGCCACCGCGCAGCAGTTGCTCGCGCTCCAGGGCCTGAAGGTGCTGGAGATCCCGTGGCCGACGATCCTCGGGGTGTTCTTCGCCTCGGCCTTCGTGGGCCTGTTCGCCGCACTGGTCCCGGCCTTCCGGGCAGGGCGGATGAACGTTCTGAACGCGATCGCGAGCGAGTAGGAACGCCGCGGTCGTTCGGGGGAGGGCGCCGGTCCGGGACCTTGGGTTCCGGGCCGGCGCCGCCGTTTCTCCCCGCCGACCGCTGCTCGGTCCCGCGCTCGGTCTCGGGCTCGGTCCCGCGCTCCGTCCGGCCGTTGCGTCCCGCCGCTCAGCTCCGCTGCATCAGGACGATTCCGGCGGCTTCGCCCACGAGGGTGTACCGCTCGCCGGGGTGCAGCTGGTGGGCGTAGTCGGTCGGGTCCTCGCCCGCCCACTTGGAGGAGTTGTCCAGGGTGATCCAGTCGGGGACCACGCCCTTGCTGCCCCCGATCCACAGCACGCGGCAGCGGGAGGTCAGCCGGGTCAGCGGGGTGGTGTCGGCCTCCACGGTGGCCCCGTCGGGGATCCGGTCGAGGAGCCGCTCGATGGCCGTGACCCGGGCGGGCTTCTCGTACGTACGCGCCTCCGCGAGTTTGGCGGTCGGCATGCTCGTCGCGCTGAGGGCGAGGGCGGAGGCGAGCACGGCCGTGGGCAGCTGGAGGGCGTACGCGCGCAGCCAGGGCCGCTCGCCGCGCCGGACGGTGTCGATGGCGTCGACGAGGGCGAGGGCCACCACCGGCATGAGTACGGCGCTGTAGTGCCAGTCGGTGGACCAGTAGTGGTCGTCCCCCGACAGGAACCGCCAGCCGAGGGTGGGGGCGGCGACCAGCAGCAGCGGCGAGCGCAGCGCGAGCAGCCCGGAGGTGGGGATGAGCACCCAGCCCAGGGTGGCGAGCTTGGTGCCGATGCCGGCGAGCGGACCCGCGCCGTCGATCTTGTCCCAGTAGCCGTAGCCCGCCGCGGCGAAGGCCGGTATGAAGACGGTGAACACGAGCACGGCGAAGACGGCGGCCAGGGCGGCGACGACGAGCGCGGTCCGGGCGCCCCGCCGGTCGGTGGTCCGGGCCCGCCAGGCCACCACCACGGCCAGGGCGGCGAGCGTGAAGCCGAGGTCCTCCTTGACGAAGACCAGCGGCAGCCCCCACAGCAGGGCGGCCCGCCAGCGCCGTGCGAGCACGGCCTCCAGGGAGAAGGCCAGCAGGGGCATCGCGAAGGCGATCTCGTGGAAGTCGAACTCCACGGCCCGCTGGATGCCCCAGGACAGCCCGTACGCGACCCCGATGGCGATCCCGCGGGCCCGGCCGAGGAGTCGCCCGGCCGCCCGGGTGACGGGGACGGCGGAGAGCGCGAACAGCGCGGCCTGTACGACCAGCAGGGTGACGGGGCCCGGGAAGACCCGGTAGACGGGGGCGGCGAGCGCGATGATCGGGCTGAAGTGGTCCCCGAGGATGTTGGCCCCGGGCCCCTTCAGATCGGCGACGGGCTCCCGCAGGTGCGCGTAGGCGCGGATCGCCTGCTCGAAGATCCCCAGGTCCCAGGAGGCCCAGTCCATCCGGCGGAAGCGCGTGACGGACAGCGCGAGGTACACCAGGAACAGCCCGGCGGCCACCACCCACGGTCCGGCCCACCGGCCCGTCCCCGGCTTCGCCGGAGCCTGCGGCACCTGCGCCGCACGGGCCATCGCATCGCTCGTCACGGACTCGTGCTCCCTAGGGCCGGTCGGGGGTGAACGCCTGCGGAAGCGACGCGGCGAGTTCAGACGCTCATTACGTGAACATCTTGACATCCCCGCCGTCCCGGCTCCCGTCACTCCCGTGGGCGACCGGAATCCCTCGCGCGACGGGGACGGCGTCGTCATAAGGTGGGAACCCCCGGCCCGTACGACGTGTCGGGTCCTTCGCGTTGCCCCCTCACCGGACGGAAAGCCTCCTTCATGAGCCTGCACGGACTGCTCGACGCCGTCACCCGGGACCCCGCCCTCGCCGAGGCGGTCACCGCGGCCGGGGACGGCAACCGCATGCATGTGGACCTGGTCGGCCCCGCCGCCGCGCGGCCCTTCGCGATCGCCGCGCTGGCCCGGCAGACCGGACGGACCGTGCTCGCGGTCACCGCCACCGGGCGCGAGGCCGAGGACCTGGCCGCTGCGCTGCGCTCCCTGCTGCCGCCCGACGAGGTGGTGGACTACCCGTCCTGGGAGACGCTCCCGCACGAACGGCTCAGCCCGCGCAGCGACACGATGGGCCGCCGGCTCGCCGTCCTGCGCCGGCTCGTGCACCCCAGCAAGGACGACCCGGCGGCGGGGCCGGTGAGCGTGATCGTCGCGCCCATCCGGTCCGTGCTCCAGCCGCAGGTCAAGGGACTCGGGGAGCTGGCCCCGGTCAGCCTGCGCCAGGGCGGGAGCGCCGACCTCGGGGAGATCACCGAGGCTCTGGCGGCGGCCGCGTACGCGCGCGTCGAGCTCGTCGAGAAGCGCGGCGAGTTCGCCGTGCGCGGCGGCATCCTCGACGTGTTCCCGCCCACCGAGGAACACCCGCTGCGCATCGAGTTCTGGGGCGACGAGGTCGAGGAGATCCGTTACTTCAAGGTCGCCGACCAGCGGTCGCTGGAGGTCGCCGAGCACGGGCTGTGGGCCCCGCCCTGCCGCGAGCTGCTGCTCACCGAGGAGGTACGGGAGCGGGCCGCGGCCCTCGCCGAGGCGCACCCGGAGCTCGGCGAGCTGCTGAACAAGATCGCCGAGGGGATCGCCGTAGAGGGCATGGAGTCCCTCGCTCCGGTCCTCGTCGACGACATGGAGCTGCTGGTCGACGTCCTGCCGGCCGGGGCGATGGCCGTCGTCTGCGATCCGGAGCGGGTACGGACCCGGGCCGCCGACCTGGTGGCCACCTCCCAGGAGTTCCTCATGGCCTCCTGGGCGGCCACCGCGGGCGGCGGCGTGGCCCCCATCGACGTCGGCGCGGCCTCGCTGCGCGGGATCGCGGACGTTCGCGACCGGGCCCGCGAGCTGAACATGATGTGGTGGTCGGTCTCCCCCTTCGCCGCCGATGAAGTGACGGGAGGGGACACCCTCAAGCTCGGCATGCACGCCCCCGAGGCCTACCGCGGCGACACCGCCCGGGCGCTGGCCGACACCAAGGGCTGGATCGCCGACGGCTGGCACACCGTCTACCTCACCGAGGGCCACGGCCCGGCCGCCCGTACCGTCGAGGTGCTCGGCGGCGAGGGCATCCCGGCCCGGCTGGAGCCGGAGCTGCGCGCCCTGGAGCCGAGCCTGGTCCACGTCGCCTGCGGCTCCATCGACAACGGCTTCGTCGACCCGGCGCTGAAGATCGCCGTCCTGACCGAGACGGACCTCACCGGGCAGCGCACCGCCACCAAGGACCTGGGCCGGATGCCGACCCGGCGCCGCAAGACCATCGACCCGCTGACCCTGGAGGCCGGGGACTACATCGTCCACGAGCAGCACGGCGTGGGCCGGTACGTCGAGATGGTCCAGCGGACGGTGCAGGGCGCCACCCGTGAATACCTCCTCGTCGAGTACGCGCCGGCCAAGCGCGGGCAGCCCGGCGACCGGCTCTACATCCCCACCGACCAGCTGGAGCAGGTCACCAAGTACGTCGGCGGCGAGGCCCCGACCCTGCACCGGCTCGGCGGCGCCGACTGGACGAAGACCAAGGCGCGCGCGAAGAAGGCGGTCAAGGAGATCGCCGCCGACCTGATCAAGCTGTACAGCGCGCGCATGGCCGCCCCCGGCCACACCTTCGGTCCGGACACCCCCTGGCAGCGCGAGCTGGAGGACGCCTTCCCGTACGCGGAGACGCCCGACCAGCTCACCACCATCGCCGAGGTCAAGGAGGACATGGAGAAGTCGGTCCCGATGGACCGGCTCGTCTGCGGCGACGTCGGCTACGGCAAGACCGAGATCGCCGTGCGCGCCGCCTTCAAGGCGGTCCAGGACGGCAAGCAGGTGGCCGTCCTCGTGCCGACGACCCTCCTCGTGCAGCAGCACTTCGGCACCTTCTCCGAGCGCTACAGCCAGTTCCCGGTCAACGTGAAGGCGCTGTCCCGCTTCCAGAGCGACACCGAGTCCAAGGCCACCCTGGAGGGCCTGAAGGAGGGCTCCGTGGACGTGGTCATCGGTACCCACCGGCTCTTCTCGCAGGAGACCAGGTTCAAGGACCTGGGCCTGGTCATCGTCGACGAGGAGCAGCGGTTCGGCGTGGAGCACAAGGAGCAGCTGAAGAAGCTCCGTGCCAACGTCGACGTGCTGACCATGTCCGCGACCCCGATCCCGCGCACCCTGGAGATGGCGGTGACCGGCATCCGCGAGATGTCGACGATCACCACCCCGCCGGAGGAGCGCCACCCGGTGCTGACCTTCGTCGGCCCGTACGAGGAGAAGCAGATCGGCGCGGCCATCCGCCGTGAACTCCTGCGCGAGGGCCAGTGCTTCTACATCCACAACCGGGTCGAGTCCATCGACCGGGCGGCCGCCAAGCTGCGCGAGATCGTGCCCGAGGCGCGGATCGCGACGGCGCACGGCCAGATGTCGGAGCAGGCCCTGGAACAGGTCGTCGTCGACTTCTGGGAGAAGAAGTTCGACGTGCTCGTCTCGACCACGATCGTCGAGTCCGGCATCGACATCTCCAACGCCAACACCCTGATCGTGGAGCGCGGCGACAACTTCGGCCTGTCCCAGCTGCACCAGCTGCGCGGCCGCGTGGGCCGGGGCCGCGAGCGCGGGTACGCGTACTTCCTCTACCCGCCGGAGAAGCCGCTGACCGAGACCGCGCACGAGCGGCTCGCGACGATCGCCCAGCACACCGAGATGGGCGCCGGCATGTACGTGGCCATGAAGGACCTGGAGATCCGCGGCGCGGGCAACCTGCTCGGCGGCGAGCAGTCCGGACATATCGCGGGCGTCGGCTTCGACCTCTACATCCGCATGGTCGGCGAGGCCGTGGCCGACTACCGGGCCGCGGTCGAGGGCGGGGTGGAGGAGGAGCCGCCGCTGGAGGTCAAGATCGAGCTGCCGGTCGACGCGCACGTCCCGCACGACTACGCGCCCGGCGAGCGGCTGCGCCTCCAGGCGTACCGCTCCATCGCGTCGGCCAACTCCGAGGCGGACATCAAGGCCGTACGGGAGGAGCTCACCGACCGCTACGGCAAGCTGCCGGAGCCGGTGGAGAACCTGCTGCTGGTGGCCGGGCTGCGGATGCTCGCCCGGGCCTGCGGCGTCGGCGACATCACCCTCCAGGGCAACAACATCCGCTTCGGGCCGGTGGAGTTGCGCGAGTCGCAGGAGCTGCGGCTCAAGCGGCTCTACCCGGGAGCGGTGCTGAAGCCCGCCACCGGGCAGGTGCTGATCCCGCGCCCGAAGGCGGGCAAGATCGGCGGCAAGCCGGTGGTCGGCCGCGAACTGCTGGCCTGGACCGGGGAGTTCCTCACCACGATCCTGGGGTCCTAAGCGGCCTCGGGCCGCTGAGACGGACGTGGAGGCCGGGCCTGTGCGGGCCCGGCCTCCACCGGCTACTTGTTCGGATCGTCGTCGACGCCCAGCTTCTCTTCCATGGTCTGCTGGCCCTTGTTGACCTGGTCGGTGTGCTTGTCGCCGGTCCGCGCGTTGGCCTCTTGCTCAAGCTTGTCGGACATTTCCTTGGCCTTCGCCTTGGCCTTGTCCGGGTCCTTGAACCTGTCGAAGATCCCCATGTCGCGGGCTCCTTCCGTATCCCCGTTGAGACGCTACGCGGGTTTCGGGTGATTCGCCCGCTGGGGGGTGTTTTCAGCCCAGCTTGTCTGCGTCGATGACGTCCTTGCCGGTCGGGGCGTCGGCCTGCACCGGCTTGTTGATGCCGCTGAACGTGACCTCCGCGGGCTCCTTGCCGGTGTTGCTGGCCTTGAGCAGGTACGGCTCGCCCTTGGTGGCCACCAGCAGGGTCTCGGTGCCGTCGGTGGTCTTCGTGGTCAGGGTGAGGGCCTCCTGGCCGTCGACCGTGGTGACCTCGCCCTTCTTCGCGCCCTTGCTCTCGTCGAACTCCTTGAGCAGCTCGTCCAGGTCGCACAGCGCGGACAGCTCCTTCGAGTCCGCGTCGTCGCTCTTCGACTTGAGCCAGTGGCCGGCCAGCTGCTTGACGGCCGCGTCCGCCTGCTCCTTGGGCAGGTCCTTCATCTGGGAGCGGTAGAAGGGCTCGTCGGCCTTGATGAACACGAACTGGGCGTTGCGGATCAGCTCGAAGGAGCCGTCCTCGCCGGAGATCGTGCCCTTGCAGTCGCCGGACTTGCTGACGGCCATGTTCAGCTGCATGGGCTTGCCGTCGTCCCAGACCTTGCCGCTGACGGTGAGGGAGTCGGCGCCGCGCAGGGCGGTCACGGACTTGTCGGCCACCTGGGAGCCGCTCAGGTCGGGAAACGGGCCGGAGGCGGCGCAGGCGGCGAGCCCGAGGGTGGCGGCGCAGGCGAGGGCGGTGGTGGCGGTCAGGCGGTGAAGGGTGCGCATGGGGACTCTTTCGGGCAGGAAAGGGGAGCGGGGGGAAGAGTGGAGCGGGGGAAGAGTAAGGGGAGCGGTCAGCTAAGCGGAATCCAGGGGTCCGGTTGGGTCAGCCGGACTTCTTCCAGTCCGCGCAGTGCTATTTGACGCGCCGATCACAGCAGATTTCTGTGAACCGAGTCAACATGGTTCGCAGATAATTTTGAGTTCACGCTGTGAAGCGGTCTCTTTCGCGCGCTCCGGGGTAAGCTCCGCGGCATGTCAGAGGAGAACGCCGTGGACAACGGCGGGGAGAACGCCGCAGAGGTCACCGCGGCCGAGGTCGCCCGCCTGGCCGGGGTCGGCCGCGCAGCCGTGAGCAACTGGCGGCGCCGCCACGCCGACTTCCCCAAACCCGTCGGCGGCACCGAGACCAGCCCCTCCTTCTCCCTGGCCGAGGTGGAGCACTGGCTGCGCGCCCAGGGCAAGCTCGCCGAGGTCCCGCTGCGCGAGCGCGTCTGGCAGCAGATCACCGCCCACCCCGGCGGAGCCGTCACCGCACTGGTCAAGGCCGGCAGCGCGCTGCTCGTCGTACAGGACCGGCCCGCCGACTGGCTGGAGGTGACCGCCGCCCCCGACGAGCGCATGGCCACCCTGCTGCGCCCCGTCCTCGACCGGGCGCTCGGCGCGCGCCTCGGGCCCGGCCACGCCCTCACCGAGGTCCCGCTGCGCCCGGCCACCATGCCGCTGCTGCGCGCCGCCGCCGAACTCGCCGCCGAACTCGGCGCCCGCGAGGCCTTCGAGTTCCTCCTCGGCCGCCACCTCGACGCCAACCCCCGCCAGTACACGCTCACCCCGGACGGCCTCGCCGAGCTCATGGCCGCGCTGATCGGACCCGCGGACCCGGCCGGGGCCCCCGGTGCAAGCACCGGCTCCACCGGAGCGGCCGGCGCCGCGCCCCTCAAGGTGCTCGACCCCGCCTGCGGCACCGGCACCCTGCTGCGGGCCGTCCCCGGAGCCACCGCCCTGCACGCGCAGGACTCCTCGCCCGAGCTCGCCGCCCTCGCCGCGCTGCGCCTCGCCCTGCACGGGCCCGCCGTGGTCCGCGCGGCCGCCGCCGACAGCCTGCGCGCCGACGCCTTCGCGCAGGACGCCGTCGACGCCGTGCTCTGCCACCCGCCGTTCAACGAACGCAACTGGGGCCACGAGGAACTGGCCTACGACCCGCGCTGGGAGTACGGCTTCCCGGCCCGTACCGAGTCCGAACTCGCCTGGGTCCAGCACGCCCTGGCCCACCTCCGCGAGGGCGGCACCGCCGTCCTGCTCATGCCCCCCGCCGTCGCCGCCCGCCGCTCCGGCCGCCGCATCCGCGCCGACCTGCTGCGCCGCGGCGCACTGCGGGCCGTCGTCGCGCTCCCGGCCGGCGCGGCGCCCCCGTACGGGATCCCCCTGCACCTGTGGGTGCTGTGCAGGCCCGCCCCGCACGCCGCGCCCCCGGCCGGACTCCTCCTCGTCGACACCGCGGCCCTCGCCGCCGACGGCCGACTCCGGGCCGCCTGGCCCGCCGTGCACAGCACGGTGGAGGACGCCTGGACCGCGTACGACCGCACCGGGACGGCGCCGGAGGTCCCGGGCGTCAGCCGCGTCGTGCCCGTCATCGAACTGCTCGACGACGACGTCGACCTCACCCCCGCCCGCCACCTGCCGCCGCCGGCCGCGGGCGGCGGACCGGCCGAACTGACCGCCGTACGGGAGCGCCTCGGCGAGACCCTCGGCCGGGCCGCGCGCCTCACCCCGCCGCCCGCCGCCCCGGCCGCCCCGGCCGCGGCCCGGCTCCCGCTGACCACCATCGGCGAACTCGTCCGCGCCGGAGCCCTGGAGCTGCACACCGGCACCGGCAGCGGGACCGGCACGGCCCCCGTCCTCACCGAGCAGGACGTGTACGCCGGGACCGGACCCTCCGGCGCCCTGGCGGCCACCGCCGACGAGCCCGTGCTCACCGCACCCGGCGACGTCCTCGTCCCCCTGGTCGGCGGCGCCGCCATCGCCCGGGTCGTCGACGGGGCCACCGCGGGCGCCGTACCCGGCCGCGGCCTCGCACTGCTGCGCCCCGACCCGGCCGCCCTCGACCCCTGGTTCCTGGCCGGATTCCTGCGCGGCACCGCCAACAACCGCCGCGCCAGCAGCCACGCCTCCACCGCCACCCGCCTCGACGTGCGCAGGCTCCGGCTGCCCCGGCTGCCCCTGGCGCAGCAGCAGCGCTACGGCGCCCGCTTCCGCGCGCTCGCCGAGTTCGAGGACGCGCTGCGGCTCGCGGGACGGCTCGGCGAGCAACTCGTACAAGGCTTCTACGACGGCCTGTCCGACGGCACGGTCACGCCATAGGGGGTGACGTGTGAACCGTCGTGCGGCGACCCTGCAACGGTTGCGCGCATCCCCTCACCGACGGCCGGAAACGCTGTATACCCTCAGTCCCGAAACCTCTTCCGCACGGCCTGTCAGGAGCAGCGATGCACGGCCCCGGCCTCCCGCCGCAGCACGGTCCCCGGCCCTCCTCGGGGGGCGTGGTGGTACTGCGCGTGCTGTTCACGCTGCTGCCCCTCCTGAGCTGCGGCTTCTTCGCCTGGGGCTCGATGCTGCGGCTCGCGCTGCTCACCCGCAAGACCCGCGACTGGGCGCTGATGGGCATCAGTTGCGTCCTCGCCGTCTTCTGGTTCGTGATGTTCGGCCTCGACCCGACGCCCGAGGTCACCGGCTGGCAGAGCAACGTCGGGGGCTTCGGCACGCTCATCACCGGCTTCGCGGTCTGCGTGTACTTCCTCGTCTGCGACATCCGCCACCACGAGCGGGCCGCGGCGGCCGCCGCGGCGCACTGGTACCCCGTGCAGCCCGCGCCGTACGCCCCGCCGCCGCAGGGCGCGCCCGCCTACGGGTACCCGCCCGCCCAGATGCCCGCCCCCACCCCGGTCCCGGCCCCCGCCCCGCCGCAGGTGCCACCGCAGACCACCCCGGCCCCGCGCATCGGGCAGGTCCGTGCCGAGCTCGACGAGCTCAGTGAACTGCTGCGCAAGCAGACCCCGCCGCCCGGCGGCCCCCGCCAGGACCCGAACCGGACCGCGATCCAGGACCCGAACCAGTGACCGACCGGCTCATCGGCGACCGCTACCAGCTCGCCACCATCCTGGGCCAGGGCGGCATGGGCCAGGTCTGGACGGCGTACGACCGGCGCCTGGACCGGCGGGTCGCCGTCAAGCTGCTGCGCCCCGACAAGGTGGCCGGCCCCGGCACGGTCGCCGAGGAGCTGCGCCGCCGCTTCGTGCGCGAGTGCCGGGTCACCGCACAGGTGGACCATCCCGGCCTGGTCACCGTGCACGACGCGGGCAGCGACGGCGACGAGCTCTTCCTCGTCATGGGATACGTCGAGGGCGCCGACCTCGCCGACCACCTCGCCGAACACGATCCCTACCCCTGGCCGTGGGCGGTCGCCGTCGTCGCGCAGCTGTGCTCGGTCCTGTCGGCCGTGCACGCGGTGCCGATCGTCCACCGCGACCTGAAGCCGCGCAACGTGATGGTGCGGCCCGACGGCACCGTCCTGGTCCTGGACCTCGGCGTGGCCTCGGTGATGGACACCGACACCACCCGCCTCACCAGCACCGGCTCGCCCATCGGCAGCCCCGCGTACATGGCGCCCGAGCAGGCCATGGGCGGCGCGGTGGGCCCGTACACCGACCTCTACGCACTCGGCGTGCTGCTCTACGAACTCCTCAGCGGCAACGTCCCCTTCGCCGGATCCACCGCGCTGGGCGTGCTGCACCGCCACCTGTACGAGCCCCCGCTCCCGGTCCGCCCGCTGCGCCCGGAGGTCCCGCCGGAGCTGGAGGCGCTCCTGCTGCGCCTCCTCGCCAAGGACCCGCAGGACCGGCCCGCCTCCGCGCAGGAGGTCTACGAGGCGCTCGCCCCGCTGCTGCCCGCCAGCGGCAGCGCCGCCCCGGCCGGCCCGCTCGACCCGACCCGGCCCTTCCTGCGCCCCCAGGCGCCCTGGCCGGACCGGGCCACCACCGTCGTCCCGCCGCGGCCGGCCGCCCCGCCGACGCCGGCCCCGCCGAAGCCGGACATCCCCGGGGCCGTGGACGAGGCCCGCAAGCTCCTGGACCAGGGGCGGCTCACCCAGGCCGTGGACATCCTCGGCGGCATCCTCCCGGCGGCGGCCGCCGAGCACGGGGAGCACTCCCCGGTGGTCCGCTCCCTGCGCAAGCAGTACGCGGCCACGCTGATGGACGACGGCCAGTACCGCCGCGCCCTGCCGGAACTGCGCCGCCTCGCCGACGAGTTCCCGGCCGGCGACGCCCAGGCGCTGCGCTTCCGCTACGACGCCGCCCAGTGCCTGGAGCAACTGGGCGAACCGGCCGCCGCCCTGGCGGAGTACCGCTCGCTGCTCCCGCTCTTCGAGAACCACTACGCCAACCCGGACCCGGGCCTGCCCCTGGAGGTCCGCCGCCGGATCGCGCACTTGCAGCTCTCCCTCGGCGACCGCCAGTCGGCCCACGAGACCCTGGCCCGGCTGCTGTTCGACGCGGAACGCCTGCACGGCCCGGCGCACCCCTTCCCCGCCGAGATACGCCGGACCCTGCACTGGCTCGGTCAGGTGCGCTGACGCCGCCTCCTCCCGAAGGCCAGGCCGAGCAGCACGGCCAGGGCCACGCCCGCCACCGCCGTGCCCGGGATCAGGCCCGGCGGGCGGAACGAGCAGTCGAGCGTGGTGGTGAGGCCGTCCAGGGGGAGGGCGACCAGGCCCAGGTGGGCCGCGGCCGGGCGGCCGTTGCAGGTCCAGCCCGCGATGGCCGGGACGGAGAGGACCGCCGTGCCCGTGGCGCCCTGCGGCAGGACGGCCCGGATCTCCGAGGAGCCGACGCTCAGGGAGGTCGCCGCCGTGGCGCGCAGCGAGGCGACCGCCGCGTCGAGCCGGACGCGGTCCAGGCACGACAGGGTCCACCGCGGGGGCGGGGCCGCGTCGAAGACCAGGGCCGAGGAGGTCCCGCGGGAGACGCCCATCGGCTGGAGGGCCGCCCGGTTGCGGGGGGCGCTGCCGTTCAGGCGGAAGGCGGGGCCGTCCGCGAGGCGGGCCGTCGCGTTGTACTCCGGGGCCCACAGGTAGGCCTCGGTGCCCGCGCGGCACACCCCGGGCGCGAGCGGGTCCTCGTACACCCGGGCGCCCAGCAGCAGTTCCTGGTTGGCGAAGGGGGACTCGCCGTAGGAGCCGGGTGCGCCGGGTGGGCGGGTCGTCACCAGCGGCGGGACCTGCGCGCGGCGGACCGTGCCGTCCGGCTGGAGGCGCGCGCCGACCGCGAAGAGGGCGTCCGTCACCGGGTTGTCGATGCTCTGGACGTTGCGTCCGCGCGAGGTCCAGCCGGCCCCGAGCGCGACCATCGTGTGCGTGAACACCTCCGGGGTGTGGCTGCTGTAGTACGAGCCGCCCTCCCCGCCCAGCAGCAGCGGGTCGTTGCCCGACAGGGCGGGCCGGCTCGGGTCGGTGCGGTACGCCGGCCAGCCCCCGGCCGCCGCCAGGGCCCCGGCGCGCGCGGTGTGGGCCCGCCCCCAGGACGGGTAGTCGTCGAGGCCGGCCAGCTTGCCCTTGTGGCCGTAGGCCGTCGTCGCGGCCGCCTGCGCCACCAGGACCAGCGCCAGCAGCCCGGCCGCCGGGAGCGCGAGCCGGCGGTGGCGCAGCGCCCACCAGGCCGCGGCCGCCAGGGCGAGCCCGCCCGCGAAGAGCACGTAACTCCAGTTCGTGGCCAGGGTGCTGCCGCGCGACCACAGCACGGCGGCCGTCAGCAGGCCCGCTCCGGCCGCCAGCGCCGGTGGGCGGGGCGGGCCCGCCGCCAGCCCGGTCCAGGCGGCGATCACGGCGATCCCGGCGAGCACGAAGGTCTGCCGGTACGGGCTTCCGTTCGGGGTGGCGAAGAGGTGCCAGGCCAGGTGGGTGGGCGCCCACTGGAGCGAGAGGGCCACGGCGACCGTCAGCCCGGTCCACCACAGCCGGGCGCGCGGCGGCGCCGCCCGGTGGAAGGGCAGCGCGGCCACCAGCAGCAGGGTGCCGGTGCCGACGAAGACGGCGGGGGAGGAGAAGGAGTACGTCCCCGGCAGCAGCCGCGCGAAGAGGTCCGCCCAGGTCACCGGCCGGAACTCCTTGACCCACCCCGGGTAGGCCCGCCCCGAGCTGAGGAAGAGGGGAGCGAGCACCGGGGCCGCGAGGGCGATCCCCAGCAGGGTGGTCCCTGCCGCCCGCGCGATCACCGCCAGCCGGGGTCGCACGCCCTCCCGGGTCAGCACCACCCGTACCACCAGCACCAGGGCGGCGCCGAGCGTCGCCATGTAGCCGGTGTAGAAGTTCGCCGTCCAGCAGGCGGCCACGACCAGCGGGGCGAGCACCGGCCGCCGCCCGCGCAGGGCCCATTCACCGGTCAGGCACAGCAGGGGGAAGGCGATGAGCCCGTCCAGCCACATCGGGTTGTAGGAGGCCTCGATCACCGACCAGCCGCACAGCGCGTACGAGGCCCCGAGCAGCCCCGCCGCCCACCACGGGCCGCGGCGCTGCGTGCGCAGCAGCCAGGCCATCGCCGCCGCCGCGGCCGCCATCTTGAGCACGGTGACCACGTACACCGCGAGGTCTATGTCCGCGCGCGGGAAGAGTCCGACGAGCACCGAGAACGGGCTGGTCAGATAGGTGCCCAGATCGGGCAGGAAGCTCGTGCCGTACCCGGACTGCCAGTTGAACAGCAGCCCGCCCTCCGCGCGGCCGTGCAGGAGGTCCCACAGGTGCGCGTGGAAGGGTACGAACTGATTGCCGAGGTCGTTGATGCTGCGGTGGCGCGATCCGTAGGGGAAGACGCGGGCGGCGGCGTCCCCGGCGCACACGGCCACCGCCGTGAGCAGGGCGGCGAGCGCCGAGCCGAACAGGCTCGGGCGTCGCGGCGAGCAGTGCGGTGTCGACATGGTGGGCCGACCTTGGCAGTGCCGGGAGGCCGAAGAATGGCCGCAGGGTTAACACGCACCCCAACACCCCCGGAATCGTTGGGCGAAGTAGTGGCTCGGATCACCGTGACCTCATACCATCGATCACCGCACGGCCCTTGTGCACCGACGCACAATCTCCCGGCCCTGGAGGCTCCTTTGCACCGTCGCACTGCGCTCTCCGTCTCCACCGCCCTGCTCCTGGCGGCGCCCCTGCTGTCCGCCTGCTCGGGCGAAACCCGCCCCGGCACCGCGGCCGTCGTCGGCGGCGAACGGATCACCACGTCCGCGCTCCAGGCCCAGGTGAAGGACGTCCGCGCCGCACAGAACCGGTCCGGGCAGAGCGCCGCCGAACTCATCGCGAGCACCCCCAACCTGGAGCGGCAGAAGCTCGACGCGATGCTCCAGAGCCGGATCATCGACAAGATGGCCCGCACCGCCGGGCTCACCGTCACCGAGAAGGACATCGAGGACGAGCGCAAGGCGTACGTCGACGAGAACGGCGGACAGGCACAGTTCGAGGCGCTGCTCCTGCAGAAGGGCGCCATGGCCCCCGGCCAGGTCGACCGCTTCCTCAGGGACCGGGTGCTCCTCACCAGGCTGGCCGGCAAGTACGGCAACGGGAAGCTCGAGGAGCCCGCCCGGGCCGCCGTCACGGCACTGCACATCGAGGTCAACCCGCGCTACGGCGCCTGGGACGCCAAGCAGATCAAGCTCGGCGTCGGGGAGACCACCTGGATCACCCAGCGGACCCGTCCCGAGCAGGCCCCCGCCGGAGCCTGACACCGCCGACCGGAGGTAGGTTCGGAGGGTGACCGACCACTCCGAGCCCACCGCCGCCGAGCCCACCGGCCGTATCGTCCTGCTGACCACCAGCCACCGGGTCGCCCCCGGCGTGCTGTCCTGGCCGGCGTGGCAGACCCTGCACGCCGCGGACCGGGTGCTGTGCGCCGACCCCGGCCACCCGCAGCTGCCCTACCTGCGGGAGGCGGGCATCGAGGTCGAGCACGAGGCCCCGGACGCGCACGCGCTGGTCGAGGCCTGCGCGGGCGGCCGCACCGTCGTGGTGCTCCCCGGCGGCGAGGGCGACCAGCGGCTCACCGACGGGCTGGCCCGGCTGGCCGGCTCGGGCCGCATCTCCATGCCCGACCTGGAACTGCTGCCCGGCTCGTACGACCTGCCGGGCGCGCGCCTGATCGATCTGGTCCAGGTGATGGACCGGGTCCGGCGCGAGTGCCCGTGGACCTCCCGGCAGACCCACCGGGGGCTGGCCAAGTACGCGATCGAGGAGGCGTACGAGCTCGTCGAGGCCATCGAGGACGGGGACCGGGAGGAGCTGCGCGAGGAGCTCGGTGACGTGCTGCTCCAGGTGGTCTTCCACGCGCGGATCGCGCAGGAGGGCACCGCAGACGGCGAGGACCCCGACGAGGCCTTCTCCATCGACGACGTGGCCGGGGCCCTGGTGGAGAAGCTGATCCACCGGCACCCGCACGTCTTCGGCGACGCGAAGGCGGAGACCCCGGAGGACGTGCACGCGCACTGGCAGCGCACCAAGGCGGTCGAGAAGCAGCGGGAGTCGGTCACCGACGGGATTCCCGTGGGCCAGCCGGGTCTCGCGCTCGCGGCCAAACTCGCGGGCCGGGTCCGTGCGGGCGGCCTGGCCGTGGAACTGCCCCGCGGCGAGGGCGTCGGGTACGAGCTGCTGGAGCTGGCGGCGCGCGCCGAGGCGGCGGGGATCGACCCCGAGACCGCGCTGCGCGCGGCGGCCCGCGTCTACCGGGACGCGATCCGGGCGGCCGAGGGCGTCGGCGACTGACGACACCTCTCAGGAGGGCCTCGGCGCCCGGCCCGAGGGGTTGTGCCAGTGCGGCGACGGACGGTTCAGGAACCACTCGCCGAAGCCCAGCGGGCGGCTGCCGGGCCCGTGGCCCGTGAAGCCGACGGACACCGAGTCGTGGAAGAGGCGGCCGGGGCGGGCGCCCAGCTCCTCCAGGAGGTACGCGGTCTCGTCGATGAACTGCGGCGGTCCGCTGAGGTAGACGTCCTGCTCCGGCCACATGCCGCGGTGGCCGAGCGCGGTCGCGAGCCGGCCGGTGGCCTGGTTGCGGTGCTGCCCGGGGGCGGGCGTGATGTAGGTGACGCCGAGCCAGGGGCACGCGGCGGCGTACGTGTCGATGAGCGGGCGGTCGTAGAGGTGCGCGCCGTCCCGGGCCACCAGGAAGAGCCGTACGTCCTGATCAGGAGGATGCTCCACGAGTTCCTCCAGCAGGGCGCGGATCGGCGCCCAGCCGGTGCCGGCGGCGATGAAGCTGACCGGGCGGTCCTCGCGGCGGAGGGTCAGCTGTCCGCCGGCCGCGCTCAGCCGCAGCATGTCCCCCGGCCCCGCCTCGCGCACGAGGGAGGTGCTGAGCCGCCCCCGGTCGATCCGGCTGACGTGCAGGTCGAGGGTGCCGTCGGCGCGGGGGGCGTTGCCGATGGAGTACGTACGCCAGGTGGTCGGGACCCGCTCGCTGCTCACGCTCGTGTACTGGCCCGGGAGATAGGGGAAGGGGGCGAGCGGCCTCAGCGTCAGGACGGCGATGTCCTGCCCGTACTGGAGGTGGCGTACGACCTCCGCGTCCCACCACGGCGGGTCCTCGGATGAGGCGGCGCCGCCCATCATGGCGTCGGCGATCACCTGGTAGGCCTCGGCCCAGGCCTTCTCCACGCGCGGGGTCCAGGCCTCGCCGGAGGTCTCGGCGAGTGCGGCGAGCAGGCTGGAGCCCACGGCCGCGTAGTGCTCGGGGCCGGCCAGGAACTTGCGGTGGTCGCGCCCCAGGTCGCGTAGATAGGGGACGACGGTCTCGTCGTCGAAGTGGGCGATCACGTGCGTGAGCGCGGCGAAGAGCCGGTCCCGCTGTCGCTCCATGTCCTCGTGTGAGGCGGGGAACAGGTCACGGATCCCGGGGTTGTGCCAGAAGAGGTGGGAGTAGAAGAACTTGACCGCGTGCTCGGCCCGTCTCTCCACCACCGCGAAACTGCTCTTCAAGATCCTCACATCCACAAAATCGAAAGTAGGAATGTCTGACAAGGTGAGGTCAAGTGATGGCCGATCTGCGGACAGCCGCGACGAACCGGGCCATATGGGGTGCCGGCTCGGCGCCGGGATACGGTCATCGGGTGCATGAGCAGATCCCCGCAAACCCAGCCGACACCCCTGCCACCGAGGGCCCGACCCTCTTCGACTGGGAGTTCGCAACCGACCCGTACCCGGCCTACGCATGGCTGCGCGAGCACTCCCCGGTGCACCGCACCAAGCTCCCCAGCGGGGTCGAGGCCTGGCTGGTCACCCGCTACGCCGACGCCCGCCAGGCCCTGGCCGACCAGCGGCTCAGCAAGAATCCGGCGCACCACGCGGAGCCCGCGCACGCCAAGGGCAAGACCGGGATCCCGGGGGAGCGCAAGGCGGAGCTGATGACGCATCTGCTCAACATCGACCCGCCGGACCACACCCGGCTGCGGAGGCTGGTGTCGAAGGCGTTCACCCCGCGCCGGGTCGCCGAGTTCACCCCGCGGGTGCAGGCGCTCACCGATCACCTCATCGAGCAGTTCGTCGAGAAGGGAGAGGCGGACCTCATCCACGAGTTCGCCTTCCCGCTCCCCATCTACGCCATCTGCGAGATGCTCGGCGTACCGCGCGAGGACCAGGACGACTTCCGCGACTGGGCGGGGATGATGATCCGCCACGGCGGTGGCCCGCGCGGCGGAGTCGCCCGTTCCGTGAAGCAGATGCGCACCTATCTCGGGGAGCTCATCCACCGCAAGCGGGACGATCTGGGCAATGACCTCATCTCCGACCTGATCCGGGCGAGCGACCACGGCGACCACCTGACGGAGGCGGAGGCCACGGCGATGGCTTTCATCCTCTTGTTCGCAGGTTTTGAAACCACGGTTAATTTGATTGGGAATGGACTGCATGCCCTTTTCGTGAACCCGGATCAGCGCGAGCGCCTCCAGCTCTCCCTCGCCGCGGGCGAGAGTGGACTGCTGGCCACCGGTGTCGAGGAGCTGCTCCGCTACGACGGCCCCGTGGAACTGGCGACCTGGCGGTTCGCCACCGAGCCGCTGACCCTCGGCGGCCGGGAGATCGCGGTCGGAGATCCGGTCCTGGTCGTCCTCGCGGCCGCCGACCGGGACCCCGCACGGTTCGCCGATCCGAACACCCTGGACCTCTCCAGGACCGACAACCAGCACCTCGGATACGGGCACGGCATCCACTACTGCCTGGGCGCCCCGCTCGCACGACTTGAAGGGCAGACCGCGCTCGCGACTTTGCTGACGCGTCTGCCAGATCTGGAACTGGCTGTTCCGCCTGAAGACCTGCGCTGGCGCGGCGGACTGATCATGCGTGGCCTGCGCACTCTTCCCGTCCGCTTCACACCTCGGAACGTTTGATAGCCGCCTGACCAGAAGTCAGTTCACGGCCGGAGTTGTGACAATCGTTCGAAGGCCGCTAGGTTCTGCCGTTACCCCGCCGTTATGCGAAAGGTGCACCTTCATGCGTTCCGGGAACGGCCGCCACAGACGACCCCGCCAGGTCCCCGCGCTGGTAGTCACAGCCGGAGTCACTGGCTCCGCGCTGGCCCTGCCGCTGCTAGCGGCCACCAGTGCCACCGCCGCCGACACGTCCACGTGGGACAAGGTCGCCGAATGCGAGAGCGGTGGCTCCTGGAGTGCCAACTTCGGCAGCGGCGCCTACGGCGGGCTCCAGTTCACCCAGGAGGAGTGGCAGAGCGCCGGCGGGCTCGACTTCGCCGAGCGGGCCGACCTCGCGAGCCGCTCCCAGCAGATCGCCGTGGCCGAGCGGGTGCTCGCCTCGCAGGGGCCGCAGGCGTGGCCGCTGTGCGCGACCTCCGCCGGGCTGGACCGGCAGGGTCCCGCCGCGGCGGTGGACCCCGGTCTGCCCGGTGCCTCCGGGACGATCGCGCCCTCCCCGTCCCGCCCGGACGACACCGTGCCCTCCCGCGCGGGCGAGCGGCCGGCCATCGACTTCGGGGCCCCGACCGCGTCGGGCCCGGTGATCCCGAGCCCGTCCGGCTCTCCCTCGTACCTGATTCCCGACGCGCCGTCCGTCGGACTGCCCGTCATGCCCGTGCCGGACGCCCCGTCGGCGCCGGTCGTCCCGGGCGACTCGACCACGCCCCCGGCGACCCCCGGAGGCCCGACGGCCCCGGCTGACCCGACGGCTCCGGCCGACCCGACGGCCCCGACCGTCCCGGCGGACCCGAGCGCGCCCGCGACCCCCGGCCGGCCCGCGGTGGACCCGACGGCTCCGGCGGCTCCGGCGGCCCCGGCGACTCCGGGCGCCACCCCCGCCGAGGGCAATGGCAAGCACCGCGGTGAGCCCGCCCCCGAGGCTCCCGCACCTTCTGACGCGCCGTCGGAGCCCACGTACACGGTGAAGGCGGGCGACAGCCTGGCCGCCATCGCGGATGCCAAGGGGGTCAAGGGCGGCTGGAACGAGCTCTACCAGGCCAATGAGCAGGTCATCGGCAATGACGCCAACCTGATCAAGCCCGGTCAGAACCTGGATCTAACCGTGCAATAAGGACACTTCGGCGGCCCGGAAAGGGATGGTTGTCGGTTTTCGGCAAGTGAGACATGCGTCTCTTCCGGTCAACTGGCGTGTCCCACCTCGGGGCTTCCGCAAACCCCGGCCTCACCTGCGCAAACACCCCGGCGGGGAGCGCAAGTAGGGGCCCTCTCTCCCCGATGTTCCTCGTTGAACATCGGGGAGAGACCTGTCTACCTTCTGAATCGCTCGCCACCGCGAGCTCCTTCGACCGCATCGCCGAATCCTGCCGGCGGACGGGGGGAACAGTCGTCGCGTCAAGCGCCGAAGGCAGGAGCGGGGGAACCAAGGTAGGTGCCGGGAGCGGCCGTTGAGAGACGGTCACGCCACCGGCTTGGGGTTAAGAGGTGCGACTGGGTCGCATCGCCGGGCACTCATCAGCCCGAACCCGACAGCTCACCTCGTAGGCGTCGGTGAGGAGAAACCTCATGCTGCTTTCCGGCAAGGGCAAGCACCGTCGCGGTACTGCTATTGAGCGGACTGCCCGCCTCGTAACGCTCGCCGGTGTCGCCGGTGTGGCCGTGGCCGCTCCGCTGATGGCCGCGGGCACCGCCTCCGCCGCGACCGCCTCCGAGTGGGACAAGGTCGCGCAGTGCGAGTCCGGTGGCAACTGGGCCATCAACACGGGCAACGGCTACTACGGCGGCCTGCAGTTCTCGTCCTCCACGTGGGCCGCGTACGGCGGCAAGTCGTACGCCGCGCAGGCCAACCAGGCCTCGAAGTCCCAGCAGATAGCCATCGCCGAGAAGGTCCTCAAGGGCCAGGGCAAGGGCGCCTGGCCGCACTGCGGCGTGGGCCTGTCGAACTCCTCGTACACCGGCGGCGGGTCCACCGAGACCCCGAAGAACACCAAGCCGAAGGCCGACACGAAGAAGACCGAGCAGAAGGCCGCGCCGAAGAAGGACACCAAGCGCGCCGAGACCCCGACCACCCGCTCCGAGCGCGCCGAGGCTCCGGCCGCGCCGAAGACCGGCAACGGCTCGTACGAGGTCAAGTCCGGTGACACCCTGGGCACCATCGCCGAGGCCAACGGCGTCCAGGGCGGCTGGGAGAAGCTGTTCGAGCTGAACAAGGACATCGTCTCGGACGCCGACCTGATCTACCCGGGTCAGAAGCTGAAGCTCAGCTGAACACTGCGGCAATAGCCGCAGGAGTCTGAACGACACAGACCGTTCCCACCGCCCGGCGCGTCTCCCCCCACGCGCCGGGCGGTGGCGTTCGCGCCGGCGCCACCGCGCGGATACCGGAGTCCTATGTCCCGGAAGAGGGGTATTCGGTCCCTTTTTCGTCCCAGGACCCGGGCGGTCGGCAGGTCGAGTCCCCGGATCCGGTTAGGCTCTAGTCGGCAAGGCCATCCCACGGCCTGACGCCACCGCACACCCAGCGTCACATCCCAGAAGGAGATGCTCGTGCCGTCCATCGACGTCGTCGTAGCCCGGGAAATCCTGGACTCCCGAGGCAACCCCACGGTCGAGGTCGAGGTGGGCCTCGACGATGGCAGCACCGGCCGTGCTGCAGTTCCGTCCGGCGCCTCCACCGGTGCCTTCGAGGCCATCGAGCTCCGTGACGGTGACCCCAACCGTTACTTCGGCAAGGGCGTGGAGAAGGCCGTCCTCGCCGTCATCGAGCAGATCGGCCCGGAGCTCGTCGGCTACGACGCCACCGAGCAGCGCCTGATCGACCAGGCCATGTTCGACCTGGACGCCACCGACAACAAGGGCTCGCTCGGCGCCAACGCCATCCTCGGCGTCTCCCTCGCCGTCGCGCACGCCGCGTCCGAGGCCTCGGACCTTCCGCTCTTCCGCTACCTCGGCGGTCCGAACGCGCACCTGCTGCCCGTTCCGATGATGAACATCCTCAACGGTGGGTCGCACGCCGACTCCAACGTGGACATCCAGGAGTTCATGATCGCCCCGATCGGCGCGGAGTCCTTCTCCGAGGCGCTGCGTTGGGGTGCCGAGGTCTACCACACCCTCAAGAAGGTCCTGCACACCAAGGGCCTCTCCACCGGTCTCGGTGACGAGGGCGGCTTCGCCCCGAACCTGGACTCCAACCGCGCCGCGCTCGACCTCATCGTCGAGGCCATCAAGCAGGCCGGCTACACCCCGGGCAAGGACATCGCGCTCGCGCTCGATGTCGCCGCGTCCGAGTTCTACAAGGACGGCAAGTACGAGTTCGAGGGCAACTCCCGCTCGGCCGCCGAGATGACCGACTACTACGCGGAGCTCGTCTCCGCGTACCCGCTCGTCTCCATCGAGGACCCGCTGTACGAGGACGACTGGGACGGCTGGAAGACCCTCACCGACCGTCTGGGCGCCAAGGTCCAGATCGTCGGCGACGACCTCTTCGTCACCAACCCGGAGCGTCTGGCCCGCGGCATCGAGGAGGGCTCCGCGAACGCCCTGCTCGTGAAGGTGAACCAGATCGGTTCGCTGACCGAGACCCTCGACGCCGTCGAGATGGCCCAGCGCAACGGCTTCAAGTGCATGATGTCGCACCGCTCCGGTGAGACCGAGGACGTCACCATCGCCGACCTCGCCGTCGCCGTGAACTGCGGTCAGATCAAGACCGGCGCCCCGGCCCGCTCGGACCGTGTCGCCAAGTACAACCAGCTGCTGCGCATCGAGGAGATCCTCGACGACGCCGCGGTGTACGCGGGCCGCTCCGCCTTCCCGCGCTTCAAGGGCTGATCACGGGCTGATGCCCGCGACGGGCCCCGGCCTCCGTACGTCCCCGCACTCGGTCCCGTACCGTGTGCGGGGACGTATTGCGTAGTGCGTACATAGGGGAGGCGGATCAATGGCCGGGAACCGGGATCGGTTCTCCACCTTCTCCACCGCGACCAGGCTCAAGCAGCTCGGCGAGCGGACCGCCGCCCACGTCTACCGCTCGCAGTCCCGCCGCCAGGTCCGCCGCAGCCGGCTCACCGGCCGCGCCGCGCTCCTGGTGCTCGTCCTCTGTACGCTGGTCGTCGCCCTCGCGTATCCGATGCGCCAGTACGTCTCCCAGCGCTCGGAGATCGCGGAGCAGCAGCGGTCCGCCGCCGCCGCGCGGGACCGCCTGGAGCGGCTGCGCGACGAGAAGGCCCGCTGGCAGGACGACGCGTACGCGGAGCAGCAGGCGCGCAAGCACCTGCACTTCCTGCGCCCGGGGGAGGTCGGCTACATCATGAGCGACCCCGGGTCCCAGCCGCCCGAACCGCACCGGACCGGCCAGGCCGGGTCCGACCGGCCCTGGTACTCGAACGTCTGGGACGGCGTCGACAAGGCCGACCGCCCGGGCGAGTGACCACCCGCACACCACCGCAGCACCCATCCACGAGAACGAAGAGACTTCCTCCAGGCATGCAGACGCCCCCGCCCCAGACCGACCGGACCGAGCCGACCGACGCGGACATCGAAGCGTTCCAGCAGCAGCTCGGCCGCCCGCCGCGCGGGCTGCGCGCCATCGCGCACCGCTGCCCCTGTGGACAGCCGGACGTGGTGGAGACCGCGCCGCGGCTCCCCGACGGCACCCCCTTCCCGACGCTGTACTACCTGACGTGCCCGCGCGCGGCCTCCGCGATCGGCACGCTGGAGGCCAACGGCGTGATGAAGGAGATGCAGGCCCGGCTCGCCGAGGACCCGGAGCTCGCCGCCGCCTACCGGGCCGCGCACGAGGACTACATCCAGCGCCGCGACGCCATCGAGGTGCTCCAGGGCTTCCCGAGCGCCGGCGGGATGCCGGACCGCGTGAAGTGCCTGCACGTGCTGGTCGGCCACTCCCTGGCCGCGGGCCCGGGCGTGAACCCGTTCGGCGACGAGGCCCTGGCGATGCTGCCGGAGTGGTGGGCCAAGGGCGCCTGCGTCACCCCGTGCGCGGACAAGAAGGACTCCGAGTGACCCGGGTCGCGGCCATCGACTGCGGTACGAACTCCATCCGGCTGCTGGTCGCGGACTGCGACCCGCAGACCGGTGACCTCGCCGAGCTGGACCGCCGGATGGTCATCGTCCGGCTCGGCCAGGGCGTGGACAGGACGGGGCGCCTCGCCCCGGAGGCGCTGGAGCGCACCTTCGCCGCCTGCCGCGAGTACGCCGAGGTCATCAAGGAGCACGGCGCGGAGAAGATCCGCTTCGTGGCCACCTCCGCCTCCCGGGACGCCGAGAACCGCGAGGACTTCGTCCGGGGCGTCATGGACATCCTGGGCGTCGAGCCCGAGGTGATCTCCGGCGAGCAGGAGGCGGAGTTCTCCTTCACCGGCGCCACCAAGGAGCTGACCGCCCACGAGCACCTGGAGCGGCCGTTCCTGGTGGTGGACATCGGCGGCGGCTCGACGGAGTTCGTGGTCGGCGAGGAACACGTACGGGCCGCGCGCTCCGTGAACGTGGGCTGCGTCCGGATGACCGAGCGCCACCTGGTGGTGGACGGGGTCGTCACCGACCCGCCGACCCGGGCGCAGATCGACGCCATACGGGCCGACATCGAGGCGGCCCTGGACCTGGCGGCCGAGACCGTCCCGCTGGGCGAGGCGCGCACCCTGGTGGGTCTGGCCGGCTCGGTGACCACGGTCGCCGGGATCGCGCTCGGCCTGCCGGAGTACCTCTCGTCGCAGATCCACCACTCCCGGATCTCCTACGAGCAGGTCCGCGAGATCAGCGAGCGGATGCTGGCCGCGACGCACGCCGAGCGCGCGGCGATCCCCGTGATGCACCCGGGCCGGGTGGACGTGATCGGCGCCGGCGCGCTGGTCCTGCTCGCGATCATGGAGCGCATCGGAGCATCCGAGGTCGTCGTCTCGGAGCACGACATCCTGGACGGAATCGCCTGGTCCATCGCCTGAACGGCGGTCGGACGGGGGTCCGACAGGGGTCCTGAGGGGTCGTTCGGCCCGTGATCCACATGAAGTTCGTGAAGTTCTTCACAAGGAAAAGGGGTCTGCTGGGTCAACGGAAGGGGTCTTTCAGCCCCTTCAGAGGCCCGCAGGCCCCTTTCTCCATGCATTCGTGCGATCGACGGACGCCACGGGTTTCGTATCAGAGGTATGGACGAACCCCAGTGGTCCAGTCCGGTTGAAGGCCTGGAGGCCAGTTCAGGACGGGTGAGCAACGATTCCCGTTACACCTTGGTTCCCGTTGCGCGCCATGACGTCCATCACGTGGGCGGCGGAGTGTAGCAGAGGGTCCTCCACTCCTTGTGAAGGGGCTCACGAGCGACACCCCTTTGGGTGCTGGATACTCGTTCCATGAGCACCACGGAGCGTCCCAGGATCCTCGTTGTAGGAGGTGGGTACGTAGGCCTGTACGCAGCCAAGCGCATCATGAAGAAGATGCGTTACGGCGAGGCGACTGTCACGGTCGTCGACCCGCGCTCGTACATGACCTACCAGCCCTTCCTCCCCGAAGTGGCCGCAGGCAGCATCTCGCCTCGGCACGTCGTCGTACCGCTGCGACGCGTGCTGCCCAAGGCTGAGGTTCTCACCGGCCGGGTCACCAGCATCGACCAGGACCGCAAGGTCGCCGTCGTCACGCCGCTGGTCGGCGAGGCGTACGAGCTGCCCTTCGACTACCTGGTGATCGCGCTCGGCGCCGTCTCCCGCACCTTCCCGATCCCCGGCCTCGCCGAACAGGGCATCGGTATGAAGGGCGTCGAAGAGGGCATCGGCCTGCGCAACCACGTCCTCGAGCAGCTCGACAAGGCCGAGTCCACGACGGACGAGGACGTCCGCCGCAAGGCCCTCACCTTCGTCTTCGTCGGCGGCGGCTTCGCCGGCGCGGAGACCATCGGCGAGGTCGAGGACATGGCCCGCGACGCCGCGAAGTACTACACCACCATCAAGCGCGAGGACATGCGCTTCATCCTGGTGGACGCGGCCGACAAGATCCTTCCCGAGGTCGGGCCCAAGCTCGGTACCTGGGGCAAGGAGCACCTCGAGTCCCGCGGCATCGAGATCTACCTCAACACCTCCATGGACTCCTGCGTGGACGGCCACGTGGTGCTGAAGAACGGCCTCGAGGTCGACTCCAACACCATCGTCTGGACCGCCGGCGTCAAGCCGAACCCGGTGCTGGCCCGCTACGGCCTGCCGCTCGGCCCGCGCGGCCACGTCGACGCCGAGCCGACCCTCCAGGTCAAGGGCACGGACTACATCTGGACCGCCGGCGACAACGCCCAGGTTCCGGACCTCGCCGCCCGCAAGGCCGGCGTGGAGAACGCCTGGTGCCCGCCGAACGCCCAGCACGCGCTGCGCCAGGCCAAGGTCCTCGGCGACAACGTCATCTCGGGCATGCGCGGCTTCCCGCAGACCGAGTACTCGCACTCCAACAAGGGTGCGGTGGCGGGCCTCGGCCTCCACAAGGGCGTGGCGATGATCGTCATGGGCAAGATGAAGATCAAGCTCAAGGGCCGGCTCGCCTGGTACATGCACCGTGGCTACCACGGCATGGCCATGCCGACCTGGAACCGCAAGATCCGCGTCTTCGCCGACTGGACCCTCGGCATGTTCCTCAAGCGCGAGGTCGTCTCCCTCGCCGCGCTGGAGACCCCGCGCGAGGAGTTCTACGAGGCCGCCAAGCCGGCGCCGGCTCCGGCCGCACCGGCCCAGAAGGCCAAGGCCTCCTGACCCGGGCCTGACAGCGACACCCTGCACGACCCCGAAGGGGCCGCCCGCCATCCGTGGTGCGGGCGGCCCCTTCGGCGTACCCGGGGCCCGGGCTGGGTAAAGGGATGGGGGTGTCCGGGGATCAGGGCCGGATCAGCCCCGGCGCCAGGCGGGCCGGGCCCGGCCCTGATCCCCGGACACCCCCATGGGTCGGAGATGTGGAGGTGCGCCATGACCGACGCCGCGCCGCGGCTGGCCGCTGTTGCCGAGACATTGCTGGGTGCCCCGCTGCCGGTGCGCGTCCGGGCCTGGGACGGCAGCGAGGCGGGCCCGTCCACCGGGCCCGTGCTCGTGATCCACGACCGCCGCGCCGTGCGCCGGATGCTGTGGAAGCCCGGCGAACTGGGCCTGGCCCGCGCGTGGGTGGCGGGCGAGCTGACCGTGGAGGGCGACCTGTTCGCCCTGCTGGGCCAGGTGGCGGGCCCGCTGTGGGAGCGGCCCCCGCAGACCGGACCGCTGCCGCCGGCCGCGCGGCCCGGGGCGTTCGCGGCCCTGGAGGGCCTCGCGCGCCGGGCGAAGCGGGCCCGGCCCACCGCCGTACCGGAGGCGGCCCGGCTGCTGCGCGACCCCGGCCACCGGGCCGCCGTACGCGAGCTGATCGCGCTGGGCGGCCCGCTGCCGCCGCCCCCGCCCCCCGCCGAGGAGGCGGTCCGGCGCGGCGGGCCACGGCACAGCAAGGGGCGCGACCGGCAGGCCATCAGCCACCACTACGACGTCGGCAACGAGTTCTACGGGCACGTGCTCGGCCCCTCGATGGTGTACTCCTGCGCCTACTGGAGCCCCGGAGCCACCCTGGAGGAGGCCCAGCGGGACAAGCTCGACCTGGTCTGCCGCAAGCTCGGCCTCAAGCCCGGTGACCGCCTCCTCGACGTCGGCTGCGGCTGGGGCTCCATGGCGCTGCACGCGGCCCGCGAGTACGGCGTCCGGGTCACCGGCATCACGCTCTCGCGCGAGCAGGCCGCCTACGCCCGCAAGCGCGTCGCGGAGGAGGGACTGGCCGACCTCGTCGAGATCCGGATCCAGGACTACCGGGACGTCAGGGACGGGCCGTACGACGCCCTTTCCTCCATCGGGATGGCCGAACACGTCGGAGCGGACCGCTACCGGGACTACGCCCGCACCCTGCACGCCCTGCTGCGCCCCGGCGGCCGGCTGCTCAACCACCAGATCGCCCGCCCGCCGGAGCCCGACGAAGAGGGGTACCGGATCGACGAGTTCATCGACGCCTACGTCTTCCCCGACGGGGAGCTCTCCCCGCTCGGCACCACCGTCGGCGAGTTGGAGCGGGCCGGCTTCGAAGTGCGCGACGTGGAGGCGCTGCGCGAGCACTACGCGCTGACCCTGCGGGCCTGGGTGGCGCGGCTGGAGGAGCACTGGGAGGAGGCCGTACGCCTCACCTCGCCCGGGCGGGCCCGGGTCTGGCGGCTCTACATGGCGGCCTCCGCGCTCGGCTTCGAGCGGGGCAGGCTCGGGGTCAACCAGGTGCTCGCGGTGAAGTCGGGGGCGGACGGCGACTCGGGGCTGCCGCTGCGGCTGCGGACCTGGGGCGCGTAGCTTTCCGTAGCCCTCGTACGAACGGCGAAGGGCCCCGGGGCGGTTGCCCCGGGGCCCTTCACCTGTCCCTGCGTTCCTACTCGGTCTTGATGGCCGTCAGCATGTTCAGGCGGGCGGCGCTGCGGGCCGGCCACATGGCGGCCAGGACGCCGACCACGGCGGCCAGCAGGAGGAAGATGCCGATCCGGTCGTACGGGATGACCAGGGCGTAGCCCGGGACCGACTTGCTGAAGGTGGTGCCGACGGCCCAGGCGAGGAAGACGCCGACGCCGATGCCGAGGATCGCGCCGAAGAGCGAGATGACCACGGCCTCCAGGCGGATCATGTTCTTGACCCGGCTGCGGTCGAGACCGATCGCCCGCAGCATGCCGATCTCCTGCTTGCGCTCGAAGACGGACATCGCGAGGGTGTTGACCACGCCGAGCACCGAGATGATCAGGGCCATGCCGAGCAGGCCGTACATGATGTTCAGCGCCAGGTTGACGATGCCGCCCATCTCGTTGCGCATGTCCTGCTGGGTGGCGATGCCGATCGCCGGGTTGTTGCCGAGCGCGTCCAGGACGGCCTTCTCACTGGCCTTGGACTCGCCGCCGGTGGCGTTGACGTACACCTCGGGGATGTAGGGGTCGTCGGAGTGCGCGCTGAGGACCTTGTCGTCGAGGACGTACGGGGAGAGCAGGCCGTCCAGCTCCTTGTAGACCGCGCCGACCTTGAGCGAGGCCTTCTGGCCGTCGTCGTACATGACCTCGAGCGTCGAGCCGACCGTGAGCTTGGCCTTCGCCGCGGTCTTGTCCGCGACGGCGACCTCGCCCTTGCCCAGGCTGCTCAGCGAACCGCTGACGACGTCGATGTTGAGCATCTCGCCGATGGCGGCCGGGTTGACGCCCGATGCCGCGTGGAAGTCGCCGCCGATCTGCAGCGAGCCGGCGGTCTGCGGGGAGACCGCCTTGATGCCGGGGGCCTTCGCCAGGGTCTCGGCGACCGACTTGTCCAGGCTGCCGATGCCGCCGTTCATGGAGACCTTGTAGTCGGCCTTGATCTTGTCCGTGCTCATCCGGTCCACGGCCTTGCCCATGGTGATGCCGATGACCGAGAGCGCGGTGACCAGGGTCAGGCCGATGGCCAGCGAGGCGGCGGTGACGGCCGTGCGGCGCGGGTTGCGCAGGGCGTTCTGCGCGGCCAGCTTGCCGGGCACCCCGAAGACCTTCTGCAGCGGCGGCCGCAGGGCCGAGATGACCGGCCGCGACAGCAGCGGCAGCAGCACGATCAGGCCGATGAGCATGAAGAACGCTCCGCCGCCGATGACCATCCGGCCGTCGCCGCCCATGGACACGCCGAGCATGACCAGGCCGATGCCGATCAGGCCGAGGACGCTGCCGAAGACGTTGCGCAGGACGAGCGACTTCGCGGTGGCCGGCAGGTGGGCGCTGCCCATGGCCGCGACCGGGGCGATCCGGCCGGTGCGCCAGGCGGGCAGCAGCGCGGCGAGCACGGTGACGAGGACGCCGATGACCAGGGCCGCGATGATCGTGCCCGGGGCGATCACCAGGTCGCCGGCCGGGATCTTGGCGCCGAGGGAGTCCATCAGGGAGCGCATGCCGACCGCGAGGCCGACACCGGTGGCGAGGCCGATCGCGGCGGAGACGAGGCCGACGACCAGGGCCTCGGCGAGCACCGAGCGCATGACCTGGCCGCGGTTGGCACCGACGGCGCGCAGCAGGGCCAGCTCCTTGGTGCGCTGGGTGACCAGCATGGTGAAGGTGTTGTAGATCAGGAAGACGCCGACGAAGAGCGCGATGAAGGCGAACATCAGCAGCATGGTGTTCATGCCGCTCATCCCCTTCTCGATCTCCTTGGCCTGCTCCTTGGCCAGTGCGGCGCCGGTCTGGGCCTTGGTGTTCTTGGTGTCGAGCAGCGGCTTGACCTCGGAGAGCAGCTGGTCGGCGGTGGTGCCGGCCTGCGCGCTGACGGAGAGCTCCTGGTAGAAGCCGGGCTTCAGGTACAGCTGCTGCGCGACGGCGGTGTCGAACAGCACCAGGCTGCCGCCCGCGTTGACCGAGCCGTCCTCGGTGGTGAAGACGCCGGTGAGGGCGTACTCCTTGACCGGGCCGTTGGTGGCGACGCGGACCTTGTCGCCGACCTTGTACGCGCCCTTGGAAGCGGTCTCCTTGTCGAGGGCGATCTGGTCGTCCTTCGCCGGGCCGGTGCCGTCGGTGAAGGTGTAGCGCGGGTCCTTGCCGTCCTTGACGGGGGCGTAGTTGGAGCCCCGGTTGGCCCAGCCCTGGCCGATCAGCTTGCCGTTCTCGTCGCCGACGCCGGCGAAGCCGGCGACCCGGCCGCTCACGGCGTCGACGCCCTTGATGGCCTTGACCTTGTCGAGGGTCTGCTGGCTGATGCCGGGCTCGCCCTGCTTCTGGCCGTCGTCGTCGCGGGTCTGGCCGTACGAGGTGACGGAGACGGCGACGCCTTCGTAGCTCTTCGCGGACTGGCTGCTGAGGGACTTGCCGAGGGTGTCGGTGAAGACGAGGGTGCCGGAGACGAAGGCGACGCCGAGGACGACGGCGAGCACCGTCATCAGCAGTCGGGCCTTGTGCGCGAGGACGTTGCGCAGGGCGGTACGGAACATGGGGGTCTCAGTCCTGGGGGGCTGGCTGGAGGTCGGGGGAACGTGGCGGGGGAGACCCCGGGTCAGCTGGTGCGGCCCTTGGCGTCGAAGTCCTTCATCCGGTCGAGCACGCCGTCGGCGGTGGGGCTGAGCATCTCGTCGACGATGCGGCCGTCGGCGAGGAAGATGACGCGGTCCGCGTAGGAGGCGGCGACGGGGTCGTGGGTGACCATGACGACGGTCTGGCCGAGCTCGCGGACCGAGTTGCGCAGGAAGCCGAGGACTTCGGCGCCGGAGCGGGAGTCGAGGTTGCCGGTGGGCTCGTCGCCGAAGATGATCTCGGGCCGGGAGGCCAGGGCGCGGGCGACGGCCACGCGCTGCTGCTGGCCGCCGGAGAGCTGGGTGGGCCGGTGGGAGAGGCGCTCGGAGAGGCCGACCATGCCGATCACGTTGTCCAGCCACTGCTTGTCGGGCTTGCGGCCGGCGATGTCCATGGGGAGCGTGATGTTCTCCAGGGCCGTCAGGGTCGGCAGCAGGTTGAAGGCCTGGAAGATGAAGCCGATCTTGTCCCGGCGCAGCTGGGTGAGCTGCTTGTCCTTCAGGGTGCCCAGCTCGGTCTCGCCGATGCGCACGGAGCCGGCGGAGAAGGTGTCCAGGCCCGCGACGCAGTGCATCAGCGTGGACTTTCCGGAGCCCGAGGGGCCCATGATCGCGGTGAACTGCCCCTGGGCGAAGTCCACGGAGACGTTGTCGAGGGCGACCACCTGGGTCTCGCCCTGGCCGTACACCTTGGAGAGGCCGGTGGCGCGGGCGGCCACGGCCTGGGCGGTGTGCGGGGCGTAGTTCATGGTGGTCACGGGACGGCTCCTACGTCTGCGGGGTGGGACTCACCCATCCTCGCCGCGCGGACCCCGCTCCGGATCAGCCGCCGAGCTCGTTCCCTGGCCCACTGGAGTCTGACGGCCGGGGTACGCGCCTCCTCCTTTGGTATGACAGCGGCCCTGACCGACGTGCGGTGGCCCGGGGTGGCGGAGGGGTGGCGCGCGGGGTGGCGCGGGCCATCGAAATCCCGTCATTCCCACACAGTGGTGATCGCCCATCAGAACGGGCCGACCGTGCGTTCTTGTCTCTGACGGACCCTCAAGCGCCAATAAAATAAGACAACATCGGATAGACGGCCGGTTGGCACCAAGGTCGATCCGGATAGGCTCGGCGCAGCGTTCAAGGCTTTTCTACGGGGGCCGCCACGCACTGCCCGGATGGTGGAATGCAGACACGGCGAGCTTAAACCTCGCTGGCCTTCGGGCCGTGCCGGTTCAAGTCCGGCTCCGGGCACTCCGCAGGCCTCGCGAGGTGCCCCTTCCCCTCTCCTGCGCTTCGCCATGCCTTCTTCTAAGATCCTCCTCCAGCAGTAGGGTGCTTTCTTTGCGAGCGCATTACTCTTGAGGCTGAGGCCGCGCTCGGTGGCCACGGAGGAGTGAGATGAGGAGCAGTAACCCGGTCTTCTCGCGACGGGGGTTCAGCCGCGACAACGGTGGCTACGCGGGATTCGACGCGCAGCAGCAGCACCAGCAGGCCGGGACCAACCCGTACGCGACGAACCCGTACGCCACCGACCCGACCACGGGCATGCCCCAGGCACCGGCGCGCGCCAACGTGATGACCATGGACGACGTCGTGAGCCGTACGGCCATGACGCTCGGCACGCTCATCGTGACGGCCACCCTGTCCTGGATCTTCCTGCCCGTCGACAAGGCGAACCTCGGCACGTCGTACGCCATCGCCTTCGGTGCGGGCCTCGTCGCCTTCGTGCTGGCGATGGTGCAGTCGTTCAAGCGCAAGGCCTCCCCGGCCCTGATCCTGGGGTACGCGGCATTCGAGGGTGTCCTCCTCGGCATGATCAGCGCGGCCACCAGCACCTACCTGGGCCCCGGCGTGGTCATCCAGGCCGTGATGGGCACGATGTGCGTCTTCGCCGCCGTGCTCCTCGCCTACAAGATGGGCTGGATCCGCGTCACCCGCCGTTTCTACGGCTTCGTGATGGCCGCGGCCCTGGGCTTCGTCCTGCTCATGGTCGTGAACTCGCTGTTCGCCGTCTTCGGCGGCGGTGACGGCCTCGGCTTCCGCAGCGGCGGCCTCGGCCTCCTGTTCGGCGCCATCGGCGTCATCCTCGGCGCGTGCTTCCTCGCTCTGGACTTCAAGCAGGTCGAGGACGGCATCACCTACGGTGCCCCGCGCGAGGAGGCCTGGCTGGCGGCCTTCGCCCTCACCATGACCCTGGTGTGGATCTACGTCGAGATGCTGCGCATCTTCCAGATCCTCTCGGGCGACGACTAGCAGGACCGGCGGCCCTCGCGGCTGCCCTCCGTCCACAGCATGGGGAAGGCCCCGCGAGCACAGCGCTCGCGGGGCCTTCCCGCGTGTGGAACACGAGGGGGTCGGAGTCGGGGACGGGGGTCAGCCGAACCGGCGCGCTGCTCTGCGCAGGTCGTACTCGTGGATGATCGCCTTGGCCTGGCCGTACGACAGCTCGTGCGCGCCGCGGAGCCAGCTGACCTTCTCCTCGAACCGGACGAGGGAGGGGCCTTCGTCGACGGTGCGGAGCCAGTCGGAGAGCTCACGACCGGTGGTCTGGGGGATTCTGTCGATCATGTTGCGGTGTGTCTGCTCGGAGAACTCTACGGACATGGGCGCCTCCGGAGGTATTGCCGTGCTGTTCTCTTCACGCCACCGTGCCGGAGAGTTCGCCCGTTGGCAATGGCGCCCGGACGGCGCGTAAGGTCGGCCGGGTGCTTGATACTTCGCCCCTGACCGCCGTCGTGGAACGTTTCGCCGACCGGCTGCGGGCCGCACCGCAGAGCCGCCTCCAGCAGGGAGCCGCCGCCGTGGCCCTGGAGCTGGCCCGTGAGCTCTCCGTACGGGCGCAGCTGCTGGAGGGGCCCGCGGGGACGCCCGAGGGGGCGCCGCGGGAGATGCCGGACGCGGGGATCTTCGTCGTCGGCGACCAGGTGGCGGTGGCCGGGCTGGACCTCGCCGAGGCGCTGCGCGCCGCCGCGGCCGCCCCGGACAGCGCGAAGGCCCCGTCCGGGATGCTGGACGAGGCCGTGCGGCTGGTGGAGCAGGCGGAAGCCAGGGCGCTGCGATGAATCAGAGCGAGGCGATGACCCGGTCCGCGAGGATGTAGACGTTGCTCTCGGGGTCCTCGGCGTCACCGCAGGAGAAGGTCAGCGCGTAGGCGCCGGAGATGCCCGAGCCGCCCAGCAGGACCGGCGCGGTGCCCGAGCGCAGGGCCGCGGCGAGGCGCTCCGCGGTCTCCCGGTGCCCGGGGGTCATGCACAGCGTGGTGCCGTCGGTGAAGACGTACACGTCGAGCGTGCCCAGCGGGCCGGGGCGGACGTCCGCGAGGGCCGTACGGGCCTCCGCGAGCTCCTCCAGGCGGTTGACGGTGCGCTCGTGGTCGGCGCCGGGGTGGTGCGCCTGGGCCGGTACGAAGTCGGGGTGCGAGGGGTGGCGCCGGCGGGCGGCGGCCAGCTCGGCCGAATCCTCGGGGTAGCCGGGGAAGTCGTCGAGGGAGTCCTCGCCGAGCACGGGCTCCAGACCCACCAGGTCGGCCTGCCGGGGCAGGAAGACCGGGCCGTCCTCTCCGAGGCCGGGCAGGCCGCCCAGCAGCGAGGTGGGGGTCTCCCCGGCGAAGCGCGGGGAAGCGTCGGCGGCGTCACGGGCCTCCTGCGCGGCCCAGAAGGCGCGCGCCTCGGCCAGCTCGCGCTCGCGCTCCTCGGCGAGGGCCTCGGCCACGGCGGCTCGTATCTCGGCGGCGGGGGACTCCACGGCGCTGCGGGCGTGCGGGACGGTCGCACCGCGAGGGTGGACCGGCACCGCCAGCTCGCCCCGCAGCGCGGTGACCTGCTTGCGCAGGGCGTGGACGGCGTGCAGCGCAGCAGCGCCCACGGCCGTGGCAGCGGCCGTGGTCAGCAGCAGGGCAAGAGACATGGCGCTCACTGACTAACTCCTGAGGTGATTCGATCCCCCGACTTCCTACATCAGAGTGTCCCGACCTGGGAATGGCGTGCAGTGCATTACGTCACGAATTGGACAGGGCTTTGGTCACACCCGTACCCCCTGTACCTCCGTTGACCTGCATAAATGCCAATCCCCCAGGACATAGGTCACATCCTGGGGGAGATTCGGTCACAGGTCGGCCGCGAAGGGATTAGATCCCGTGTCAGTACGCCGCAAGGGATCCGCCCGGATCCCTTGCGGCGACTGGGGCCGTCCTTGATCAGACGGAGCCGGGACGGGCGCCGATCAGCTCAGGCGCTCGATGACCATGGCCATGCCCTGGCCGCCGCCGACGCACATGGTTTCGAGACCGAACTGCTTGTCGTGGAACTGCAGGCTGTTGATCAGCGTGCCGGTGATGCGGGCACCCGTCATCCCGAAGGGGTGACCGACGGCGATGGCCCCGCCGTTGACGTTCAGCTTGTCGAGCGGGATCTCCAGGTCCCGGTACGACGGGATGACCTGGGCCGCGAAGGCCTCGTTGATCTCGAAGAGGTCGATGTCGCCGACCGTCAGGCCGGCCCGCTTCAGGGCCTGCTTGGACGCCTCGACCGGGCCCAGGCCCATGATCTCGGGGGAGAGGCCGGTGACACCGGTGGAGACGATCCGGGCCAGCGGGGTCAGGCCCAGCTCGCGGGCCTTGGTGTCGCTCATGATGACCAGGGCCGCGGCGCCGTCGTTGAGCGGGCAGCAGTTGGCGGCCGTGACCAGTCCGTCGGGGCGGAAGACGGGCTTGAGGCCCTGTACGCCCTCCAGGGTCACGCCGGCGCGCGGGCCGTCGTCGGTGGCGACGACCGTGCCGTCCGGGGTGGTCACCGGGGTGATCTCGCGGGCCCAGAAGCCGTTCTTGATGGCCTCTTCGGCGAGGTTCTGCGAGCGGACGCCGAACTCGTCCATGTCCTGGCGGGTCACGCCCTTGAGGCGGGCCAGGTTCTCGGCGGTCTGGCCCATCGCGATGTACGCGTCGGGGATCAGGCCGTCCTCGCGCGGGTCGTGCCAGGACGCGCCCTCGCTCTGCGCGACGGCGGCCGTACGGGCCTCCGCGTCGCCGAAGAGCGGGTTGTGGGTGTCCGGCAGGCCGTCGGAGGAGCCCTTCACCGACCGGGAGACCATCTCGACGCCCGCGGAGATGAAGACGTCGCCCTCGCCCGCCTTGATGGCGTGCAGGGCCATGCGGGAGGTCTGGAGCGAGGAGGAGCAGTACCGGGTGATGGTGGCGCCCGGCAGGTAGTCCATGCCCATCTGGACCGCGACGATGCGGGCGAGGTTGTGGCCCTGCTCGCCGCCGGGGAGGCCGCAGCCGAGCATCAGGTCGTCGATGTTGCGCGGGTCCAGCCCGGGGACCTTGGCGAGGGCGGCCTGGATGATCGTCGCGGTCAGGTCGTCCGGGCGGACGTCCTTGAGGGACCCCTTGAAGGCCCGCCCGATGGGGGAGCGGGCGGTGGAAACGATGACGGCTTCGGGCATCGGGGCTCCAAGGGTGTGTTGCGGCTCTAAGCGGGACCGCAAGCGAAGTTACCGCCCCGTACGGTCCAGGTCACCGGCCTTGCGGTGTGATGCCGGTCGCTCCCGCGGGGTGTGCGGTCACCCGCGGGGCGCTGCGCATCGCCTGGCGCGGCGCCGCTGCTGGGGCCCTGCCCCAGACCCCGCTCCTCAAACGCCGGAGGGGCTGGATGTGGCGGGCTCCGCGCAGCGGTCAGGCCGGGCCGGAGACGCCCGCGGCCGGGGTGCCCGTGCCGGGGCCGGCCGGGGACGTCAGGTCCTCGCCCGGGACCCGGCGCCGGCGGCGGTGCTTGAGCAGGACCCACGGGCCGCGGGCCGCCGTGACCTCCGTGCCCGCCTGGCCCGCGGCGGCCGACGCGGCCTTGGCCACCGGCAGCATGTCCTCGTCGCGGGACACGTCCAGCCGGTCGGACTCCGGCCACAGGCCGAGCGCAGCGCACAGCGTGGGCAGCACGGCCATGGCGGCGGTCGCGTACCCCTCCGCCGACGGGTGGTAGGAGTCCGGGCCGAACATCTCGCGCGGGTTCGCGGCGAACTCCGGGCCCAGCAGATCCCCCATCGAGACCGTACGGGCGCCCAGCGCGACCACTCCTATGGTCTGGGCGGCGGCCAGCTGGCGCGAGACCCGGCGCGCCAGCCAGCGCAGCGGCTGGTACACCGGCTCGATCGTGCCCAGGTCCGGGCAGGTGCCCACGACGACCTCGGAGCCGGCCAGCCGCAGCCGCCGTACGGCCGAGGTCAGCAGCCGCACCGAATGGGTCGGCGGCATCCGGCGCGTCACGTCGTTCGCGCCGATCATGATCACGCACACGTCCGGGGGCGGTGCGCCGTCATCCAGCAGCAGCCCCACCTGCCGGTCGAGATCGTCCGACATGGCTCCCGACAGGGCCACGTTGTGCAGTTGCACCGGCCGCTCGGCCACCGCCGCCAGCCCGGAGGCCAGCAGGGCCGCCGGAGTCTGCCGGGCCCGCCGCACGCCGAGCCCCGCGGCCGTGGAGTCGCCCAGCATGCCCAGGCGCAGCGGGCCCGGGCTCTGCTCCGGCCCGCCGAACTCGCTCCCGTACAGCCCGTCCGCGCGCGGCGGGTCCGGCAGCCCGGTCCCCACCGTCCGCTTGGCGAACTGCATCTCCGCCAGCACCAGCCCCACCGTGGCGGCCCCGACCAGTCCGAGTCCGCCCCCGCCGTACGCTGCCCCCGCCGCGATCCGGCGGGCCGTTCTCGCCCTGGACACCCTTCAGGCCACCTCCTCGGTCCTCATTGACCCCTACCTGCCCCGTACGCACGGTCGGCCAATCCCTTTCCGCATACTCTGGCCGGACCTCCCGGAGAACCCGTGGAGTCCCCTCCTTGGAGAACATGGTGCAATTCCACGACTCGATGATCAGCCTCGTCGGCAACACCCCGCTGGTGAAGCTCAACCGTGTGACCGAAGGCCTGCAGGCCACCGTCCTTGCGAAGGTCGAGTACTTCAATCCCGGTGGATCCGTGAAGGACCGGATCGCCGTACGGATGATCGAGGCCGCCGAGCAGAGCGGAGCCCTCAAGCCCGGTGGCACCATCGTGGAGCCGACCAGCGGCAACACGGGTGTAGGACTCGCCATCGTGGCCCAGCAGAAGGGCTACAAGTGCATCTTCGTCTGCCCTGACAAGGTGTCCATGGACAAGATCAACGTGATGCGCGCGTACGGCGCCGACGTCGTGGTCTGCCCGACCGCCGTCGACCCGGAGCACCCGGACTCGTACTACAACGTGTCCGACCGCCTCGTGCGCGAGACGCCGGGCGCCTGGAAGCCCGACCAGTACAGCAACCCGAACAACCCCCGTTCGCACTACGAGACCACCGGCCCCGAGCTCTGGGAGCAGACGGACGGGAAGATCACCCACTTCGTCGCGGGCGTGGGCACGGGCGGCACGATTTCCGGTACCGGCAACTACCTCAAGGAGGTCAGCGGCGGGAAAGTCAAGGTCATCGGCGCCGACCCGGAGGGCTCGGTCTACTCGGGCGGCTCGGGCCGTCCGTACCTCGTCGAGGGTGTCGGCGAGGACTTCTGGCCGACCGCTTACGACCCGAACGTCACGGACGAGATCATCGCGGTGTCCGACAAGGACTCCTTCCAGATGACGCGCCGGCTGGCGAAGGAGGAGGGCCTGCTCGTCGGCGGGTCCTGCGGCATGGCGGTCGTGGCCGCCCTGCGCGCGGCCGAGGGCCTCGGCCCGGACGACGTGGTCGTCGTCCTGCTGCCGGACAGCGGCCGCGGCTACCTCAGCAAGATCTTCAGCGACGAGTGGATGGCGGGCCACGGCTTCCTGGAGGAGGCCGGACCGTCCGCGCGCATCGGCGACGTGCTCGCCGACAAGGAGGGCGGCATCCCCTCCCTCGTCCACATGCACCCCGAGGAGACGGTGGGCGAGGCGATCGAGGTCCTGCGGGAGTACGGCGTCTCGCAGATGCCGATCGTCAAGCCGGGCGCCGGTCACCCCGACGTGATGGCGGCCGAGGTCATCGGCTCGGTGGTCGAGAAGGAGCTGCTGTCGGCGCTGTTCGCGCAGCAGGCCTCGCTGAACGACCCGCTGGAGAAGCACATGAGCTCGCCGCTGCCGCAGGTCGGCTCCGGCGAGCCGGTGTCCGAGCTGATGGCGGTGCTCGGCGAGGCGGACGCGGCGATCGTGCTGGTCGAGGGCAAGCCCACCGGTGTGGTGAGCCGTCAGGACCTGCTGGCGTTCCTGGCGAAGACGGCCAAGTAGCCCGTACGGGGCCGCGCGTGGCCGTCGCGCAATCGGTACGGGCCCGTCACGTGACGGCAGCACCCGCTTAACACGGCTCCGGCACAGTGGTGGTTGTCGGCAGGGAAGCCCGGGAGACCGGAACCCGGCCGACACCACCGAACGGCGTTCGTGCACCTCCGGAGCGGCTCCCGGACCGTGCGGACGCCACGGACGCGGACGGCCCTGACCCGGCCGTGTCCTTCGCGGGGACCGCCGTCGTCCCGCCCCTCGGGCAACCGAGGGTGCGGCGGTCCCCGCGCAATCTTCTTCAGCCCCGCCGGCGTTTGAGGCGTGGGGGTACCCCCGGACGGAGTCTGGGGGAGGGGCCGGGGCGGAGCCCCAGCAGCGGCGCCGCACCCGGACACGCACCCCGGACTCAGCCCAGCGGTTCCCGCCGACCGCGCCGGAGGCGACCGGCGTGGATGAAGTTCACGCCCACGATCCCGGCCCAGGCCACCACCAGACCCTCCAGCTGAGCCTGCGCGGCAGCGATCGCCGACAGCGGGATCGCCAGCACCAGGGTGATGATCGCGAAGCCGAAGCGTTCGCCGAAGTTCCCCTCCGCCGTGCCGGCACCGGCGGAGCCGCGCGCCGCGGACAGGCGTTGCTCCGCGAGCCGGCGCCGCACCTGCGTGTCGACCTTCTCGACGAACGAGTCCACCAGCGCGGCCTCGTACTCCGGCCCCAGCTCCCGCCGGGCGTCCATCGTGGCGTCGAGTTCCTTCTTCAGCTCTCGGGCGTGGGCGTCCATGCCCTCACGGTAGGAACGGCCGCGGGCCCCGGCACTGGGGCTAGCCCCCGTATCCGGATCGCGGGCACGGCTTGCCCCGCTGCATAACCGCATGCAGAGTGCTCCGTGACTGAATATCTCACCGGGACGGAGGGGCGCCATGAGTGACAGCCCGGCAGCGCGGCTGCAGAAGCTGTTCGAGGGGCACCGGCTGACGCCGACCCAGCGGCGGATCGCCCACTGCATGGTGCGCGGGGCGGCGGACGTGCCCTTCCTGTCGAGCGTGGAGCTCGCCGAACTGGCCGGGGTGAGCCAGCCCTCCGTGACCCGGTTCGCCGTGGCCCTGGGCTTCGACGGATATCCCGCGCTGCGCCGCCACCTGCGCGAGGTGGCTCCCGCCGAGCGGGCCGGGGCCGAGCACGAGGACGCGTACAACGAGTACCAGCAGGCGGTCCAGGGCGAGATCGAGAACCTGCGCCGGCTGTCGGTGATGCTCGCCGATCCCGCGCCGGTCCAGGAGGCGGGGCGGCTGCTCGCGGCATCGAGCCCGCTGCCGGTGCTGGGGCTGCGGGCGGCGTCCTCGCAGGCGCGCGGCTTCGCGTACTTCGCCGCCAAGGTGCATCCGGACGTACGCCTCCTCGACGAGGGCGGCTCGATGATGGAGGACCGGATCGACGGCGCCCTCTACGAGGGGGCCACGGCGCTGCTCTGCTTCGCCCTGCCGCGCTACCCCCGGGAGCTCGTGGACACCCTGGAACGCTCCCGGCGGGCCGGCCTGACCGTGGTGACGGTCGCGGACTCGGCCTTCGCCCCGGTGGCCCGCCACTCGGACCTGCTGATTCCGGCGCCGGTCGGGACCGGGCTGGCCTTCGACACGGCGTGCGCGCCGATGCTGCTGGGCCGGGTGCTGCTGGAGGCGATGGCGGACGCGCTGCCGGACGCGCAGGCCCGGCTGGAAGCCTTCGACGCCCGGGCCGCCGCGCGGAGCCTGTTCGTGGACTAGCCGCCACTGCCGGGGGCGCCGCCCCCGGACCCCCAGCGCCTCAAACGCCGGCGGGGCTATATCTCAGCGGCTACAGCAAGGCGTCGGGCAGCGAGCCGCCTGCCTCCGCCACGATCGCGGACATCGACTGTGCGGGCCGCGCCAGCGTGAAGCGGACCCCGCCCGCCGCCGTCACCGCGAAGCCGTGCACCGCCGGCCGCGGCAGGCTGTTGTAGCCGTAGTGGGCCGTGAAGAAGTACGCCCCGGTGTCCGGGACGCCGATCACGTCGCCCGGAGCCAGCTGCGGCAGCCCCCGCGCCGTGGCCAGGAGGTCCCCCGCGAAGCAGGCCGGCCCCGCGATGTCCTGCGCCACCGGGTCGCCGGTCTTCGGGGCACCCTTCGCGTCGTAGGGCAGGATCCGCACCGGCCACGCCGCCGGCGCGTACGCGGTGCGCGTCGCCAGCTGGACCCCGGCGTGGGTGAGGGCGATCGCGCGGCCCCCGCTGGTCTTGGTGTACTCGACCCGCGCCAGGACCAGGCCGTTCTTGGCGAGCAGGGACCGGCCGAACTCCGTGACGATCCCGTACGAGCCGTCGAAGAGCGCGGGAGCCGCCTCGCGCAGGGCGGACACGTACTCCGCGTACGTCGGCACCGGTTCGTCCGACGCGAAGTTCACCGGCAGGCCGCCGCCGATGTCGAGGGTGTCGACCTGGCGGCGCCCGGCCGCCGCGTTGATCTCCTCGGCCAGTGCGTGCAGTTCCCGTACGCCTTCCGCGATCAGGGGCAGCGCCAGGCCCTGTGAGCCCGAGTGGACGTGCAGGCGGGTGAGCCACGGCCGGTCCAGATAGGCCCGTACGAGCCACTCGCGCGCGCCCGGATCACGCAGGGCGATCCCGAACTTCGAGGTCGCCGTGGCCGTGGACAGGGCGCCGATGGTCCCCGCGCCGGTCTGCGGGTTGATCCGGACGCCGAGCGGGCTCGAGGTGGGGCCGGCGCCGACGAGCGCGTCGAGGCGGGCCAGCTCCTGCGGGTTGTCGGCGTTGACGGCGATGCCCAGCGCCAGGGCCTCCCGCAGCTCGGCCGCCGTCTTGGCGGGGGAGTCCAGGACCGTCCGCGCGGCGGGGACGCCCGCGGCCCGGGCCAGTGCCAGCTCGCCGGGGCTGGCGACCTCGCAGCCGAGCCCGGCGTCGGCGAGCAGCCGCAGCACCGGGACGAGCGGGGCGGCCTTCACGGCGAAGGCGTGCAGGACGGGGGTGCCGGGGGCCAGGGCGGCCGCGAAGGCGCTGGTCAGGGCGGCGGCCGAGGCCCGGATCCCGGCGACGTCCAGGAGGCAGGCCACGGGCTCGGCGTCCAGCAGCCCCTGCTCGACGGCGGCGCGTACGGCCAGATCCCGGCGCGCGGCGGCGCCCTCTCCCGCGTGCGTGATGGCAGCCATGTCCGCCATCCCATCATCCGACGGGGCCGCCCGCAGGTGTTGACTGAATCTATTCAGGACGCGAGGATGTGAATAGATTGACCAACATCGGAGGAGGCACCGCCATGTCAGGACCCCGCCCCGTACGTGCCGCGCGAGGCACCGAGCTCAGCACCCTGGGATGGCAGCAGGAGGCCGCGCTGCGGATGCTCCAGAACAACCTCGACCCCGAGGTCGCCGAGCACCCCGACAAGCTCGTCGTCTACGGCGGCACCGGCAAGGCCGCCCGCGACTGGCGCTCGTACGACGCGATGGTCCGCACCCTCCAGACCCTCAAGCAGGACGAGACGATGCTCGTCCAGTCCGGCCGCCCGGTCGGCGTCATGCAGACCCACGAGTGGGCGCCGCGCGTCCTGCTCGCCAACTCCAACCTCGTCGGCGACTGGGCCAACTGGGAGGAGTTCCGCCGCCTGGAGAACCTGGGCCTGACCATGTACGGCCAGATGACGGCCGGTTCGTGGATCTACATCGGCACGCAGGGCATCCTCCAGGGCACCTACGAGACCTTCGCCGCGGTCGCCGCCAAGAAGTTCAATGGGACCCTCGCCGGCACCATCACCCTCACCGCCGGCCTCGGCGGCATGGGCGGCGCCCAGCCGCTGGCCGTGACGATGAACGACGGCGTCGCCATCTGCATCGACGTCGACCCGCGCGCCATCGAGCGCCGCATCGAGCACCGCTACCTGGACGTGAAGGCCGACAACCTGCGGCACGCGCTCCAGCTGGCCGTCGAGGCCCGCGACGCCCGCAAGCCGCTCTCCATCGGCCTGCTCGGCAACGCCGCCGAACTGCTCCCGCAGATGCTGGCCGAGGGCGCCCCGATCGACATCGTCACCGACCAGACGAGCGCCCACGACCCGCTCGCCTACCTGCCCGTCGGCGTCGACTTCGAGGACATGGCCTCCTACGCCGCCAAGGACCCGGCGGGCTTCACCACCCGCGCCCGCGAGTCCATGGCCAAGCACGTCGAGGCCATGGTCGGCTTCATGGACGCGGGCGCCGAGGTCTTCGACTACGGCAACTCCATCCGCGGCGAGGCCCAGCTGGCCGGCTACGACCGCGCCTTCGCCTTCCCCGGCTTCGTCCCGGCCTACATCCGCCCGCTGTTCTGCGAGGGCAAGGGCCCCTTCCGCTGGGCGGCCCTGTCGGGCGAGGCCTCGGACATCCACAAGACCGACAAGGCGATGCTGGAGCTCTTCCCCGAGAACGAGTCCCTGCACCGCTGGATCAAGATGGCGGGCGAGCGGGTCCACTTCCAGGGCCTGCCCGCGCGCATCTGCTGGCTCGGCTACGGCGAGCGCGACAAGGCCGGCGAGCGCTTCAACGAGATGGTCGCCGACGGCACCCTCGCCGCCCCGCTGGTCATCGGCCGCGACCACCTCGACTGCGGCTCGGTAGCCTCCCCGTACCGCGAGACCGAGGCCATGCTCGACGGCTCCGACGCCATCGCCGACTGGCCGCTGCTCAACGCCATGGTCAACGTGGCCTCCGGCGCCTCCTGGGTCTCCATCCACCACGGCGGCGGCGTCGGCATGGGCCGCTCCATCCACGCGGGCCAGGTCACGGTCGCCGACGGCACCCCGCTGGCCGGCGAGAAGATCCGCCGCGTCCTCACCAACGACCCGGGCATGGGCGTCATCCGCCACGTCGACGCCGGCTACGACATCGCGGAGTCCGTGGCGGACGACCGGGGTGTGCGGGTTCCCATGCGCGAGGGTGGCTCCGCGTGAGCGAGGCGAATTCAGCCTCGCCGGCGTTCGAGGCGCGGGGGGCTGGGGGCGGAGCCCCCGGGAACGGGGGCAGCTCGTTCCACGCCATGTGGGCGGACCTCGCGCCCATCGGCCGCCACGCGGACTCCGGCGGCTATCGCCGGTACGCCTGGAGCGGGGCCGACGCCGACTGCCGGACCTGGTTCCAGGAGCAGGCGCAGGCCCGCGGGCTGACGTACGAGACCGACCGCAACGGCAACCAGTGGGCCTGGCTCGGCGACCCCCTCGCGGGGGACGCCGTGGTCACCGGCTCCCACCTGGACTCCGTCCCCGACGGCGGGGCCTTCGACGGCCCCCTCGGGGTGGTGTCCTCCTTCGCGGCCCTGGACGAACTCCGCAGGAGGGGCGCGGAGTTCTCCAGGCCTCTTGCCATCACCAACTTCGGTGACGAGGAAGGCGCCCGCTTCGGCCTCGCCTGCGTCGGCTCCCGGCTCGCCGCCGGGCAGCTGACCAAGGAGAAGGCGTACGAGCTGCGCGACGCCGACGGCATCAGCCTGCCCCAGGCCATGGAGGCCGCCGGCTACGACCCGGACGCCATCGGGGCCGACCCCGAACGCCTGGCCCGCATCGGCGCGTTCGTCGAGCTCCACGTGGAACAGGGCCGGGCCCTCGACCTCAGCGGGGACTCCGTCGGCATCGCCTCCGCGATCTGGCCGCACGGCCGCTGGCGGTTCGACTTCCACGGCGAGGCCAACCACGCGGGCACCACCCGCCTGGTCGACCGCCGCGACCCGATGCTCACGTACGCGGCGACCGTCCTGGCCGCCCGTACGGAGGCGGCCCTCGCCGGGGCCGTCGCCACCTTCGGGAAGATCTCGGTCGAGCCCAACGGGGTCAACGCGATCCCGTCCCTGGTGCGCGGCTGGCTCGACTCCCGCGCCGCCGACCAGGCCACCCTCGACACGGTGGTCACCGCCATCGAGAAGGCCGCCCGCGAGCGCGCCGACCACGACGGCATCGACCTCGGAGTCGTCCGGGAGTCCTTCACCCCGGTCGTCGAGTTCGAGCACGCCCTGCGCGACGAGCTCAACCGGATCCTGGGCGGGGCCGTCCCCGTCCTCGGCACGGGGGCGGGACACGACGCCGGAATCCTCTCCGCCGCCGTCCCGACCGCGATGCTGTTCGTACGGAACCCGACCGGCGTCTCCCACTCCCCGCGGGAGTTCGCCGCCGAGGACGACTGCGTGGCCGGTGTCCTCGCCCTCGCCGACGTACTGGAAGGACTCGCGTGCCGGTGACGACGACGTACTGGCTGGAGCACGCCTGGCTCGACACCCATGTCGAGCCGGGCGTGGCCCTGGACGTGCAGGACGGGCGGATCGCCTCGTTGCGGACCGGGGTCCCGACCCCGCCCCCGGGCGCCGAGGTGCTGCGCGGCCTGACGATCCCCGGCCTGGCCAACGCGCACTCCCACGCGTTCCACCGGGCCCTGCGCGGCACGGTCCAGGTGGGCTCCGGCACCTTCTGGACCTGGCGCGAGGTCATGTACTCCGTCGCGCAGAACCTCACCCCCGACTCGTACTTCGCGCTCGCCCGGGCCGTGTACGCGGAGATGGCGCTGGCCGGCATCACGTCCGTCGGCGAGTTCCACTACGTCCACCACGCCCCCGGCGGCGCCGCGTACGCGGACCCCAACGCCATGGGCGAGGCCCTGATCGCGGCCGCCGCCGAAGCCGGCATCCGCATCACCCTCCTCGACACGGCCTACCTCTCGGCCGGCTTCGGAGAGGCCCCCAACCGGCACCAGCTGCGCTTCTCCGACGGCACCGCCGAGGCCTGGGCCGAGCGGGTGTCCACCCTCAAGGAGCGCGAGCACGCCCGGATCGGCGCCGCGATCCACTCCGTGCGCGCCGTCCCCGCGGACCAGCTCGCCACGGTCGCGCAGTGGGCCGAGGCCCGCCGCGCCCCCCTGCACGTCCACCTCTCCGAGCAGACAGCGGAGAACGACGCCTGCCGGGCCGCGCACGGCCGCACCCCGACCGAGCTCCTGGCCGACCACGGGGTGCTCGGCCCGCGCACCACCGGCGTCCACAACACGCACCTCACCGACGCGGACATCGCCCTCCTCGGCGGCACCACCACCGGCACCTGCATGTGCCCCACCACCGAACGCGACCTCGCCGACGGCATCGGCCCGGCGGTCCGGCTCCAGCGGGCCGGCAGCCCGCTGTCGCTGGGCAGCGACAGCCACGCGGTGATCGACCTGCTCGAAGAGGCCCGGGCGATGGAGCTCAACGAGCGGCTGGCCAGTCGCACGCGGGGGCACTGGACGGCCGCGGCGCTGCTGCGGGCGGCCACGGCCGACGGCCATGCGGCGCTGGGCTGGGCCGACGCGGGCACCCTGTCGGTGGGCGCGCTGGCCGACTTCACCACGATCGCCCTGGACTCCGTGCGGACGGCGGGTCCTGTACCCCGCCTCGGCGCGGAGGCAGTGGTCTTCGCCGCGACGGCCTCGGACGTCCGCCACACGGTGGTGGCGGGCCGCCACATCGTCCGCGACGGCGCCCACACCCTGGTCCCCGACGTCCCGTCGGCCCTGGCCGAATCCATCGCGGCCCTCCGCGCCTGACGGGGCGCCTGCAGCGGGCCCTTCCCCCACCCCGCCCCTTCCCGAAACCGGGGGCTCCGCCCCCGGACCCCCGCGCCTCAAACGCCGGCGAGGCTGAATATCCAGCCCCTCCGGCGTTTGAGGAGCGGGGTCTGGGGCGGAGCCCCAGGAAACGGAGAAGGGGCGGGGCGGGGGAACAACAACTCGACGATCGCGAGGAACCATGACCACCACCGCAATCACCAACATCGGCAGCCTCGTCACCAACGACCCCGCCCTCGGCGACGGCACCCCCCTCGGCCTCATCCAGGACGCCGCGGTCGTCATCGACGGCGACCGCATCGCCTGGGTCGGCCCCGCCGCCAAGGCACCGTCGGCAGACGGAGCCTTCGACGCGCAGGGTCGGGCCCTGATCCCCGGCTTCGTCGACTCGCACTCGCACCTCGTCTTCGCCGGCGACCGCACCGCCGAGTTCAACGCCCGGATGTCCGGCCGCAGCTACTCCGCCGGAGGCATCCGCACCACCGTCGCCGCCACCCGCGCCGCGACCGACGCCGCACTCGAAGCCAACCTGGTGCGCCACCTGGACGAGGCCCGCCGGCAGGGCACCACCACCTTCGAGACCAAGTCCGGCTACGGCCTCACCGTCGCCGACGAGGCCCGCGCCCTGCGCATCGCCGCCGCGCACACCGAGGAAGTCACCTACCTCGGCGCGCACATCGTCTCCCCGGACTACGCCGAGGACCCGGCCGGCTACGTCGACCTCGTCACCGGCGAGATGCTGGAGGCCTGCGCCCCGTACGCCCGCTGGGTCGACGTCTTCTGCGAGAAGGGCGCCTTCGACGGCGACCAGGCCCGTACGATCCTCACCGCGGGCGCCGCCGCCGGGCTGATCCCGCGCGTCCACGCCAACCAGCTCTCCTACGGCCCCGGCGTGCAGCTCGCCGTCGAGCTCGAAGCGGCCTCCGCCGACCACTGCACCCACCTCACCGACGCCGACGTGGACGCCCTGGCCCAGGCGGCCGCGACCACGGTGGCCACCCTGCTGCCCGGAGCCGAGTTCTCCACCCGTGCCCAGTGGCCCGACGCCCGGCGCCTGATCGACGCGGGTGCGACCGTCGCCCTGTCGACGGACTGCAACCCCGGCTCCTCCTACACGAGTTCCGTGCCGTTCTGCATCGCGCTCGCCGTCCGCGACATGGGGATGACCCCCGACGAGGCGCTCTGGTCGGCCACCGCCGGCGGCGCCCGCGCCCTGCGCCGCGCGGACATCGGCCTCGTGTCCCCCGGAGCCCGCGCGGACCTGGCCCTGCTGGACGCCCCGAGCCATGTCCACCTGGCCTACCGTCCCGGTGTCCCGCTCGTTTCCGCGGTGTGGCAGAAGGGCGTCCGCGTCCACTGACGAACGGTCAATCCGGGCCTGTCCTTTGTCTTCCCTCCGTAAGGCCCCGGGCGTACCTTGAGCCACCAATCTGATGTGTCGTCAGTTGTCTGTGGCCCGAGGGGAAGACGAAGGTGTCCGACAGGAAACGCTCCACCGCGCTCGCGCTGGCCTCCGCGCTGGCGGCCGGATCGGCGGTCCTGCTGGCCGCCCCCGCGGCCCAGGCCGCCGTCGTCGACGTCGCCTACGACTGCAAGACCCCGATCGGGGACAAGTCGGCGGTATCGCCCATCGACATCAAGGCCGTCAAGGACGGCGACGCGTACAAGCTCACGATGTCCTTCCAGAAGGGCGTCTCGTCCAGCCCCATCGAGCTCGGCAAGGGCGCGATGACCCCCAGCGCCGTGATCCTCGTCGGCGGCGCCGAGAAGGTGTCGGTACCGGTCTCCGGTCCGCCCAACCCCGAGGCCGCGCCCGCCGACACACCCATCAAGATCACCGACCTCTCGGGCACCTACACGCCCAAGAAGAGCGGCAAGGTCACCTTCACCGCCGGCGTGCTCACCATCAAGGCGATGGGCACCACGACCACCTGCACCCCCGGCAACAGCCCGGGCCCGTCCCTGGAGCTGGACGTCACGGCTCCCGGCGGCGGTACGCAGTCCGGCGGCGACACCCAGGACGACACCCTCCCGCAGACCGGACCCACCGACTCCGCCCTCGCCCTCGGCACCCTCGGCGGCACCGTGCTGCTCTCCGGCGTCGCCGGGGTGCTCTGGCTGACCCGGCGCGGCCAGCGGGCCCGGTCCTGAACGGAGCGCCCCCGGCCATGCCCGTGCTCCACACCCTCAAGCGCGCCGGTGTCCTCCTGCTCGCCGCCGCCGCGCTGTACGCGACCCCCGCGACGCCCGCGTACTCCGCCTACTCCGCGGCCGCCGACGAGCCGGGCTGGACCGCCGAGCCCGCCGCCGGAACCAGGGCCGCCCGCCCGTACTTCTACCTCGCGGGCACCGCCGGCACCGTGCTGGAGGACCGCCTGGCCCTCGCCAACACCACGGACCGGGAACGCACCGTCACCCTGCGCGGAGCCGACGCGTACAACACCCCCGACGGGGCCTTCGCCGTGCGCCCGGCGCGACCCGTGGCCGGAGGTGGCCCGGAGGGGCCCGGGACCGGCGCCGGCGCCTGGATCAGCTTCGGCGCGAGCACCACCGTGAAGATCCCGCCCCGCACCCGCGCGGTGGTCCCCTTCACGGTCACCGTGCCGCCCGCCTCCCCGCCCGGCGACCATCCCGCCGCCGTGGTCGCCACCGAGGCGGGCCGCGAGGTGGGCGTACGGGTCCACCTGCGGGTCAGCGGCCCCACACTGGCCGCCCTCACCGTCGAGGAGGTCGCCGTGCACGGCCGGGGCGCGGCCGCGGAGGTCGCGTACACCCTGGTCAACCGGGGCAACGTGGCGCTCGCCCCCGAGCTCGCGGTCAAGGCCGAGGGGCGCTTCGGCCGTGTCCGGGGCGCGGGCCCCCGCACCCTGCCCGTCGAGCTGCTCCCGGGCCAGCGGGTCCGGCTGACCGAACCATGGCCCGGAGCCCCCGCCCTGGACCGGGTCGCCTTCACCCTCACGGTGACCGCCCCCGGCGCGGCCCCGGCCACGGGCTCCGCCTCGGCGTGGTTCGTGCCCTGGGGGACCGCCGGGTGGACGGGGGCCGGGCTGCTCATGCTCGGCGGGACCACGACGGCCGCACTGCTCCTCGTACGGCGCAGGCGGCCCCGGAACGAAGAGGCGCTCGAGTCCGAGTCCGAGTCCGAGTCCGGGCCCGAGCCCGGGCCGGGACGCGATGCCGTACGGGACCACGAACTGACGGGAGCAGCCAGGTGAGCGGCAGGATCGAACGGCTCGCCGCGGCGGCGCCGGCGGCGCTGGCGGCCGCGGCCCTCGCGCTGTTCCCCGCGGCCCCGGCCGCCGCCGACGAGGGCAAGCCCACCGCGGCGCTCTCGCTCCAGGAGGCCGCCAAGGGCACCGAGATCACCGTCACCGGCACCGGCTGGCGGGCCAAGACGCTGGTGATGCTGCTGGTCTGCGGGCAGAACATGATCGGCGGCACCAACAGCTGCGCCAACGCCGACGGCGCCGCCGTCTCGGTCGGCGACGACGGGCGCTTCACCGCCCAGCTGGCGGTGGTGGAGCCGCCCAAGCCCTGCCCCTGCATCGTCAACGTCACCTCCGTCAACGGCGACCAGTCCACCGTCGCGGCCCCCCTGAAGATCACCGGCCACCCGGTGGCCGAGCTGCCCGCCGAATCCGGGACGGCCCGCCTCGCCCTGCTCACCGGGGTCCGGCTGGAGGGCGAGGACGGGGTGCTGACCTGGTTCGGCGCTCCGCCCGGCCGAAAGTTCAAGGTCACCGTCGGCAATCTCGGCTCGGCCCCGGTCAAGGACCCGGTCTTCCAGCTCGGCACGGCCCACGGGGTGTTCGCCCCCCTGTGGGAGGAGGTCCGCTGGAAGGGCACCATCCCGCCCGGCGGCAAGGCGGAGATCGCGCTCGACGTCAGCCTCGCCGCGGGCGCGTACGGGGACTACACGATCTCCCTCAAGTACGGCGAGACCGTCGTGGCCACCCAGCCCTGGGGCGTGGAGCGGCCGTACGGGGTGCTGCTCTTCTGGGGCCTGCTCCTGCTGGTGATCCCGGCCGCGGTCTTCCGCATCGGCATGGCCGTCGTCGACAAGGTCCGGCCCCGCGAGGCGCTCGCGGCGGGCCGCCACCGGGGAGCCCGGCCCCCCGAGGCGGCGTCGGCCGTCACGGCCCGGCTCCCCAGGTTCCCCGCCCTGCGGGGAACCGCGCCCGCCCGCTCGGAGCAGGCGGCCGGGCCCCCTGAGACCACCACGGCGGTCCTGCCGTGGTTCACCCCGGACAGCGCGCCGGAGACAGCACCACAGACGTCCGCACCGTCTGAGAACCGTTCGACGACGAAGGGACACCAGTGAAGACCCAACGGAGGGTGAGCGCGGCCGTGGTCGCGCTGCTGCTCGGCGGCGCGGGCATTGCCATGGCGGCTTCTCCCGCTCAGGCCGCCGACGCCACGTACAAGGTCAAATGCGTGCCGCCGGCCGGCGGTGGCGACCCGGTGGAGGGCGAGACCACCGCCAAGGTCACGGCCCCGGCCACGGCGAAGGTCGGTGACGAGGTCGACGTGTCCTGGGAGACGGTCAAGCCGGCCTCGAACAACACGGACCTGATGGACATCCCGAAGGACGCGGTCCAGCCCACCGGCTGGATCACGGTGGGCGGCGGTGGCGGCGAGCTGAAGGTCGTCGGGGAGAAGAAGAACCCGCCGATCCCCAAGAAGGCCCCGATGCAGATGTCCACCATGAAGGGCAAGCTGAAGCTGACCAAGGCCGGCAAGATCACCCTGACTCCCGGCAAGTACGAGGTCGCCGTCACCTTCTCCTTCGGCACCTTCGTCACCAAGTGCGCGCCGATGGGGGAGGTGACGGGCGGGGCCACCATCGACGTGTCCGCCGGCTCCAGTGGCGGTACGACGAACGGCGGGACCACGAGCGGCGGTACGACGAACGGCGGGTCCACGAGCGGCGGGTCCACCAGCGGCGGGTCCACGAGCGGTGGCACCGCCTCCGGCGGGTCCACCGGCGGAAGCGGCGGCCAGACCGACTTCCCGGGCAAGGCCGTCGAGGTGGCCTTCGACTGCGGGCCGGTCGTCCCGGGGGGCATCAAGACCCCGGTCACGATCAACGCCAAGAAGAACGGCGGCAGCTACGACCTGACGGTCAAGACGGCCAAGGGCGCGATGGCCGCGCCCATGGCCCTGCCCGCGGGAGCCCTCAAGCCCTCGATGAACGTGAAGCTCGGCGGGGCGGACAGCGGCACGGTCAAGGTCGCCGGCCCCGCCAACGCGGAGCCGATCCCCGACAAGGCTCCGGTCAGCCTCAGCGACATGACCGGCACCTACAAGCCGGGGAAGACCGGCAAGGTCACGCTGAGCCCGGACCAGCTGACGATCGACGTCACGATGGCCCCGGGCTCCACACCGATCAACGTCCCCTGCAAGGCCACCAGCAGCGGCGTCTCGCTGGAACTGGACACCACCGCTCAGGCGGGCGGATCCGGTTCCTCGACCTCCGGCACCGGCAGCACCACCTCGGGCAACCTCGCCGAGACCGGCGCGGAGGACGAGGGCGGCATCAAGGCCCTGGCCCTGGTCGCCGGCACGGTGATCCTGCTCGGCGGCGCGGTGTTCACCTTCACCCCGTGGCGCCGCCTGCGCGGCACCCGGTAACCCGCGGAGAACACCGGCACGAGCACGAGCGGAAACGCAAAGGGACGGCCCGGCACACCTCGCGGTGTGCCGGGCCGTCCCGTCGTGAGGGGGTGCGTCAGCGGACGTCGCCCATCATCGTCTGGACCTTCTTGCGGTACATGTAGATCGCGAAGCCCGCGAGCGCCGCCAGCGCGGCCTGCGCGGCGATGATCGTGGTGCCGTTCAGGTCCACACCGGCGATCGACAGGAGGCTGGTGGTGCAGTCACCCGCGGTGACCGCGAGGAACCAGACACCCATCATCTGGCTCGCGTACTTCTGCGGAGCCATCTTCGTGGTGACGGACAGACCCACCGGGGACAGGCACAACTCGGCGATCGTCTGGATCATGTAGATCGAGACGAGCCACATCGGGCTGACCTTGCCGCCGTCGCCCGCCATGCCCATCGGCACGACGAAGACGAAGAACGAGCCGCCGACCAGGACCAGGGCCATCGCGAACTTCACGATGGTCGTCGGCTCCTGGTTCTTGCGCGCCAGCCAGATCCACAGCCAGGCGAAGACCGGGGCCAGGGACATCACGAAGAGCGGGTTCAGCGACTGGAACCAGGTCGACGGGAAGTCGAAGCCGAAGAGCGTGTTCGCGGACTTGGTCTCGGCGAACGCGGCCAGCGTGGAACCACCCTGGTCGTAGATCATCCAGAAGACGGCGGCGGCGACGAAGAACCAGATGTAGCCGGTCATCTTCGACTGCTCGGGCGCCGAGAGGTCCTTGTCGCGCTTGATGCGGACGAGCACGCCGATCGGGATCAGCAGACCCGCGATCGTCAGCGGGACCATGGCCCAGTTCAGCGTGAACATGCCGGCGTAGGCGACGACCGCGTAGAAGAGGGCGATGATGCCGACGGCCGCGGCCAGCTTGACGATGATCGCGTTGCGCTCCTGGACGGAGAGCGGGTTCGGGACCAGGCTGCTCGTGGGGCTCAGGTGCTTGGTGCCCACCAGGAACTGGGCCAGACCCAGCGCCATGCCCAGGCCGGCCATGGCGAAGCCCAGGTGCCAGTTGACGGTCTGGCCGACCGTGCCGATGGCGAGCGGAGCGACGAAGGCGCCGAGGTTGATGCCCACGTAGAAGAGCGTGAAGCCACTGTCACGGCGCGGGTCCTGCGGACCGTCGTAGAGGTGGCCGACCATCGTGGAGATGTTGGCCTTCAGCAGGCCGGAACCGATCGCCACCAGCGCGAGGCCGACGAAGAACATCGCCTGGCCGGGGACGGCGAGCGCGAAGTGGCCCGCCATGATCACGCCGCCGGCGATGGTGACCGTCTTGCGGGCACCCCAGACGCGGTCGCCGAACCAGCCGCCGGGCAGGGCCATGAGGTACACCATGGCCACGTAGACGGAGTAGATCGCCGTCGCGACGGCGGTCCGCATGGCGAGGCCGCCGGCCTGGCTGCCCTCCGCCGCGTCGGGACCGCCCGACAGGATGTAAACGACGAGAAGTGCGCGCATGCCGTAGTAGGAGAAGCGCTCCCACATCTCGGTCATGAACAGAGTGGCCAGGCCACGGGGGTGTCCGAAGAAGGTCTTCTCGGCGGACGGATCCGCCGGGTCCCTCGTCAGGCTGGAAGCCATGGTCGATCCTTGCTTGCTCGGGACGCTTCGCTTTGTGAGCTCATCCGCGCCCGGTGGGGGGTGGCCGGCACCGGCGACGGATCTCCCACCCCACGCCTGGGGGTCTCGCCCCCGTGGGGTGGGAGCGAAGGAACATCCGTAACCGGGATCCACGCCCGCCCGCGCACATCGCGCGAGGGGCCCGGCCCATAGGTCATTCACTGTCATCAAGCCCGGACAGAGGAGTCCATCAAGACTGCTTGCCCGGTCAGGACAGAAATGGAGACCTTCGGCGCGCTTTTCGGCACAAAGGTCCCCGAGGTAGTGCATCAGGCGTCTCGCCACCATACGACACGACACTGCGGCATTTGAAAGGACTTGAGAGATGGATCACAGGCGAGCCGGGAACCGTTCGACCGTATTCGAAGGCGGTTAGTGGTTCATAAGCCCAGATAGAGAGGGCGCTGACGGCAGGCCTATCGATCCGGTCACTGCGGACTACCATCACCCACATGACGCGTGTACTGCTCGCCGAGGACGACGCATCCATCTCGGAACCCCTGGCCCGCGCCCTGCGCCGGGAGGGGTACGAGGTCGAGGTGCGGGAGGACGGCCCCACCGCCCTGGACGCGGGACTGCAGGGCGGCGTCGATCTCGTCGTCCTGGACCTGGGCCTGCCGGGCATGGACGGGCTGGAGGTCGCCCGCCGGCTGCGCGCGGAGGGTCACGGCTTCCCGATCCTGGTCCTCACCGCCCGCGCGGACGAGGTCGACACGGTCGTCGGACTGGACGCCGGCGCCGACGACTACGTGACCAAGCCCTTCCGGCTGGCCGAGCTGCTGGCCCGGGTCCGGGCCCTGCTGCGGCGCGGCGCCGCCGAGAACTCCCAGGCCCCCGCCACCCACGGTGTGCGGATCGACGTCGAATCGCACCGCGCCTGGATGGGGGAGGAGGAGCTCCAGCTCACGGCCAAGGAATTCGACCTGCTGCGGGTCCTGGTGCGCGACGCCGGCCGGGTCGTCACCCGTGACCAGCTCATGCGCGAGGTCTGGGACACCACCTGGTGGTCCTCCACCAAGACCCTCGACATGCACATCTCCTGGCTGCGCAAGAAGCTGGGCGACGACGCCGCCAACCCCCGCTACATCGCCACCGTCCGGGGCGTCGGCTTCCGCTTCGAGAAGAGCTGAACCGACTCCCTAAGGCATCCTCTGAGCCATGCGCCGCCGCCTGATCAACTCCACGCTCGCCGTGGTGCTCGTCGTGATCGCCGTCTTCGGCGTCTCCCTCGTCATCGTGGAGACCCGGACGATCACCAGCAGCGCCCAGGACCGGATCGAGTCCGAGGCGCTGCGCCTGGTGGGCATCGTCGAGGCGAACGTCCTGGAGAAGAAGCCGGTCGACCCCGTCGCCCTCGCCGAACAGCTGGACGCCGGCCACTACGCGCGGATCACGATCCCCGGACAGCCGACCGTCGAGGTGGGCGCAGCCATCCCCGACAGCGTCATCCGGGGCACCGCCCGCGGCGAGCAGGGCGAGGTCGTGGTCGTCGAGGAGTCCCGCTCCACCGTCACCAAGGAGGTCGGGCGGACCCTGGCCGTGGTCGGCGCGGTGGCGCTGCTGGCCGTCGTGGCCGCCGTACTGCTCGCCGTACGGCAGGCGAACCGGCTGGCCTCCCCGCTCACCGACCTGGCCGAGACTGCCGAGCGGCTCGGATCGGGCGACCCGCGGCCCCGGCACCGGCGCTACGGGGTCCCCGAGCTCGACCGGGTCGCGGACGTACTGGACTCCAGCGCCGAGCGGATCGGCCGGATGCTCACCGCCGAGCGGCGGCTGGCCGCGGACGCCTCGCACCAGCTGCGCACCCCGCTCACGGCGCTGTCCATGCGGCTGGAGGAGATCACGGTCACCGACGACCTGGAGACCGTGCGGGAGGAGGCGACGATCGCCCTGACCCAGGTGGAGCGGCTCACGGACGTGGTGCAGCGGCTGCTCACGAACTCGCGGGACCCGCGGACGGGCTCGGCGGTCCCCTTCGACTTGGACGAGGTCGTCAAACAGCAGGTGGAGGAGTGGCGGCCGGCCTACCGCAGCGCGGGCCGGGCCATCGTGCGCTCCGGAAAGCAGGGCGTACGGGCCGTGGGCACCCCGGGAGCGGTCTCGCAGGTCCTGGCCACCCTGGTGGAGAACGCCCTGATGCACGGGGGCGGCACGGTCGCGCTGCGCACCCGGGTGATCGGCAACCAGGCGGTGCTGGAGGTCACGGACGAGGGGCCGGGGGTCCCGCCGGACCTCGGCAACCGGATCTTCGAGCGGGCCATCAGCGGCCGCAACTCCACCGGCATCGGCCTCGCGGTCGCCCGGGACCTCGCGGAGGCGGACGGCGGGCGCCTGGAGCTGCTCCAGACGCAGCCGCCGGTTTTCGCGCTGTTCCTCAGCCGGACGGCGCCGGAGCGGTCCGAGCCCGAGACCGAGACCACGGTGCGCTAGCGCTGGCGCTGGCGGTGCGGTGGGGCCGGTTGTGGCGGGGGCCGGTTGCGGCGGGGCCGGGCGCGCGCCGGGGCGTCTCCTCGGGCGCCGAACGTGCGAGGGGTCGGGGAGTGCGGCGGTGGTGCGTTCGGCGCCCTGCGGGGACGCCCCGCCGCACACCCGGCCCCGCCACAACCGGCGGGCACCGGACCTAGTTGTTCGCGGGCTCCGGCTCCGGCTCGGGCGCCGGTTCGGGGTGGCGCTCCGGCTTGGGCAGCGGCGCCGGCTCGGGCATCGGCTCGGCTGCGGTGAGGGGCACGGGCAGGGCCTTGAAGACCCAGGTCCGGTACGACCAGAAGCGGAAGACGGTGGCGGTGCCGATGCCGATGAACTTGAAGACGTTGCTCGCGACCGGGCCGTCCCAGCCGAAGCCGTAGGTGGCCGTGTAGAGCACGCCGTTCTCGATGACCAGCCCGATCGCGCTGAAGGCCACGAACAGGGCCAGCTCGCGGGTGCGGCCGCTCTGGGCGCGGTCCCGGTAGGCGAAGTAGCGGAAGCCGAGGTAGTTCGTGGCGATGGCCACGACCGTGGCTATCACGCTCGCACGGACCACCTGGAGCTCGGTCGTGCTGCGGATCAGGTTGAAGACACCCAGGTTGACCAGCACACCCAGACCGCCGACCGCCCCGAACTTCGCGACCTCCCGCACGAGGCCGCGTACGCGTTCGAGGACAGATCCGTTCCCCGGCGTGCTCATCAGTAGGCCAGTCCTGTCGGTCACCGCCCCTGCACGGGGCGTCCGGTCTTTCCGTCAACCCACCCATGTTAAGTGTCCCCCCTGTGACCCGTCTGTGCCTTTGGACACCGTGCGACGCACGGCACACCGGCACGTCCGAGCCAGGGTCACGTCCGGATGGCGGAATACCGGCGGATACCCTGGAGGAGTGACGTTCCCGGTAGTCGGCATGGTCGGCGGCGGTCAGCTCGCCCGCATGACCCACGAGGCGGGTATCCCCCTCGGCATCAGATTCAAGCTCCTCAGTGACACCCCGCAGGACTCGGCGGCCCAGGTGGTGAGCGACGTCGTCATCGGCGACTATCGCGACCTGGAGACGTTGCGTGCCTTCGCGCGCGGCTGCGACGTGATCACTTTCGACCACGAGCATGTACCCACGGAGCACCTGCGGGCCCTGGAAGCGGACGGCATCCCCGTCCGCCCGGGGCCCGATGCTTTGGTGCATGCCCAGGACAAGGGGGTGATGCGCGCCAAGCTCGACGAGATCGGCGCGCCCAGCCCCCGCCACCGGATCGTGAGCGATCCGGTCGACGTGGCGGCCTTCGCGGACGAGGTGGGCGGGTTCCCCGTGATCCTCAAGACCGTGCGCGGCGGCTACGACGGCAAGGGCGTGTGGTTCGTCCGCGCCCCCGAGGACGCGGAGGCCCCCTTCAAGGCGGGCGTCCCGGTCCTCGCGGAGGAGAAGGTCGACTACGTCCGCGAGCTCGCGGCCAACATCGTCCGCTCTCCGCACGGCCAGGCCGTGGCCTATCCCGTCGTGGAGTCCGTCCAGGTGGACGGGGTCTGCGACACGGTGATCGCCCCCGCCCCGAACCTCTCGGAGGCCCTGGCGGGCGAGGCGCAGGCCCTGGCCCTGCGCATCGCCCAGGAACTCGGCGTGACCGGCCACCTGGCCGTGGAGCTGTTCGAGACCACCGACGGCCGGATCCTGGTCAACGAGCTGGCCATGCGCCCGCACAACAGCGGCCACTGGACCCAGGACGGGGCCGTGACCTCCCAGTTCGCCAACCACGTACGGGCGGTCCTGGACCTCCCGCTGGGCGACCCGCGCCCCCGCGCCAAGTGGACGGTCATGGCGAACGTGCTGGGCGGGGACTACCCCGACATGTACGCGGCGTACCTGCACTGCATGGCCCACGACCCGCAACTCAAGATCCACATGTACGGCAAGGACGTGAAACACGGTCGCAAGGTCGGCCACGTCAACACCTACGGCGACGACCTGGACGATGTGCTGGAGCGCGCACGCCACGCTGCCGACTACCTCAGAGGAACGGTCACGGAATGAGCACCTCCACCGCAGCCCCCGTCATCGGGATCGTCATGGGTTCCGACTCGGACTGGTCCGTCATGGAGGCCGCCGCCCAGGCCCTCGACGAGTTCGAGATCCCCTACGAGGTCGACGTCGTCTCCGCGCACCGGATGCCGCGCGAGATGATCGCGTACGGGGAGCAGGCCGCCGACCGCGGCCTGAAGGCGATCATCGCGGGCGCGGGCGGGGCCGCCCACCTGCCCGGCATGCTCGCCTCGGTGTCCCCGCTGCCGGTCATCGGCGTGCCGGTGCCGCTGAAGTACCTCGACGGCATGGACTCGCTGCTGTCGATCGTCCAGATGCCCGCCGGGGTTCCCGTCGCCACCGTCTCCGTGGCCGGGGCGCGCAACGCCGGGCTGCTGGCGGTACGGATGCTGGCCGCGCACGACACGGAGCTGCTGGCCCGGATGCGCGAATTCCAGCAGGAGCTCAACGACCAGGCCACCGAGAAGGGCAAGCGGCTGCGTACGAAGGTCGCGAGCGCGGATTCCTTCGGATTCGGCAAGTGAGCGCGGCGCAGCGCCTGGACGAGGCGCGCGAGCTGCTGGCCGAGCACCCCGTCGTGGACGGCCACAACGACCTGCCCTGGGCGCTGCGTCAGCAGGTGCGCTACGACCTGGCGCAACGGGACATCGGCGGCGACCAGTCCGCCCACCTGCACACCGACATCCCCCGGCTGCGCGCCGGCGGGGTCGGCGCGCAGTTCTGGTCCGTCTACGTCCGCTCCGACTACGCCGGTGACCAGGCGGTCAGCGCCACCCTGGAGCAGATCGACGTCGTCGCCCAGCTGATCGACCGTTACCCCGGCGACCTCGTACGGGCGCTGACGGCGGACGACATGGAGGCGGCCCGCGCCGACGGCCGGATCGCCTCGCTGATGGGCGCCGAGGGCGGCCACTCCATCAACAACTCGCTCGCCACGCTGCGCGCCCTGCACCAGCTGGGCGTGCGGTACATGACGCTCACGCACAACGACACCATCGACTGGGCGGATTCGGCGACCGACGAGGCCCGGCACGGCGGTCTGACGGACTTCGGCCGCGAGGTCGTCCGCGAGATGAACCGCGTCGGCATGCTGGTGGACCTCTCGCACGTGGCGGCGACGACGATGCGCGACGCGCTCGCCGTCTCGGCCGCGCCGGTGGTCTTCTCGCACTCCTCGGCGCGGGCGGTGTGCGACCACCCGCGCAACATCCCGGACGACGTGCTGGCGATGCTGCCGGCCAACGGCGGGGTGGCGATGGCCACCTTCGTCCCGAAGTTCATCCTCCCGGCGGCGGTCGAGTGGACCCTGGCCGCGGACGAGAACCTGCGGGCGCACGGCTTCCACCACCTGGACACCACGCCCGAGGCGATGGCCCTGCACCGGGCCTTCGAGGCGGAGCGTCCGCGCCCGATGGCGACGGCCGCCACGGTGGCCGACCACCTGGACCACATGCGCGAGGTGGCCGGGGTCGACCACATCGGCATCGGCGGGGACTACGACGGCACGGCCTTCACCCCGTCCGGCCTGGACGACGTGGCCGGCTACCCGAACCTGGTCGCCGAGCTGCTGGCGCGCGGCTGGTCCAAGGCCGACCTGGCGAAGCTGACCTGGTCCAACGCGGTACGGGTGCTGCGCGACGCGGAAGCGGTGGCGCGGGAGCTGTCGGCGTCCCGGGGCCCGTCGAACGCGGTGATCCAGGGCCTTCCGGCCGGGTGCGACGAACCGGTGTGACGACCGGGTGTGGCGTTCGGGTGCGACCTGCGGGTTACACCCGAATGCCACACCTGCCGGGCGGCCCCCGAGTCCCACGTGTCACGGTGGCAGCATCTCTCCCTGCTGCCGCCGAGACGGAGCCAAAGCCATGGCCGACCTGCAGGATGAACCCCACTCCGTGGGCATCGGAGCCGAAGACCTCCCTGCAACTGACCTCACGGCAGTGGTCGGCGCCCTCGACCGGGCCGCCGCGCTGCTGTCCGTCCATCCCGTCGCGGACGGGTGCAACACCCTCGTCTGGACCCTGCGCCAGAGCCCGTACCACGACATCGACACCCCCGACACCGGTGTCGACACCGACATCCCGCGGCTGCGCGCCGGGGGAGTGGGGGCCCAGTTCTGGTCCCTTCTCGTGCCGTCGAGTGATGACCAGGTGGTCTCCGACACCCTGGAACAGATCGACGTGGCGCTGGCCCTGCTCCGCCGCTACCCCGACAGCCTGAGCCTGGCGCTCAGCGCCGACGACATGGCGGACGCCCGCAACCGGGGCCGGATCGCCTCGTTCCTGGGCCCCGTGCCCGGCCGCACGCTGACGGACTCCCTGGGCGTCCTGCGCGCCTTCCACACGCTGGGCGTACGGATCCTCGCGCCCGCGGGAGCGCCCTGGGCGCGGGAGGAGCTGACCGCCTTCGGCCACGAGGTGGTCCGCGAGGCGAACCGGCTCGCGATGCTGCTGGACCTCACCGGCTGCCCCCCGGCGGTCGCCTGCCAGATCGCGGGGGCCTCCAAGACCCCGGTGGTCATCTCGAACACGGCCGCGGCCGCGCTGAACCCGCATCCGGGGAACGTGCCCGACGAGGTCCTGCTCGCGCTGCGCGAGGCGCACGGCCTCGCGATGGTCGCCTTCGACACCGCGCGCACCGGCGACTCCCTGCACACGGTCGCGGACCACCTCGACCACGTACGGGCCGTCGCGGGCCCGCACAGCGTCGGCCTCGGCGCCGCCTTCGGCATCGAGCCCCGCGCCCCCCGCCCCACCGGCCTGACCGACCCCTCGGGCTACCCCCGGCTGATCGCGGAGCTCCTGGAACGCGGCTGGCCGGAGTCCGACCTGGCCCTACTGACCTGGGGCAACGCCCAGCGAGTCCTGCGCGACGCGGAATTCACCTCCCGCGCCGCCCACCACAGGAACCCTGCCTAGGGGCTGCCCGCGAAGGCGGCCGACACGCACCGCGCCCCGTCCCGGTGATCCGGGACGGGGCGCGGCTCCGTTGTGGTGCCGGGCAGGGCCCGGCCGGGGTTCAGAAGCGGGGGCGGCCCATCGCGCGGTAGGTCCAGCCCGCCGACCGCCAGCGCGCGGCGTCTCCCTTTTTGACGCGGCCCTCGCACCGCTCGGCGCCGGGGCGCCTCCCGGGCTTCGGCCCGCTGCGCCGGACTCCGTCCGTCGGTGGTCGGCCCGGGCCGGACGGGCTGAATCCAACCCCGCCGGCGTGTGAGGCGCGGGTGCGGGCAGGGCCCGGCCGGGGTTCAGAAGCGGGGGCGGCCCATCGCGCGGTAGGTCCAGCCCGCCGACCGCCAGCGCGCGGCGTCGAGCGCGTTGCGGCCGTCCAGGACGAGGCGGTCCGTGACCACCGCGGCCAGTTCCGCCGGGTCGAGGTCGCGGAACTCGCGCCACTCGGTCAGGTGGAGGACGACCTCCGCGCCCCGGGCCGCCGCCAGCGCGGAGTCCGCGTACCCGAGGGTCGGGAAGACGCGCCGGGCGTTGTCCATGCCCTTGGGGTCGTAGACGGTGACCTGCCCGCCTTGGAGGTGGATCTGCCCGGCCACGTTCAGGGCGGGCGAGTCCCGTACGTCGTCCGAGTCCGGCTTGAAGGTGGCGCCGAGGACGGCCACGCGCTTGCCGAGGAAGGAGCCGCCGACGGCCTCGCGGGCGAGCTCGACCATGTGCCCGCGGCGGCGCATGTTGATGGAGTCGACCTCGCGCAGGAAGGTCAGCGCCTGGTCGGCACCCAGCTCACCGGCCCGCGCCATGAAGGCCCGGATGTCCTTCGGCAGGCAGCCGCCGCCGAAGCCGATCCCGGCCCGCAGGAACTTCGCGCCGATGCGCTCGTCGTAGCCGATGGCCTCCGCCAGCTTGACCACGTCACCGCCGGCGGCCTCGCACACCTCCGCCATCGCGTTGATGAAGGAGATCTTCGTCGCGAGGAAGGAATTGGCGGCGGTCTTCACCAGCTCCGCCGTCGGGAAGTCCGTGACGACCAGCGGGGTGCCCTCCGACATCGGGGTCTCGTACACCTCCCGCAGCAGCTTCTCGCCGCGCTCGCCCTGTACGCCGATCACGATCCGGTCGGGGTGCAGGGTGTCCTGCACGGCGAAGCCCTCCCGCAGGAACTCCGGGTTCCAGGCCAGCTCCACGTCCGCGCCCGCCGGGGACAGCTCCGCCAGCTTCGCCGCGAGCCGCTCCGCCGAGCCCACCGGCACCGTCGACTTGCCGACGACCAGGACCGGCCGCGTCAGGTGCGGGGCCAGCGAGGCCATGGCCGCGTCCACGTAACTCATGTCGCACGCGTACTCGCCGTGCTTCTGCGGGGTGTTCACGCACACGAAGTGGACGTCGCCGAACGCGCCGACCTCCTCCCAGGAGGTCGTGAACCGCAGCCGCCCCGTCGACCCGGGCAGCCCGGCCACGTGCTGCGCCAGCAATTCCTCCAGCCCGGGCTCGTACATCGGCACCCGGCCCGACGCCAGCATCTCGATCTTCTCCGGGACCACGTCCAGCCCCAGCACCTCGAACCCCAGCTCCGCCATCGCCGCGGCGTGGGTCGCGCCGAGGTATCCGGTGCCGATCACAGTGATCCTGAGGGGGGCCATGGGTGCTCCAGAGGTGCGGGGCCGTTTGCGGCCACTGAGCATAGTCGGGCCCACCAGCGGGGACGGTCCCCAGGAGCACCACGGCTCTCACCACTGCTGTCACGCAACTCACGTGGGCCGTCCATATCGCCATCCGTGACCGGCCCACTAAGCTTGGGTTACTTAACGGTAGTTAGCATCACGCATCACCCTGGGGAGTGAGAGATCTTGGCGGGTTCTGCCGACTTCGACCTGTACCGCCCGGCCGAGGAGCACGACATGCTCCGCGAGTCCGTCCGCTCGCTCGCCGAGGCGAAGATCCTGCCGTTCGCGGCCGCGGTCGACGAGGAAGCCCGCTTCCCGCAGGAGGCCCTCGACGCCCTGGTCGCCAACGACCTGCACGCCGTCCACGTGCCGGAGACCTACGGCGGCGCCGGCGCCGACGCCCTCGCCACCGTGATCGTGATCGAGGAGGTGGCCCGCGTCTGCGCGTCCTCCTCCCTCATCCCGGCCGTGAACAAGCTCGGCTCCCTCCCGGTGATCCTCTCCGGCTCCGAGGAGCTCAAGGCCAAGTACCTCGGCCCCCTGGCCAAGGGCGACGCGATGTTCTCGTACGCGCTCTCCGAGCCGGACGCGGGCTCCGACGCCGCGGGCATGAAGACCCGCGCCGTGCGCGACGGGGACTTCTGGGTCCTCAACGGCGTCAAGCGCTGGATCACCAACGCGGGCGTCTCCGAGTTCTACACGGTCATGGCCGTCACCGACCCTTCGATGCGCTCCAAGGGCATCAGCGCCTTCGTCGTCGAGAAGAGCGACGAGGGCGTGTCCTTCGGCGCCCCGGAGAAGAAGCTCGGCATCAAGGGCTCCCCGACGTGCGAGGTCTACCTCGACAACGTCCGCATCCCGGCCGACCGCATGATCGGCGCCGAGGGCACCGGCTTCGCCACCGCGATGAAGACCCTGGACCACACCCGCATCACCATCGCGGCCCAGGCGCTCGGCATCGCGCAGGGCGCCCTGGACTACGCCAAGGGCTACGTCCAGGAGCGCAAGCAGTTCGGCAAGCCGATCGGCGACTTCCAGGGCGTGCAGTTCATGCTCGCGGACATGGCCATGAAGATCGAGGCCGCCCGCCAGCTGACGTACGCGGCCGCTGCCAAGTCCGAGCGCCTCGACGGCGACCTCACCTTCTTCGGTGCCGCGGCCAAGTGCTTCGCCTCCGACGTGGCCATGGAGGTCACCACGGACGCCGTCCAGCTCCTCGGCGGCTACGGCTACACCCGCGACTACCCGGTGGAGCGCATGATGCGCGACGCCAAGATCACCCAGATCTACGAGGGCACCAACCAGGTCCAGCGCATCGTCATGGCGCGCAACCTCCCGTAGTGACAGGGCTCTGACCTGCACGAACACGGACGACCCCCGGCCGCGGCCGGGGGTCGTCCGAATGCCTCGCCCGGGTGGCTAGTGCTGTGGCCGGAAAGGTTTGCCGGGTCGCGGCGTCCGGTGCGGGGCATCGCAAGGCGGAGGGCCGCGGCTCGTACTGGACGTACCGGCGCGGTCCGACAACGCGGCGAGGTGCCGTGCCGGGGGCCGTGACCCGGTGAACCTTTCCGGTCACAGCACTAGGCTGTGCGCCGGTCAGTCGTCGGCGCGCGGGTTGGGGCGGGTACAAGAGATGTCCGTAGATCGTGAGATATCGGGACTGCTCCGGCAGATCGCCCGCCAGGACGTCGTCGAGATCGGCCCCGGTTCGGCCGTGGGACGCATCGCGGCCCTCGCCCACGTGGCGGAGCACTACGGATTCGAGTACGGGCAGTCGTACCGGACCGGGCACAAGAAGTCGCTCGTCCTGGTCCGGATGTACCGGGACCCGCGCCCCGAGGCGCGTGCCCGCGAGGCCGCCACCATCGCCGCGTACCCGCAGGCGGGGAACGGCGGAGCGGTGCCCGGGATGCGGCAGGGGTCGCTGAAGCCGCTCCCCGGCGCGGCGCGGTCCTTCGCGGCCATGAAGGACCGGATCATGTTCGACGTCATGGCCGCGGCCGCGGACAAGCGCCAGAAGGCGGTCGGCTACGGCATGTGCGTCGTCCTGACCCTCGTCCTGCTCGTCTCCGGGAAGCCGGTCGTCGCGCTGGCCGGCGGCGGCGCGCTCGCCGCGTTCCTGACGGGCGCCTTCAAACTGGGTGAGATCCGCCGCCGGCGGATCGCGCAGCGGCTGACCGACGCCGGGTTCGCCGAGGTGCGCGACGAGCACGGCCGGCAGCGCTTCCTGCGGCCCGGCCAGCAACTGCCGGGCCACGCCAACCCGTTCGCGTCCTGACGGCTGCGGCCTTGGGAGGCCCGTCGGATGGGCTAAATTTGGACCTTCGTACGCCGGAATCGGTTGGGGAGAACGCAATGACGGAAGCGATCCTGCTGGTCGGCGGACAGGGCACACGGTTGCGTCCCGTGACGGTGAACACGCCCAAGCCGATGGTTCCCACGGCAGGCGTCCCGTTCCTCGCCCACCAGATAGCCAGGGCCGCCGCCGCCGGTGTCACGCACATCGTGATGGCCACCTGCTACCTCGCCGAGGTCTTCGAGCCGTACTTCGGCGACGGGTCCGACTTCGGCCTCACCCTCGAATACGTGGTCGAGGACGAGCCCCTCGGGACCGGCGGCGCCATCCGCAACGCCGGGCAGCGCCTGACCGGCGGCCCGGACTCCTCCGTGCTCGTCTTCAACGGCGACATCCTCACCGGCCTGGACATCGCCGGCCTCGTCGAATCGCACGAGGCGGCCGACGCCGACGTCTCCCTGCACCTGGTCCGGGTCGAGGACCCGCGCGCCTTCGGCCTGGTCCCCACCGACTCCGAGGGGCGGGTGCTGGCCTTCACCGAGAAGCCGCAGACCCCCGAAGAGATCATCACGGACCAGATCAACGCCGGCTGCTACGTCTTCCGCCGCAGCGTGATCGACTCCATCCCGGCCGGCCGCCCGGTCTCCGTGGAGCGCGAGACGTTCCCCGGCCTGCTCGCCTCCGGGGCCAAGCTGCACGGGGTCACCGAGAACACGTACTGGATGGACCTCGGCAAGCCGGAGTCCATCATCCAGGCCTCCGCCGACCTGGTCCGCGGGGTCGTCTCCTCCCCGGCGGTCCCCGGCCGCCGCGGCGAGTCCCTGGTCCTGCCCGGCGCCCAGGTGGCGCCCGGGGCCAAGCTCTCGGGCGGCACCGTGGTCGGCGCCGGAGCCCGGATCGAGGCCGGAGCGGTCGTCCAGGGCTGCATCGTCCTCGACGACGCCGTCATCGGCCCGGACGCGCAGCTGAGCGCCAGCCTGATCGGAGCCCGCGCCTCCGTGGGCGCGCGGACCGTGCTCGACGGCACGGTCATCGGTGACGGGGCCGTCGTGGGGGCCGACAACGAACTGCGCGCCGGAGCCCGGGTGTGGTGCGAGGCGCAGCTGCCCGCCGCCGCCATCCGCTTCTCCCCGGACGCCTGATACAGGTCACCGGTCACCGGCCACGGGTGACCGGTCACGGGTCCGGGGAGCGGGCACCGCCGCGGTCAGTTCCCGCGGACGGTGACCTTCTCGTCGTTCTGGATCTGCTTCACCAGCTGCTGCACCTTCGCCTTGTCCCAGACGAGGTTGCCGCCGCGCTGCCCGGAGATCGGCATGTTCATCGAGACGCCGTCCCCGCCGTTGACGCCCTTCATCGCGAAGAACATCTGGCCCATGTCGTACAGGCCCATGTCCTTGTCCACGATGAGGGTGTCCAGGCCGGCGCCCAGCAGCGGGTAGAGCTCGAACGGGTTGAGGACGGTGGACGGGGTCGCCGCCTGACTGGCGAGCGCCGACAGGAACTTCTGCTGGTTCTTCGTCCGCTGGAGGTCCGACTCGGCGAAGGCGTACCGGGTGCGCACGAAGGCCAGCGACTGCTCGCCGTTCAGCGTCTGCTTGCCCGCCTTGAAGTCGGCGCCCGACTTCTCGTCCTTGAAGCCCTCCTCGATGTCGAGCTCGACACCGCCCAGCGCGTCCACGATGTTCGCGAAGCCGGCGAAGCCGATCTCGGCGTAGTGGTCGATGCGCAGCCCGGTGTTGAACTCCACCGTCCGCACCAGCAGCTCGGGGCCGTCCTCCGCGTACGCCGCGTTGAGCTTGACCCGCCGCCCCTGGGCGGGGAACTTCTTGCCGGACTGGGAGCCGACGAAGGACGGGATCTCCACGTCCGAGTCGCGCGGCAGCGAGATCATGGTGTTCCCGCTGGAGCACTTCGCCAGGATCATCATCGAGTCGGTCCGCTTGCCCTCGGCCGAGCCCGTGTGGAGCTTCTTCTTCTCCTCGTCGGACATGCCCTCGCGGCTGTCGGAGCCCACGATCAGGTACGTCGTGCAGTCGCCCTCCTTGGGGCGCTCGATGACCTTGGAGAGGTCCACCTCGCGGCGCACCTTGGAGTCGGCCCAGAAGTAGGTGGCGACCGAGGTCACCAGCAGCGCGGAGACCAGCACGATCGAGCCGACCTTGATCCGCTTGCGCCAGTCCGGGGCCGGGCCGGGCGTCCGCCCGGGACCCGAGGGCCCGCCGGGACCCGCCGGGCCGCCCGGGGCGCCGCCGGCGGGCGATCCGTAGACCTGGCCGGTGTTGTAACCACTGTCGTAGCCGCCGTACGTGTCGTGGCCCTGCGCCTGCTGCGGAGGCACCGACGGACGCGCCGGCTGCGCGGGGCGCTGGGGCTGCGGGGGCCGCTGCGGCTGGGGCTGCTGCTGCCGCTGGATGTGCCGCATCCGCTGCGCACCCTCGGGCTGCGGCTGCGCACTGCCGCGCCCGTACCCGCCGTCACGACCTTCTGGCCAGTCATTCATGCGCACAAGGATGCCTGCCCGCGCGCGTCGTCCGACAGCCCGGGGGCCGATCCGTTCCGGGGCTGTTGCGAAGCTGATGCCTCTGATACGGCTCTAAGGTATCTGTATGACTCAGATACCGGGCGAGCTGCCCGGGAAGCCGACCGCGGCCTCCCGTACGACCCTCAGCCACATCATGACCGCGAACGACACCAACCTCCTCGGCACGGTGCACGGTGGCGTGATCATGAAGCTGGTGGACGACGCGGCCGGCGCGGTGGCCGGCCGTCACTCCGGCGGCCCGGCCGTCACCGCGTCCATGGACGAGATGGTCTTCCTCGCGCCCGTGCGCGTGGGCGACCTGGTGCACGTGAAGGCCCAGTGCAACTGGACCGGCCGCTCCTCGATGGAGATCGGCGTACGCGTCCTCGCGGAGCGGTGGAACGAGTCCACCCCCGCCACCCAGGTCGGCACCGCCTACCTCGTCTTCGCCGCGGTGGACGCCGACGGCAAGCCCCGCCCGGTCCCGCCCGTCGTCCCGGAGACGGAACAGGACGAGCGGCGCTACCAGGAAGCCCAGATCCGCCGCACCCACCGGCTCGCCCGCCGCCAGGCGATCAAGGCGCTGCGCGAGGAGCGCGCGGCCCAGGGCTTCGACGACTAGACCCCTGGTCCCCGCAGGCCACCTGTGTTTCCGGCAGACCACCTAGGTCCCGCAGACCACCTGGTCGCCGGAGACGACCCCGACGGCGCCGCCCTGGTACGGGTCCTCCGCGCGCACCGGCACCACCTTGCGGTAGTCCGAGCCCGCGATCACCTGCACCGTCCGCCCCTGGCCCGCCACCGCCCGCAGCTCGCTGCCCGGCAGCGCGGTCGCCACCGACCGGGCCGAGCGGTCCCAGCGCGGGTCGTAGGTGACCACCGTGCGCTTGACCTCGCGGCTGGCGCCGTTGCCCGGGGCCCGCGTGGTGTCGAAGCCGGTGGCGCGCAGCGCCGCGTCGACGCGGCCGCCCAGCCCGTCGATCCGGGTCCCGTTCTCCACCTGGACCCGGATCTGCTGCGGGGGCACGTCCACCGGGACCGCCGCGGGCCGGGCGGCGCTCTTCCCGGGCCGGGCGGGGGCGAGCGGCCGGTCCTGGCGCAGGGCCTCGAACAGCCTGGCCGCCTTGGGCTCGTCCCACTTCACGGTGGAGCCGATGCCCTTGACCGGGAACGACGGGCTGCCGAGGGGCACCGAGGCGAATTCCGAGGACGACGGGGTGAAGTCCCGCATCGCCTGGCCGAGCGCGAGCATCTGCTCCGAGCCGAAGCCCCGGTCGGCCCGGACCGAGCCGAGCAGGGTGGAGCTGAGCTCCTTGAACTTCACCGGGTTCAGCAGCACCCCGCCGCCGGTCGCCTGCTTGATCAGCGCGGCGACGAACCGCTGCTGGCGCTGCATCCGGCCCAGGTCGGAGGCCCCGTCGACATGGCGCGAGCGCACGTACTGCAGGGCCTGTCCGCCGCTGAGGCGGTGGGTGCCGGGCAGCAGGTCGAGGCCGGTGTTCGGGTCGCGCATGGTCTTGGCCGTGCAGATGTCCACACCGCCCATCGCGTCGACCGTCTTCATGAAGCTGGTGAAATCGACCTCCAGGTAGTGGTCGATCTTCACCCGGGTCATGTTCTCGACGGTCCGCACGGTCAGATTGGGCCCGCCCTCCGCGTACGCGGCGTTCAGTTTCAGGGGGTGCGGCTTGTGCGCCTTGCCGGTGACCAGGTCCCGGTGCGCGGGCACCTCGGCGTAGCTGTCGCGGGGCAGGCTGATCACGCTCGCCCGTTCCTTGTCCGCCGACAGGTGCACCAGCATGATCGTGTCCGTGCAGTGGCACGGCGCCCCGCCCAGGCGGTACTCGCGCTTCTCCTCCGGGCTGATCTTCTCCCGGCCGTCGGTGCCCACCAGCAGGAAGTTGACGCCGTGCCCGGCCTGCGGGCGGTTCTTCATGTCCTTGAAGGGGTCCACCCGCTCGATCCCGGTGTCCAGGCCCGTCATCACGGCGTGCCCGATGGCCCCGGAGCCCAGCACCACCGCCGACACCCCCGCGGCGATCCGCACCCCCCACCGGGGGCGATCGCCCCGGCGCAGTGCTGGGCGCGCCCTGGCAGGACGGGGGGGACGGTGCGGCTGGGGCACGGTGGACACCTCCGCGGGCAGCAGGGGACGGTGGGCGGATCAGCTGATTCGCCCGAACAGTAGGCCCATACGATCAGCATCTGTCCGTACTGCTCACTCGGCGCGCACCCGGTTCCCCCGTACGCGGTAACGTGACACCGATACCCGACCTTGAAGGACCACATGCCCGCCCAGCAGCCCGCAGTCTCGGTGATCATGCCGGTGCTCAATGAGGAGCACTACCTCCGCGATTCCGTCCGCCACATCCTGCAACAGGAGTACGCGGGCGAGATGGAGGTGGTGATCGCACTCGGGCCCTCCACGGACCGCACCGACGAGATCGCCGCCGAACTCGTCGCCGAGGATCCCCGAGTCCACACCGTCCCGAACCCCACCGGCCGGACCCCGGCGGCGCTCAACGCCGCCATCAAGGCCTCGCGTCACCCGATCGTGGTACGCGTAGACGGCCACGGCATGCTCTCGCCGAACTACATCGCCACCGCCGTCCGCCTCCTGGAGGAGACCGGCGCGCAGAACGTCGGCGGCATCATGCACGCCGAGGGCGAGAACGCCTGGGAAGAGGCCGTCGCCGCCGCGATGACCTCGAAGATCGGCGTCGGCAACGCGCCCTTCCACACCGGGGGCCAGGCGGGACCGGCCGAGACCGTCTACCTCGGTGTCTTCCGCCGCGAGGCGCTGGAGCAGCAGGGCGGTTACAACGAGGAGTTCATCCGCGCCCAGGACTGGGAGCTGAACTTCCGCATCCGCGAGGCCGGCGGCCTGATCTGGTTCTCGCCGGAGCTGAAGGTCCAGTACCGCCCGCGGCGCTCCGTACGGGCCCTGGCCAAGCAGTACAAGGACTACGGGCGCTGGCGCCACGTGGTGGCCCGCTACCACTCCGGCTCCATCAACGTGCGCTACCTGGCCCCGCCGACCCTCGTCTGCGCCCTCGCCGCGGGCGTGGTGGTGGGCGCGACCGTCAGCCCGCTGGGCTTCGCCGTCCCGGCCGGCTACCTCGCGGCGATCGCCGTGGGCTCCGTCCCGGCGGGCAAGGGCCTCCCGCTGAAGGCCCGGGCGCAGATCCCCGTCGCCCTGGCCACCATGCACCTGTGCTGGGGCTTCGGCTTCCTGACCAGCCCGCGCGCGCTGGCGAACAAGCTCATCGCGAGCCGCCGCCCGGCCGCGCACCAAGGCGCCTCGCAGGTCTGACACGTACGAAGGGGCCCGGCGCGGTGGCTGTGACCTGCACAGCCGCCGCACCGGGCCCCTTTCGCGTGCCTGCTGCCGCTACCAGGTGAAGCCGGGCTGGATCGCCATGCAGGCCTTGTCGTTGTCGCCGTTGAGCGCGTGGGCCGACGTCGGGGCCACGGTCGGGGCGGGCGGCGGCGGGGTCGGCGCGGTGCCGGTCCGCCAGTCCTTGCCGACGAACAGGACGATCCCGGTGACCTCGTCGGACTTCTGCACGGCGGTGGCCGGCAGGCCGAGCGCGGTGGCCACGGCCGTGGCGTCGGCGGCCTGGGCGTCAGTGGCGAAGCGGACCACCGTGGTGTCCTCGGCCCCCGTCTGGGTTTCGGCGGTGGCCTTGGTGAAGCCCTTGCCGGTCAGCAGGGCCGCGACGTCGGTCGCCCGGTTCTTGACCCTGGTCTCGGCGCCCGCCTTGCCGCTGGTGGCGTTGCGGACGGAGACCGCGATCTTCGCGGGCGGCGCGGCCGGCGCGAGGGACGGCTGGGCCGGGGAGCTCGCGGCGTTCGGGGCGCCCGGGCTCGCGGAGGCGCCCGGCGAGGGTGAGGCACCGTCCGTCGGGGTCCCGGAGCCCTTGCCGTCCAGCGCGATGTCCTCGCGGACCATCCGGAACAGGTCCTCGGCCTCGCCCGGCAGCGGCTCGACGCGTCCGTCCATGCCGGGCCGCGTGCTGTAGAACCACGGCATGGTGGTCATGGTGATCCGGCCCGGCGGGACCTTCTTGAGCTCCATACTGAGGTCGAACAGCTTGTCGATCTTGTTCAGGCCGTCGTCCACGACCATGGCCTTGATGGCGGCCTGCGCCAGGCTGTTGAGCTTGCCCGGGTTGGTGAGCTTCGCGTTCTTGCGGAACTCGCGGGCCATCGAGTTCATGTACTGGTGCTGGGCGTGGGTGCGGCCGATGTCCGTGCCGTCCTCGAAGCCGTAGCGGGTGCGCAGCCACTGCAGGGCCTGCTCGCCCTGGATGACGCTCTCGCCCTTCGGCAGCTTGAGGCCGGAGCCCCTGCCCTCGCGGTCGCGGGACTCCACGTTCTGCTCGACGCAGACGGGGACGCCGCCGATGGCGTCCGCCATCGAGACGACACCCTTGAAGTCGATCATCATGAAGTGATCGATGGGGATCTTGGTCAGCTCGATCCAGGTGGCGACCGTGCAGCCCGGTCCGCCGCGCTGGAGCGACTCGTTCGTCTGGACGAGGCCCTTGCTGGCGGGATGCACCTTGCCGCCCGGCTCGGTGCACTTGGGCATCATCAGGATCGTGTCGCGGGGCATGGACACCACGGACATGTTGCTGCGGTCCGCGGACAGGTGCAGCAGCATCTGCACATCCGCCAGCGGCGGGCCGCCGAAGGTGTTCTTGGCCCCGCCGAGGGACTGGTTCGCCTCGTCGTCGCGCGCGTCGGAGCCGATGAGCAGGATGTTCAGCGGGGTCTGCCCGAAGGCGTTGGGCTTGGAGCCGCCCAGTTTGGTCTCGCCGAGGTTCAGCGCGTCCGTCTTGATGCTGCCGTTGAGATGGCGGTAGTACAGGTAGCCGGCCGCGCCCGTCCCGAGTATGAGCAGGGACAGTACGGAGGCCACCCAGCGCAGCACGCGCCGCCGGCCCCGCCTGTTCGAACGGCCGCCCGCTGCCGCCCGGCGGCGGGCGGCCCGGGAGCCGGCCCGTTGTGCGGGCACCGAGCCGGGCGCGTCCGCGCCGCCGCCGGAGGTGTCCCCGGCGGCCTGGGCGGTCGCCCCCTCCCCTCGCACGCTGCTGTGCCTCACACGTCCCCCTCAAGATCCTTCTTGGTCGATGATCTGCCGGTAATGACCGGCCATGCCCCGTTACTTGGCGCAGACGGCCTTGTCGGCCTGGGCCTGCTGCACGTCCTCGGGCAGCTCCTGCGGAGCCGGGGCCGCCAGCGGGGCGCCCGGCTGCTGGAAGTCCGGACCCAGCGTCAGCTTCATCGGCGTCTTCGCCGCAGCGTCCGCAGTCCCCATCTTCAGCGCGGTGACCGGCAGCCCCAATGCGTCCGCCAGCGCCCGGGCCTGGTCGGCCTGGTTGGGCGCGAACTCCAGCTGCGTGGCGCCGACCTTCGCCGGCGCGTTGCCGCGGTTGCTGGCCTTGTTCATGCCCTTGGTGTTCTGGAGCCAGCTCAGCGTGGTGGAGGCGGCGCCCTTGGGGCCACCGCCGTTGTAGACGTCCACGCGTACGTCCGCCGCGGGGGCCCGGTTGCCCTGGAGCAGCGCGTCCTGCTTGGCCTTCGCGTCGGCGTCGGCCGCCTCCTTCTGCGCCTGCTCCTTCTTCTCGACCTCGGTGAGCGAGACATCCCCCCGGATCATCTGCAGCAGCGGGTCGGCCAGAGCCGGGTTGATCACGACCGTCGCCTTGACCTTCTCGGCCGGGTTGTCGAGCACCGGCAGGGTGGTGAAGGTGATGTTCTTGAGGTCGATGTCCTTCAACTCGCCTGCGAGATCGGTGAGTTTGTTGATGGATCCCAGACCCTGGTCCACGGTCAGCGACTTGGTGGCCGCCTCCGCGAGCGAGAAGAACTTCTTCGGACTGGTCAGCGTTTCCTTCGACTTCATCTCGCGCATCATCGAGCCGAGGAACTGCTGCTGGGTCTTGATCCGGTCCAGGTCGCTCTCGTTGCCGAAGGCGTGCCGGGTCCGTACGAAGGCGAGGGCCTCCTCACCCGCCAGCTTGTGCTCGCCCTTGGTCAGCTTGAGCTTGGAGTCCTCGTCGTCGACGTCCTTGTCCAGGCAGACGGGCACCCCGCCGACCGCGGTGCTCAGGGTCTTCACCGCGTTGAAGTCGACCATCATGAAGTTGTCGATCTCTATTCCGGTGATGCCCTTGACCGTGCGCATCGTGCAGCCCGCGTCGCGCCCCTCCTGACCCAGGCTGGTGTTGAAGCGCGTGCCCTTCGTGCCGCGGATCTCCTTCGTCGATCCGTCGGGCTGCTTCGTCGGGCAGGACGGGATGTCGGTGATCAGGTCGCGCGGAATGGACAGCGCGGTGGCGTTGCTGCGGTCCTTGGCGATGTGGAACAGGATCGTGGTGTCGGCGTGGCCGACGCTGTCCTTGTCCCCGTAACCCTCGTTGCCGGCGCCGCTGCGCTTGTCGGTGCCGATGACCAGGATGTTGATGGCCTGGTCCTTCTTGAACCCGCCGGTGCCCGCGCCCGCGACATCGGTGACGCTGAGGTTGCCGTTCAGGTGGTCGTAGTAGAGGTACGCCGCGGTGGCGCCGCCGGCCAGCAGGAACGCCAGCGTCAGGCTGGTGATGACCAGCGCCTTCTTGCGGCGTCCGCCGCCTCCGCCCTTGCGGGGGCGGCCGCCGCGCCGGCCGGGCGGGCCGTCGCCGCGCCGCGGCTTCGGTACGGCCGGGGAAGGGCTGGTGGGGGCGGTGGGGGTCGACCTGGATCTGCGCGGCGCGGCGACCGTGGGCCGTTGCTGCGCTGCGGAGTCACCCAGTCGCAGTTCGTAGTTGCCGGTGCGGGGGTTGAGCACCCACTGGTCTGCGGGGTCGATTTCGTCTGCTCGCCCACGGCTTTGCGCATCCACGGTTGCTCGAGTCCTCCGTCGGGTGCCTCGCGACGCGCCTCCCCCAGGCGCACGGTCAACGATCCGGCTGCTGGCGCCCGGTCTCTGGTCCGGCCGGGCACCGGATCGCTCACCTTATCCGCCCTGTTCGGCCGCAAACCATGCTGGTGACAAATTCCACTCCCCTTATAACGGGGCGAAGCGCCCATCCCACTCGGTTCGGTCACCGGCTTTTGGGATTGCTTTACCGGCAGTCGGCGTTGCCCGCCGTGGTCCCGGTAAAGGTGGGGACGGGTGCGGGGGGCGTGGTGGTTCCCGCGCCGGCCGGGTCCGGTGTCGCGGCCGTCGCCGTGGCGGTCGGCGTGCCGGTCGGCGTGCCGGTGGGCGTGCCGGTGGGCGTGCCGGTCGCCGGACCGGTCGACGGACCGGCCGGGAGCGCGGGCTTCGGCGGGGCGACCGTCACCGGCTTGTCCGTCCGCAGTTGATCGAACAGCCGCGCCGCGTCCGGCTCCGCCAGCTCGTCCCGGTTCGGGTCGGCGGCGTACGGCCGCCGGGGCACGGTCAGGAACTTGACCTGATCGGTCGGTATGTCCCTGATGCCCCGTACGAGTTCGTACAGGTCGCGCAGCGAGGCCAGCCCCGGGTCCGTGGTCACGGAGGAGGTCGCCGCGTCCAGCAGCGGGTACAGCCGGGCCGGATTGAGCAGAACCCCGTTGCTCTGCACCTTGTCGACGAGCGAGCCCAGGAACTGCTGCTGGCGCTCCATCCGTTCGGTGTCACTGCCGTTCCCCAGGCTGTAACGGGCCCGGACGAAGCCGAGGGCCTCCTCGCCCCGGAGGGTCTGGCGCCCGGCGGCCAGCTTCAGCTTGGCCTCGGCGTCGTCCATCGGCTCCTTGAGGCAGACCTCCACCCCGCCGATGGCATCGACCATCTTCTTGAACCCGCCGAAGTCGATCACCATGTGGTGGTCGATCCGGATCCCCGTGAGCCGCTCCACGGTACGGATCGTGCAGGCGGCCCCGCCCCACTGGAACGCCCAGTTGAACTGCGCGAACCGCTCCTCGGTGCGGCTCCCGTCCGTCGTCAGGCAGGCGGGGATGTCCGCCATCAGGTCCCGGGGTATCGACACGGCGGTCGCGCTCCTGCGGTCCCGCGGCAGGTGCAGCAGGATCGTGGTGTCCGAGCGCTGGGTGCCCCTGTCCTGCCCGTAGCGGGCGTTGTCCTTGCCGGAGCGCGAGTCCGAGCCGATCAGCAGGATGTTCTGGGCGCCGGTGGCGACGTACGCCGGGCGGTCGCGCTCGTAGCGCCGCAGCTCGGCCGACGCCGAGGTGTCCTCGGTGATGTTCCCGTCGAGCTTGGTGTAGAGCCACCAGCCGGTCGCCGCCCCCGCCAGCACCAGGAAGGCGGCCCCGAGCCCGAGCCAGCGCAGCAGCCGACGCCTGCGGCTCCGCCGGGGCCGCTTGGAGCGTGCCGCCTCGGTCCCGCCCGGTATGCCCGCGCTGTCCCTCACTGGCGTCCGTCCCCTCGCCGCTGTGACTTCGGGTCGCCTCTTTCGGATCAGGCAGCCGTACGGGTGAGCACGGCCACTGCCGATCCTGCCCCCGGGCCGCCGGAGCAGCCTGGGGGCAGGGGTGTGTCTAGGGCCATATGGGTGACAAATCGCCGGTTACCGCGATTGAGCAGTGTGGGTGACGGGGGACCGCACGGACATCAGACCGTGTGGGTGACCCGCTCGCTCTCGATCCGCTGCGCCAGCGCGTCCGCCGACAGCTGGTCCAGGTTCCGGCACAGCACCACGGACGCGCCCGCGGCCAGCGGAGCGTAGAGCCCGGCCGAGAGTCCCTCCCAGGTGTCGTAGCCGAGCCCGGTCAGCACCCGCGAGCCCTCGCCGATGCCGAGCTTCGCCGCGTCCTCCCGGGCGCGGGTGGTGAGCGATGCGTACGAGAGCTCCTCGCCGCCGACGACCAGCCCGGGGCCGTCCGCGTCGACCGGGACGAAGGGCGCGAAGCGGTCGCCCTGCCCGGGCACCTCCACCGCGTAGTCCGCGTATCCGGCCGGCGCGTGCGGGAAGCGCCCGCCCAGCGGCCGCAGCGCGAGCGCCACGCGCTCGCCGTCGCACGCCAGGCCCCGCTCCAGGCCGTCCGGCCCGCTGACGACGAGATCCGCGCCGGCCGGATCGCCGTCCACCTCGGCGACGACCCCGACCGAGGCGCAGGCCAGCAGCCAGGCGGCGCTCTGCCAGTGCGCCGGGAGCAGCAGCGCGAGCCGTTCCCCGGGCTCGGCGCCCAGGTCGCCCTGGAGCAGATTGGCGGTCTTGGCCACCCAATTGGCGAAGGTCGCGACGGACAATTCGACGCGCTCGCCGGTGGCGTCGTCGTAGAAGGTGACGAGCGGGCGGCCCGGATCGGCGGCGAGCGCGGATCGCAGCAGGTCGGCAGGGGTGCGGTCAGTGGCGTTCACCCGGCACAGGGTACGCGGGCCCGTCCCCCGTACGGCGGCCCCCGGCTCCGCCGTACGGGGGAGGGGTACGTGGGGGACGCCGGACGGAGCGTCAGTTCTCGGATGGCGCCGGGTGGTGCGGGTGCTCACCATCCTTTTCATGCGTGGATTCCTTGCTTCCTCGATCGGCGTCGCGACGGCTGCCGCACTGGCCCTGCCCCTCGCGCTCCCCACTCCGGCCCTGGCCGCCCCCGCCCCGGGCGCGGTCGCCCCCGTCACCCCAGCCGGGTCCACCCAGTCCCTGCCGCTCGTCCCCCTGGGACCCGTGGCGGACCGCAGCCCCGGTGTCCCCGGCACGAGCGCCTCGCCCCGCGTCCCCGAAACGCAGGGCCTGGCCGCCCGCGAGGTCAAGACGTTCTCGCTGGTCGGCGTCGTCTGGGACGACGTCGCCACCGAACTCCACGGCCGGGTCCAGGTCCGTACCCGCTCGACCAGGACCGGGACCTGGTCCGACTGGCAGGACGTCGAGATCCACAACAGCGAGCACGCGGCCGACCTCGACGCGGCGGAACGCGACTCCGGCCGGGTCCGCGGAGCCACCGCCCCGCTGTGGGTCGGCGAGTCCGACGGAGTGGAGGTCCGCGTCCAGGCGGAACCGGGCACCCCGGCCGCCCCGGGCACTTCGGCCAATCCGGCCACCCGCGCGCCGGCCCGGCTGCCCTCGGGCCTGCGGATCGAACTCGTCGACCCGGGCGCGGAACGGCCCGCCGGGCCGGCGGACGGCAAGAACAGCGGACCCGAGGGCGACGACAAGGGCGAGGTGGTGGCGCCGGGCATGACGATGGAGATGGCCGAGTCCTCCGCCGCGAACGTGCCCCACGCCCCGCTCGGCGCGAACGAGATCACCGAGCTGAACAAGGCCGACTCCACCGCCGACGCGATCTTCGCGAGCGACGGAGAGCTGACCGCGGCGGCCGCCCCGTACATCGGCCCGCGCCCGCGGATCGTCACCCGCAAGGGGTGGGGCGCGGACGAGTCACTGCGCGAGAGGGCCTTCGTCTACACGAACACGGTGAAGGCGGCCTTCGTCCACCACAGCGCCTCCGGCAACAACTACGCCTGCAAGGACGCCCCGGCGGTGATCCGCAGCCTGTACCGCTACCACGTGCTCAGCAGCGGCTGGCGCGACCTCGGCTACAACTTCGCCGTCGACAAGTGCGGCACGGTCTACGAGGGCCGCGCGGGCGGAGTCTCCAAGCCCGTGCTCGGCGCGCACACCATGGGCTTCAACACGGACAGCATGGGCATCGCGGTGCTCGGCTCCTACTCCTCCACGGCCCCGCCGGCGGTGGCGGTCGACGCGGTCGCCCGCCTCACGGCCTGGAAGCTCGGCCTCTTCGGCCGGGACCCGCGCGCGAAGACGACCCTGAAGTCGGGTGGCGGCAACCTCTACGCCAAGGGCACGAACGTCAAGATGAACGTCATCTCGGGCCACCGGGACGGCTTCGCGACGGAATGCCCCGGCAAGCGCCTGTACGGCAAACTCCCCCCGACCCGCACGGCGTCGGCGAAGCTCCAGGGCCGCCCTTGACCTCCTCGCCCCCATGAATGAGGGCGATTCTCTCCCTGCCCTCCGCTTGTGATGGTGGGGCTTGAGATGGGTTCCTGCTTCGACACGCGCGCCCTGATTGCCGACCAGGGTCTTACCGCGCTCCACAGGCGTTTACCCGGAGTGCTTGCTCTCCGGGGCCCCCGGTCCGGGGGTGGATGGTGACTGGGCCGCCGCTGTGATGCGGCGGCCCTCGGACCGGACGTTCTTGCCGGCGTTCCAGTCCCGGTCGTGGATCCTGCCGCACGCGTCGCATGTCCATGTGCGGACGTGAAGGGGCTTGGGGCCGTCACGGAATCCGCAGGCCGAGCAGATCTGGGAGGAGGGGAAGAAGCGGTCCACCGTGGTGAACGTGCGTCCGCGCCGGGTGGACTTGTACGCGCAGAACATCAGGAACTGTGCCCACCCGGCGTCGTGGACGCTCTTGGAGTGCAGACCGCGCGCCAGTCCACGCACGTTCAGGTCCTCGGCGAACACAGCTTGGTTTTCGCTGGTCAGCTTGTGAGACCACTGGTGGTGGAAGTTGCGGCGAGCGTTAGCGACCTCGGCGTGAGCACGGGCGACCTTGATGCGGGCCTTATCCCGGTTCTTACTTCCCTTCTGCTTACGTGACAGTTCCCGCTGTCGTTTCTTCAGCTTCTTCTCGGCCCGCCGCAGGTACTTCGGCGAGTGGATGTGCGTGCCGTCGGCGAGGACGGCGAAGCGGGTCAGCCCGAGGTCAATTCCCTGATCCGAATCGGCTGGCGTGAGGATGTCAGCGGCCGGGTCTGTCTGAACCACGAACGAGGCGAAGTACCTGCCCGACGCGTCCTTGATGACCGTCACGGTGGATGGCGTGGACGGAAGCGGACGGGACCAGCGCACCTTCACCGGTCCGATCTTGGGAAGGCTCAGCTTCCCGTCTTCGGTGATCGACCAGCGGGCATTGGCGGTGAAACGGATCGACTGTCGGCTGTCCTTACGAGACTTGAACCGGGGCTCGGCGATCTTGGGCCCCTTGCGGGTGCCCTTCAGCGAAGCAAAGAAGTTGGAGTACGCGGTGTCCAGGTCCCGCAACGACTGCTGGAGTACGACGGCCGATGCCTCGGCCAGCCACGCGCGGGCCCCGGACTTCTTCGCCTCGGTGATGACCTGCTTGGACAGCTCCCCTGCCTTTGGATATGGCCTGCCCTGCTCGTGGGCCTCCTTCCGGACACGAAGGGCATCGTTGAAGACGACCCTCGCGCAGCCGAACGACCGGGCCAGCGCAATGCGCTGACCAGGCGTCGGCTCAATCCGGAATGAGTATCTGAGCTGCACGAGAATCACCGTACGTATGCAGGCTATGACTGACATGCGAAATATCGAAATTGGTCGCCACTGCGCATTTGCTTTCACCGACGCTCGGCTTGTGACGAAGTACCGGCACAATCAGACTCCGCCAGGAGTCCCCCCGAACTGGTCCGGCACCACTGGCGCGCGCAGCGCCGTGATCCGGTTCCCACTTCGGAAGCTCAACTGATCCTGGGGGTCGGTGAGTCGCGGAAGCCTTCTTTGAGCCGCAACCGAGTAGTCGGTGACATGTCGAGGGATTCCACCTCCGGTCGGGGAACCCAGCGCACCTCGATCGATTCCGCGCTGACCCTGATTTCGCTGGTGAGAGGTCGGGCACGGAAGCAAAGTGAGAACTCCTGTCGCACCTCGCCGTCCGAGAACGCGATGACATGTCCGGGGTCCGTGAAGACGCCCACCAGCCCGACGACCTCGACCTTGATGCCGGTCTCTTCCAGGACTTCTCGGATGACCGTCCCAGTGATGGTTTCGCCGATCTCCTGCACGCCGCCCGGCATCCCCCAAAGCTCGTTGTCGGATCGCCGCTCCAACAGGATCTGATCGTCTTCGTTGACAACGAAGGCCGTCACTGCAGGGACGATGCTGTTTGCCCTCGGTGCGGAGGGGTTGTTGAAGTAGTCGGTACGACTCATGCTCACCCTTCGATGGAAACGGCTTCGCTCCAGACCTTCTCGAAGCTCTGCTGATACGTCGAGACGAGCTCGGCGCCGGCAACCCGCCTCAGGTGCAGGACAGGGGCCATTGGGGCGCTCACTCCGTAGACCTGCGGGTTGACCAGCCACTCGTCGTCCGATCGGTAGAGCGAGTTGTGCAGCGTCGACCGGTGCAGGCGGAATTCGATTCCGGGAACCGAGTAGAGCGGGCGGTAGAGCTTCATCACCTCCCGCACCTTGTAGGCGACTCCTTCGCCGATCTCCTCTTCCTCGCCGCGACGCTGGACCTCCGGGCCATTGGGGTCGCCGAGGAGGATGCGCGCCCGGACACCTGAAGCCGCTTTCCGCTTGAGCAGCTGTGTCCACCGCGGGTTCTCGGCCAAGAACGCGCCGGCGTGCACCAGTACGCCAATCTCGCGCTCAGCCCGGCCGAAGAGCTGAAGCCAGAGGTCTGCCGGCACGTAGGAGCGGTGTGGGTAGATCCTCAGCACTTCCGCGTCAGCCGCGTCCTTGCGCTGCCCGTCAGGGAGACCGTCCGGCCACAGATATGCCTCATCTTCGCGCAGGAACGCCGCGATGGTGAGGCGGTGCCGTCGGTACGGTGTGCGGCCTTGCGTGATCCAGCGTTCTACGGTCTTCGGGTCGACCTCGACGTGCCCTGCCATGGCGTCGACGGTGACACCAAGCGTCATCATCGCCGACCGCAGTCGTTCGTTCGACATCCAAACCCCCAGGGACGTCCAGGGACGTGTTCGCCCTCCGGAACGCTACAGAGGACGTCCCAAGCCGTCCAGTGGCGTGGTCTCTAAGTCCCGGTGTGTGGAAGCACTCTGATTGTGCACCAGTTGATGCGTCCAACCGGAACGGGGTGGGACGCCGGAACTGTCTGCGCTTCCCCTGCACGAACACGACACACCCAGGGCGGCGACGATCATGACGCAGCGACAGGACCACGAGAACCACGTCCCCCGCGCCATCGCGCTGCCGCGCTCCCTGTGGCCTGAGCCGGGCACGATAGTCCGCGCCATGGAGGCGCCCGAACAACTGGCCGTCGGCGTCCTCACCCGGTACGGCACCCCCGCCGACGCCTTCCCCGGCTTCGCGTACGTACGCCCGCTCAGCGGCGGTCGCGAGTGGATCGCGAGTAACGAGTACCTGCGTCCCGCGTACCCGATGGAGATCAGCGCCGTCCGGATCCAGGAGTGGGCCCGGTGACCGGCCACCCGGTCCTGGGACCGGTCCGCGACCACGAACGCCGTACCGTCAATCACCCGCTCACGGGCACGCAGGTACGCGATATCGCCTCAGGTCAATGCGGCGAGCTGAGGGAGGTGACCGAGGAGTGGGCAGTCGGCCGGACAATCCGCATCGCTCACATCCGCCTCGCCGGCGGGGGTGTCGAGTGGTCTACGGCTCTGGACAACATCAGCCCCGTCCCCAGAACTACCTCATGAGCCGTGCACAGATCGGCGACCTGGTCGAAGACGGCCCCGGTGGCGGCCACTGGATCTACACCGACCGGCGTGGAGCCACGATCATCCTGCGCCCCGTGTACGGAGGCACCTGCTTAACCAGACCGGCCGTCAACCCCGAGGCGCTGCGCGTGGTCAAGAGCCGACGCCAGCTCACAGACGAATTCCCGTACTTCGTATAACCCCGCTCCGGTACCTGTCGGTAGGCAAGTACCGCTCGAAGATCTGGAAGCATGCAGGCGCGAACCCGGAGCCGATCCTCCTGCTGAAACAGTCACAGTGGGGTCAAAGATGACGCCAGGTCGTAATCGGCATGGGTCGGCTCTCTTAATGGGTCCGGATGCACGCCGGAATCGACGTCCCCAATGGGCGCCCCCTTCCCGAGTGCCGTCTCTGGTGCACGTAGCGGATCGAAGGCCCTCACCGAAAAGGACCCCCAGGCCCGGCTGTTCCGTTCTGACCGATTCGAACGCCTGCGTCGACCCTTCGTTCTCCTACTGACCACCGCTGTCGGGTGCGGCCTCACAATCCTGCTGCCAACACCACTTACTCCACAGCGGATGACCATCGGAGGGGCATTGGGATTCGGAGCCGGCTTGGCTTTGATCCTCGTTGCCGGAGCCCCACGTCGCTACCGCGGGCACAATCGATCATGATGTGTCTTCGACCGGAACTCTCCCGAACCGCCTTGAAGGTCTCGCCACTCTTAACGCCCTCTGATCTGACAGCCCGCAGGGCTACGCTCGACGCATGGCCGGCCGCTTCGATCCCCCGCTCACCCGCACCGCCGCCCGCGGCGGCCGCACCGCCGTCCCCCACGGGCAGGGCCAAGCGGCAGGCGCCGGCGCCAAGGCCCGGGTATGGGCGCCGGGAGGCCCCGTGGACCTCGGCCTCACCCTCGGCCCCCTCAGGCGAGGACCGGCCGACCCCACCTTCCGCACCACCCCCGACGGGTCGATCTGGAAGGCCAGCCAGACCCCCCTCGGCCCCGCCACCCTCAGGGTCTCCCACCCGGGGACGGAGGTGCACGCCGAAGCCTGGGGCCCCGGCGCCGACTGGTTCCTCGAACAACTGCCCGCACTGCTCGGCGCCGACGACGACCCCGCCGCCTTCGTCCCCCGCCACCGCCTCCTGCACGCCAGCCACCGCCGCCGCCCCGGCCTGCGCCTCACCCGTACCGGCCTGGTCCTGGAATCGCTCGTCCCGACCATCCTGGAGCAGAAGGTCACCGCCGACGAGGCCTACCGAGCCTGGCGCCTCCTCGTACGGCAGTACGGCGAGGCGGCCCCCGGCCCGCTGGGCCAGGAGCTCTACGTCATGCCCACCCCCCGCACCTGGGCCCTGATCCCGTCCTGGGACTGGCACAAGGCCGGGGTCGACGCCAAGCGCTCCGCCACCATCGTCCGGGCCGCCCGCGTCGCGAACCGCATGGAGGAGGCCGCCGCCATGGAGCCGGCGCAGGCCGCCGCCCGGCTGGAGGCCGTCCCCGGCATCGGCCCGTGGACCTCCGCCGAAACCCTCCAGCGCAGCAACGGCGACCCGGACGCCGTCACCACCGGCGACCTCCACCTCCCCGGCATCGTCGGCTACGCCCTCGCCGGCGACCGCGACGCCGACGACGCCGCCATGCTGGAGCTGCTCGCCCCGTACGCCGGCCAGCGTCACCGCGCCGCCCGCCTCATCCTCCTCGCGGGCCACGCCCCGCCCCGCCGCACACCCCGCATGCCGCGCGGCGACATCGGCCGCCTCTAGGTCGTGTCGTCAAAGTCCCGTCTGGCTGGCGGGGTCTGGCACGCACGCTCGCCGCGTTGTCGTCGGTCGCCGACGCTCCGCGTCGCCTCCCTCCTCCGCCTTGCGATCGCACGCACCAGACCCCGCCAGCCCCGCCCTTCGGGCGGCCGACGCGACTTTGACGACACTCCCTAGAGGGTGTCTTGGGCTCAGGGCTCAGCGGACCTCGATGAAGTCCTCCGGGTCCCGCCCCGCCCGCTCCGACGGAGGCGACGCGGGGCGTCCCACCGCCACCGCCCCCATCGGGTCCCAGTCCTCCGGCAGCCCCAGCACCTTCCGCACCACGTCCCGGCAGAACATCGTCGAGGACACCCACGCCGAGCCCAGCCGCTCCGCGGCCAGCGCGACCAGCAGGTTCTGCACGCCCGCGCCCATCGCGACCACGAACATCTCCCGCTCCGCCGCGTCCCGCCGGGCGTGCCCGTAGTCGTGCGCGCCGTCCGTCACCAGACACGGCACCACCAGGTACGGGGCGCCCCGCAGCACGTCCCCGCGCCGCACCCGCTTCGCGATGGACTCCTCGGACTTCCCGTCGGCCCGCAGGTCCGCGATCCACGCGTCCCGCATCGCGTCCAGCAGTTCCAGCCGCGCCGACGCCGACTCCAGCAGCACGAAGCGCCACGGAGTGGTGTGGTGCGGAGCCGGTGCCGTCACGGCCGCCGCCACCGCGCGCCGTACCGCGCCCGGGTCCACCGGGTCGTCGGTGAAGGCCCGTACCGTACGGCGCTGCGTCACGGCTTCCCGTACCGCCTCCGAGGTGCCCAGCCGGAACATGTCGTCGGCCGGGGCCCGGACCAGGTCCCGCGCCGACGAGCCCTCGCCCACCACGTGGGCCAGCCCGCGCACGACGGCCACCGGCAGCCCGTTCGCCTTGCCCTTGACCAGGTCGCCCGCGGCGGCCAGTTCGTCCGCCGTCGCCACCACCGTCGCGCTCAGCGGATTGCCGTGCGCGTCCGTGCCCCCGCGCAGGTCGTCCAGGACCCGTACGCCGGCCGCGCCGATCGCCACGTCGGTGAGCCCGGAGCGCCACGGCCGCCCGAAGGTGTCCGTCACGACCACGCCCACGTCCACGGACAGGACGTCGCGCACCCCGGCGCGGATCGCCGCGGCCGAGGCGTCCGGGTCCTCGGGCAGCAGCAGCACCGTGCCGGGCGTGGTGTTGGAGGCGTCCACCCCGGCCGCGGCCATCACCAGTCCCTGCCGGTTCTCGACGATCCGCAGCGGACCCCGGCGCGCGACCACCCGTACGGTCTCCGCGTCTATCGCCTCCTCGCGCGAGTCCGCCTCCACGATCCGGCCCTCGGCCTTGGAGACGATCTTCGAGGTGACGAGCAGGACGTCCCCGTCGCGCAGATCGGGCGCGGCCGTGGTGATCAGCTTCACCAGGTCGTCGCCCGGCCTGACCTCGGGTATCCCGTCGACGGCCCGCACCTCGTACGAGGGCGCGCGGACGGGCGTCGCCGCAGCCGTCGGTGCCGTCACCGGGACGCCTCCGCCAGCTCCAGCGCGGCCCGGGCCATCTCCGCGGTGGCGGCCAGGTCGGTCATCATCAGCGGCACCGCGCGGCAGGCGATCCCGGCGGCCTCCACCTCGGCGACGGCGTCCGCGTCGGCGGTGTCCACCAGCCAGCCGTCGAGCAGCCCGGTCCCGTAGTGCAGGGCGACCGCCGCCGCCGTGGACTCGACGCCCACCGCGGCCAGCACCTTGTCGGCCATGCCGCGCACCGGCGCGCCCCCGACGATGGGGGAGAGGCCCACGACCGGCGCCCCGGCGGCGGCGACGGCCTCCCGGATGCCGGGCACGGCGAGGATGGTGCCCACCGAGACCACCGGGTTGGACGGCGGGAAGATGATCACGTCGGCGGCGGCGATGGCCTCCAGCACGCCGGGCGCGGGCTTGGCCTGCTCGGCCCCGACGGGGACCACGGCCTCCGCGTCCACCGCGGCGCGCAGCCGGACCCAGTACTCCTGGAAGTGGATGACCCGGCGCTCGCCGGTGCCCGCCTCGGTGATCGCGACGTGGGTCTCGACCCGGTCGTCGGTCATGGGCAGCAGTCGCACCCCGGGCTGCCAGCGGTCGCAGAGGGCCTCGGTGACGGCGCTCAGCGGGTAGCCCGCGCCGAGCATCTGCGTACGGACGATGTGGGTGGCGAAGTCGCGGTCGCCGAGGCCGAACCAGGTGGGCCCGACCCCGTACGCCGCGAGTTCCTCCTTGACGGTGAAGGACTCGTCGGCACGGCCCCAGCCCTGGTCCTCGTTGATGCCACCGCCGAGGGTGTACATCACCGTGTCCAGATCGGGGCACACCTTGAGCCCGAACAGGTGAATGTCGTCACCGGTGTTGCCGATGACCGTGATGTCCGCGTCGGGCACTGCCGACTTGAGTCCGGAGAGGAACCGGGCGCCGCCTATACCGCCGGCCAGAACAACAATGCGCATGCAGACAGTTTGTCAGCCGCAGGCCGTCGCTGAGGGGTGGTGGTCGGGCGACGGGCGGGGCCGTCGGGCCGATCGGGGTCAGGCGGTCACGGACGCCGGTTCGGCCGGGGCGCAGGTGTGCATCGGCATCTCGGTCAGGCCGGGGAAGTAGACGTGCAGGCTGACGGCGCCTTCGAGGGCGTCGTTGACGACCTCGTGGGCGTAGCCGGGGGCGAAGACGCGCTGGGAGCCGGGGCGGTGGGTGAGCCGTCCGCGGCCGGTGTGCTCGGTCAGCTCGCCCTCGAGCACGGTCAGGACGCCGGAGGAGGCGCCGTGGTCGTGCAGGCCGCTGCCCTGGCCGGGGACCCAGCTGAGCAGCCAGACCTCGTAGCCGGGGCCGGTGCGCAGCCGGTGGTACCAGCGGGTGGTGGCGTCGTACTGGACGAGGTGCTCCCAGGAGGTGCGGTCCTCGGCGATGGAGCGGGCGAGGCCGGCGAATTCGGCGACGGTGACCGGATGTTCGCGGGCGGGCTGGAGGAGGTGCTGGACGGCGAGGATGTCGCCGGCGATCTGGAGGTCGCTGTCCTGGTTCATCGGGGTGTTCCTCGACGGGTGTCAGTCGCTCAGGGCGGTTGCTGTGGGGAGTGGCCGGAGCTCACGGGAGCCGGAGCTCCACGGGCATCAACAGCAACAACAGCAACAGCGAACCTGGGCAGCGCACAGGAACCCACGAATGGGGGTCCGGGTGGCGGCTGCGGGCGCTGACATGCGAACAAGGAGAACGGGTCGTAGGCCGGACTGTCAACCCAATGTCCGGTTTGGGGGAAAACTTTCACCTCATCCGGTTACGTAGTGCGGAGAAAGGTTTGTGCAGTCCGGGGCGGGGCAAGTGGCGCTGCGTCAGGGATCGCACCGGACGGTATCTAAACCAAGACGCGCCATCTCGTAACCGGAATGTGATCTGCGCCGCTTCTGTGGCCGGATCGCAACCCCATCTGAGAGTGGCGCGTCGATTGTGAGTGAGGCGGGTGTCTTGCGACGCCCGTGGCATGTGTCATGGTTTTTGGCGATATGAACACTTTCTGCATAGGCTTGGTTCCGCAGAGTGAATAAGGGGCCCAATAGCAGATCTCGGCTTGACTGCGCCGGAGCCGCCCACTTGTAATTTCACTCGTGTCGTTACGTAGCGATCAGTGACGACATGACCACGGGGACGCACAGACAGAGCGAGGGGCGCACATGACCGAGCTGTTTCAGGAACTGCTGGTCGAGGAGGCGGACGAGGAGCTCGGATGGCAGGAGCGCGCACTGTGCGCCCAGACCGACCCCGAGTCCTTCTTTCCCGAGAAGGGCGGCTCCACCCGCGAGGCCAAGAAGGTCTGCCTCGCCTGCGAAGTCCGCTCCGAATGCCTTGAGTACGCCCTCGCCAACGACGAGCGATTCGGCATCTGGGGCGGTCTGTCCGAGCGCGAGCGCCGCCGTCTGAAAAAGGCAGCGGTCTGAGACGGCCGAGGCGTCACCGACCGGGCATCCACCACACATCGCACGACATATCGAGCAGCACAACACGTACACACAGAGCACCGCACACGGTCCGCCTCCTGCACCTTCCCCGCAGGAGGCGGACCGCTGTCTTGCCAGCCGTTAGGGTGGGGCGCTGTCCAGCAGCCTCCGAGGGCACACCACCCCCGGAACCTCCCCCCGACTGCTCCCCCGGCTCTCGCCGGGAGGGGCTCCCAGGGGGACTCCCCAGGCCGGAGGGCCAGTAGCGCGATGTCCCTGCACAGCCAGTCGACGGCCTCCCACCAGGCCCCAGCCACACCCGAGTTCCCCCGGCACGTCGTCACCGCGGTCCTCGTCGCCCACGACGGCGCCCGCTGGCTGCCCCGGACACTCGCCGGCCTCCTGGGCCAGGAACGCCCCGCGCAGAACCACATCGCCGCCGACACCGGCAGCGCCGACGAATCCGCGCGACTGCTCACCGACGCCCTGGGCGACGACCGCGTCCTGCACCTCGCCCGCCGCACCGGATTCGGCACCGCCGTGGACGAGTCCGCCCGCACCGCGGGCACCCTGACCCCCGAGGACCTCCCGTACCTCAAGCGCCCCAGCGGCTGGGACCCCGTCAGCCGCACCTGGCGCGACGACGCGTACGACCTCCCCGACCTCCCCCACGGCGAGCCCGTCCAGTGGCTCTGGCTGCTCCACGACGACAGCGCCCCCGAACCCGACGCCCTCGCCGAACTGCTCCGCGTCGCCGAGGAGAACCCCGACGCCGCCGTCATCGGTCCCAAACTGCGCGGCTGGTACGACAAGAAGCAGCTCCTCGAAGCCGGCGTCACCATCGCCCGCAGCGGCCGCCGCTGGACCGGCCTCGACCGCCGCGAGCAGGACCAGGGCCAGCACGACCAGGTCCGCCCCGTCCTGTCCGTCTCCACCGCCGGCATGCTGGTCCGCCGCGACGTCTACGACGCCCTCGGCGGCTTCGACCGGCGCCTGCCCCTGATGCGCGACGACGTCGACCTGTGCTGGCGAGCCCAGAGCGCCGGCCACACCGTCCTCGTCGCCCCCGACGCCGTCCTGCGCCACGCCGAGGCCTCCGCCCGCGAACGCCGCACCGTCGACTGCGCCGGCCGCACCAGCTCCAGCCCGCACCGCGTCGACAAGGCCGGCGCCGTCTACACGATCCTCGCCAACAGCTCCGGCCGCGCCCTGCCCTACGTCCTGCTGCGCGTCCTGTTCGGCACCGTGCTCCGCACCCTCGCCTACCTCGTCGGCAAGGCCCCCGGCCAGGCCGTGGACGAGCTCACCGGCCTGCTCGCCACCCTGCTCCGCCCCGGCCGCCTCCTCGCCGCCCGCAAGGCCCGCAGCCGCCCCGCCGTCCCCGCCGCCGAACTGCGCCCGCTGTTCCCCCCGCCGGGCGCCTCCCTGCGGGCCAACGCGGAACAGCTGGCCGGCTACTTCGGCGACGCCCGCGACACCGACGCCGCGCCCGCGGGCCGGCACGGCGGCGGCAGCATCCTCACCGCGCCCGGCGAAGACGGCGACTACCAGCAGGCCGAGCGCTTCGCCCGCCTCAAGCGGATCGCCGGCAACCCCGCGCCCCTCCTCTTCGCCGTCCTCCTGCTGGTCTCCCTCGCCGCCTGCCGCGGCCTGATCGGCGGCGGCTCCCTCATGGGCGGCGCCCTGCTGCCCGCCCCCGACGGCGGCCTCGACCTCTGGCGCGCCTACACCGACGGCTGGCAGCCCATCGGCACCGGCTCCACCGCCTCCGCACCCCCCCACCTCGCCGTCCTCGGAGCCTTCGCCACCCTGCTGTTCGGCTCCACCCAGGCCGCCCTGACCCTGCTCCTCGTCGGGTCCGTCCCGCTCGCCGGCCTCACCGCCTACTTCGCCTCCCGGCCGCTCGTCGCCTCCCGGCTGCTGCGCGCCTGGGCCGCCATCGCCTACGCCTTCCTGCCCGCCGTGACCGGAGCCCTCGCCGGCGGCCGCCTCGGCACCGCCGTCCTCGCCGTGGTCCTCCCGCTCATCGCCCGCGCCGCCGTCGCCGCCTTCGCCCTCGGCGAGAGCGAGCCGGGCGCGGGCAAGCGGGGCAGCTGGCGCGCGGTGTGGACGTACACGCTCCTGCTGACCCTGACCACCGCCTTCACCCCGGTCGTCTGGCCGCTCGCCGCCGCCCTCGGCGCCGCCGCGCTCGTCTTGCGACGGGCGCAGTGGAAGGCGTACGGGCTGCGGCTGCTCGCCACCCTCGCCGTCCCGCTCCTCGTGCTCGCCCCCTGGTCGCTCGGCCTGCTCACGCACCCCGGCCGCTTCCTGCACGAGGCCGGACTGCCCTACGGAACCGGCTCCGCGAGCGCCCTCGACCTGCTCGGCATCAGCCCCGGCGGCCCCGGCGCCGCCGCCGGACTGCTGCTCATCGGCATCGTCCTGGCCGCCCTGGCCGCCCTGCTCCGCACCGACCGCCGGTTCGCCGTCCGCACCGCCTGGGCCGTCGCCCTGGCCGCGCTGCTCCTCGCCGTCGTCCTCAACCGGACCGCCTGGGCCGGGCCCGCCACCGTCGTCTACGGACTCGCCCTCCTCGCAGCCGCAGCAGTCGGCGCGGAAGGCGCGAAGGACCGGGTCGCCGCCCGCAGCTTCGGCTGGCGCCAGCCGCTGGCCGCGCTCATCGCCCTGGCCGCCGCCGCGGGCCCGCTGCTCGCCGCGGCCGCCTGGCTGGCCGCCGGCGCCGACGGCCCGCTGGAGCGCCGCGACCCGGTGCAGGTCCCGGCCTTCGTCGCCGACGCAGGCGGGGACGACAACCAGACCCGCACCCTGATCCTCGACCTGGACGCGCCCGCCACCGTCTCCTACAGCCTCGTCCGCGGCTCCGGCGGCCGCCTCGGCGACGCCGATATCACCGCACGGACCGGCGGCGACCCCCGCCTCGACAAGGTCGTCTCCAACCTCGTCGCCGGCTCCGGCGCCGACCAGTCCAGCCAGCTCAGCGCCTACGCCATCCGCTTCGTCATGTTCCGCCCCGGCGGCCCCGAGGAGATCCGCCGGGTCCTCGACGCCACCCCGGGTCTGAGCCGGCGCCACCAGCAGGACGGCACCGCGCTGTGGGGCGTGGAGCCCTGGCTGCCGCGCGCCGTCATCGTCTCCGGCAAGCAGGGCGAGGCTCCGATCCCCGTCGCCGCCGGACCCGTCGAGGCCCACGGCAAGATCCCCGCGGGTGAGGCGGGCCGCGTCCTGCGCCTCGCCGACCGGGCCGACGACGGCTGGCGGGCCACCCTCGACGGCAAGCCCCTCAAGCCCAAGACCCTGGACGACTGGGCGCAGGGCTTCGAACTGCCCGCCGACGGCGGCCGCCTCGACCTCGTCCACGAGGACTCGCTGCTGCGCACCGCCTGGCACTGGGCGCAGGGCCTGCTCGCCCTGGTCCTGCTGGTGATGGCCCTGCCGGGCCGCCGCGCCCGGCTCGACGACGACCTGCCCGAGGAGGAGGCCGTCCTCCCGGCCCAGCCCGGCCCGGGCGAGGCCGGCGAGGGCCGCCGCGCCCGCCGCCTGCGCGCCGAGGCCGAGCCCGCCCCCGTACCGGTGGAGGCCGCGGCGGCCGCCGACCCGTACGCACAGATCCCGGCGCAGCCGGTGTACGGGGAGGAGACGTACGCCTACCAGGCCTACGGCGAGCAGGACGGCTACGCGTACGAGCAGCAGCAGCCGGTGCAGCCGGTGCAGCCGGTGCAGTACGACCAGTACGAGCAGTACCCCTCGTACGACCAGCAGGGCCAGCACGGCCAGGACCAGCAGGGCCAGCACGGCCAGGACCAGCAGGGCCAGCAGCACCAGCAGCACCAGCAGGGCCAGCAGGGCCAGGCCTACGAGGCCCCGTACCCGTACCAGGACCAGCAGCAGTACCCCTACCCGTACGAGCCCTACGAGCCGTACGACCCCCACGCACCGCACGACCCGCGTCCCGACGGGAGCCCCCAGCAGTGAAGCAGCGCGCACCCCTGACGCTGGCCGCCGTGACCGCGGCGCTGGCCGCCCTCACCGGCGTCGCCGCCCTCACCGCGCCCGCCGCCGACGGCAAGGCGGCCGAGGGCAAGGCGGCGGCCGCCGCCCGGATGCCCGTCGAGCGGTCCCTGCTGGTGTGCCCGGGGCCCAGCTCCTCGGACATCGCGGAGACCACGTACACGGCCTTCACCCCCGGCGCCCCCGCCGGGGAGGGCAAGGGCTCGGCCCGGCTGCTCGGCGCCACCAAGGACGCCAAGCCCGTACTGGAGCCCAAGGAGCCCGGCAAGCCCGTCGGGGCCACCGCCAACGGCGCCGACGCACCCGCCCTCACGGGCAGCGCCGACGGGGTCCTCGCCCCCGGCTGGACGGCCCAGCTGACCACCAAGGTCTCGGTCGGCCGGGCCCGCGGCCTGCTCGGCGTCGGCTGCACCGCGCCCGGCACCGACTTCTGGTTCCCCGCCGTCAGCACGGCCAAGGGCCGCGAGGACTACGTCCACCTCACCAACCCCGACGACGCCGCGGCCGTCGTCGACATCAAGCTCTTCGGCCCGGACGGGGTCGCCAAGGCCGACGCGAACGCCGGCGAGGGCATCAGGGTCGACCCCAAGTCCACCAAGACCGTCCTGCTCTCCTCCCTCGTCCCGGCGACCCAGCTCGCGGACGCCACCGCCCACGTGACGACCCGCGCGGGCCGCGTGGGCGCCTCGGTGCAGGTCGCCGAGGAGGGCGTGGGAGCCGACTGGCTGCCCGCCTCCACGGACCCGGCGGGCTCACTGGTGCTGCCGGGCATCCCGGCGGACGCCGCCAACGTACGGCTCGTCGTCTTCGCGCCCGGCGAGGAGGACGCGGACCTCAAGCTGCGCCTCGCCGGGCCGGGCGGCGCGATCAGCCCGGCGGGCAACGAACAGCTGCACGTCAAGGCCGGCATGACGGCCGGCGTGGACCTCAAGGACGTGACCCGCGGCGAGCCCGGCTCGCTGCTGCTGACCCCGTCGGACGCCAAGAAGGCCGCACCGGTGGTCGCGGCGGTACGGGTGGTCCGCGGCAGCGGCGCCAAGCAGGAACTGGGCTTCGTCCCGGGCAGCGGGCCGGTCGGGACGCGGGCGACCGTGGCCGACAACCGGCCCGAGGAGAACACCACCCTGCTGTCCCTGACGGCCCCGGACGCCGACGCGAAGGTCAAGGTGACGGCCTCGCCGGGCACCGGCGGCGGCGAGCCGGCCTCCCAGGAGGTCACGGTCAAGGCGGGCACCACGCAGACGCTGACCCTGGCCCCGGCGGGCGGCAAGGGCTCCTACGCCCTCACCGTCGAGACCCTCTCGGGCGGCCCGGTGCACGCGGCCCGCACCCTGTCCCTCCCGCACGAGGGCATCGCGATGTTCACCGTCCAGACCTTCTCGGACGACCGCTCGACGGTCGCGGTCCCCAAGGCCGCCCAGGACCTCTCGGTCCTGACCAGGTGAGTCAGCCCGGCGGGGCCCATCGGCCCGCCGGGCACAAACCAGCCCCGCCGGCGTTTGAGGCGCGGGGGTCCGGGGGCAGCGCCCCCGGCAACGGCGCCGCACCCTGCGACCGGCGGCTCGGGTCAGTCCTGCCCGTACCGCGGATCCACGGTCTCCGGCGACAGCCCCAGCAGCTCCGCCACCTGCTCCACCACGACCTCGTGGACCAGCATCGCCTTCTCGTCCCGCGTCTTGGTACGGATCTCCACCGGACGCCGAAACACCACGACCCGGGCCGGCCGCCCCTCGCGGGGCTCCGACACCGCGCCCAGCGGCACCGCCTCGTCGTTCCAGCCGGCGTCCGCACCACCCGGCGGGCCCGGCACGTCACCGACGAGGAACTCCACCTCGGCGAGCTGCGGCCAGCGCCGCTCCAGCCGCTCGACGGAATCCCGTACGAGGTCCCCGAACAGCTCCGCCCGGCTCGCGGCCAGGGGCACCTGCGGAGGGGCCACCGGACCGCGCATCCCGCGCCCGTGCCGGTCCCGACGGCGCGGACGCGGCTCGGCGGGGGCCCCGGCGGGGGGCTCGGCGGGGCGGGGAGGCAGGGGGCTGTCCATCACCCCCGCAGGGTAGCCCCGACCACGACACGGGGGAGTGAGGGGCGGTGGAGTCGTCGCGGCCCGGTCAAGAGTGCGGTACCGTCCAACGTCGTGAGCCTTGTACGTCGCTGTTCGCGCACCGCGTGCGGCCGCCCTGCCGTCGCGACACTGACGTACGTCTACGCCGATTCGACCGCAGTTCTCGGCCCGCTCGCCACCTACGCCGAACCACACTGCTACGACCTGTGCGCCGAGCACTCGGAGCGCCTGACCGCCCCCCGGGGCTGGGACGTCGTGCGCCTGTCCGACGGCTCCGGGCCGTCCCGCCCCAGCGGCGACGACCTCGAAGCCCTCGCCAACGCCGTCCGCGAGGCCGCCCGCCCGCCCGGGCGCGCGGCGGAGGCGGGGGGATCCGGCCAAGGTGGCCGGGTCGCCGGCGAGACGCGTCGCGGACACCTGCGCGTCCTGAGATCGCCGGATTCCTGACGCTTCGATCGTCTGAAAAGCCCCTCCGGGTTCAGGGTAGGTTTGCCGAACCGCACAGAACCTTCAGGAGGGCAGGCAGTGGCCGCAGATCTTTCGAACATCGTCAAGGCGTACGACGTACGTGGCGTCGTACCGGACGAGTGGGACGAGCCCCTGGCGGAGCTGTTCGGTGCCGCGTTCGTCGAGGTCACGGCCGCTTCGGCGATCGTCATCGGCCACGACATGCGTCCCTCCTCCCCGGGCCTGTCCGCCGCCTTCGCGCGCGGCGCGGCCGCCCGCGGTGTGGACGTCACGCTGATCGGGCTGTGCTCCACCGACCAGCTGTACTACGCCTCCGGGTCGCTGAACCTGCCCGGCGCCATGTTCACGGCCTCGCACAACCCGGCCCGGTACAACGGCATCAAGCTCTGCCGCGCGGGCGCCGCCCCGGTCGGCCAGGACACCGGCCTCTCGCAGATCCGCGAGCTGGTGGAGAAGTGGTCCGACGAGGGCACGCCCGCCATCCCCGCCGGCACCGTCCCGGGCACGATCACCGAGCAGGACACCCTGACCGGCTACTCCGACCACCTGCGCGGCCTGGTCGACCTGGCGGCGATCCGCCCGCTGAAGGTCGTCGTCGACGCGGGCAACGGCATGGGCGGCCACACCGTCCCCACGGTCTTCGAGGGCCTGCCGCTGGAGCTCGTCCCGATGTACTTCGAGCTGGACGGGACGTTCCCGAACCACGAGGCGAACCCGCTGGACCCGAAGAACATCGTCGACCTCCAGGCCCGCGTGCTGGCCGAGGGCGCCGACCTCGGCATCGCCTTCGACGGCGACGCGGACCGCTGCTTCATCGTCGACGAGCGCGGCGAGGGCGTCTCCCCGTCCGCGATCACCGCCCTGGTCGCGGCCCGCGAACTGGCCCGCAACGGCGGCACCGGCACCGTGATCCACAACCTGATCACCTCCTGGTCGGTCCCCGAGGTCGTCCGCGAGCACGGCGGCACGCCCGTCCGCACCCGCGTGGGCCACTCCTTCATCAAGGAGGAGATGGCCAAGACCGGCGCCATCTTCGGCGGCGAGCACTCGGCGCACTACTACTTCAAGGACTTCTGGAACGCGGACACGGGCATGCTCGCCGCGCTCCACGTCCTGGCGGCCCTGGGCGGCCAGGACGGCCCGCTGTCGGCCCTGACGGCCTCCTACGACCGCTACGAGGGCTCCGGGGAGATCAACTCCACGGTCGCCGACCAGGCGGGCCGCCTGGCCGCCGTCAAGGAGACCTACGGCGCCCGCGAGGGCGTCACCCTGGACGAGCTGGACGGCCTGACGGCCACGGGCACGGACTGGTGGTTCAACGTCCGCGCCTCCAACACCGAGCCCCTCCTGCGCCTGAACGTCGAAGCCCGCGACGCGGCGACCCTCGCCAAGGTCCGCGACGAGGTCCTCGCCCTCATCCGCGCGTGAGTGCCGGGGGCGGGCCGGACTGCGCTCCGCGCAAACTCCGGCCCGTCCCCCACATCCAGGCCCCGGCGGGTGACATCAGCCCCGCCGGCGTTTGAGGCGCGGGGTCCGGGGCGGAGCCCCGGCAACGGCGCCGCACCAGACTCAGGGCACCGCGCCGCACGGCACGTCACCTCCAAGCCGCAACGGAGTTGACTCGGCGGTAGGCTGACCCCGCCCGATCCACATCCCCGAAGGGACGCACCACATGCCGCTCGAAGCCGGACTTCTGCAGATCCTCGCCTGCCCCGCCTGCCACGCGCCCCTCGAGGACAAGTCGGCCGACGAGACGGCCCCCGAGCTGATCTGCACCGGCCAGGACTGCGGCCTCGCCTACCCGGTCCGTGACGGCATCCCGGTGCTCCTCGTGGACGAGGCCCGCCGCCCCGCCTGAGCCACCGCACGCCGCGAGACGCGCAGACTGGTTCCGTCACCCAACAGCCGGAGGCCGCCATGCTCGACGAGTCGCTCCTCGACGCCCCTGACGATCTCGCCCGCATCGACCGCCGGGGCCTGCTCCGCGGCGCGGCCGAGGCCGGGGCCCGGGTCCGTACCGCGGCCCGGCACTCGACCGAGGCGGGCCTCGCCGACCTGCGTCCCGACGGCCGTCCGCGCGCCGTCCTGATCGCCGGGCCCGGCACCGCCGCCACCGGCGTCGCCGACCTGCTGGGCGCCCTCGCCGGCGCCTCGGCGCCCGTCATCCGGCTGGACCCCACCGGCGTCGCCCACGCCGCCGGCGCGCTCCGCTGGGCCCTGCCCGGCTGGGCCGGCCCCGTCGACCTGCTGCTCATCGCCACCACCGACGGCACCGAGCCCGGGCTCGGTGTCCTCGCCGAGCAGGCCTACCGGCGCGGCTGCTCCGTCGTCGCCGTCGCCCCCGAGCGCTCACCGCTGAGCGAGGCGGTGGAGGGCGCGCACGGGCTCCTCGTACCGATGGCCAAGGCCCCGTACCAGGAGTACGACGAATCCGCAGCGGCCGGACCCGGCGCCCTCTGGGCCCTGCTGACGCCGCTGCTGCTGCTCCTCGACAGGGTCGGCCTGATCACCGCCGCCCCCGACACCCTCCAGCTCGTCGCCGACCGGCTCGACCGCACCGCCGAACGCTGCGGGCCGGCCATCGCCACCTACTCCAACCCGGCGAAGACCCTCGCCTCCGAGCTGGCCGACTCCCTCCCGCTCATCTGGAGCGAAGGCACCGGGGCCGCACCCGCCGGCCGCCGCTTCGCCGCCACCCTCGCCGAGCTCGCCGGCCGCCCCGCACTGGCCGCCGTGCTCCCCGAGGCGCTGCCCGCCCACGGCGTCCTGCTCGCCGGTGACTTCGCCGCCGGAGCCGATCCCGAAGACTTCTTCCGTGACCGGGTCGACGAGCCCCAGGCTCTCCGCGCCCGCATCGTCCTGCTGCGTGACCGGCCGGCCGGAGGCCTCACCGCCGCCCCCGCCGCACGCGAGCTCGCCCTCAGCCACGACACGGCCATCAGCGAGATCGAACCGGAGGAGGGGGTGGAGCTGGAGCAGCTCGCCGAACTCCTCGCCGTCACGGATTTCGCCACCGCCTACCTGGCGTTGGCTTCCGGGGGACACAGCTGAGGTAGAAACACGCTGCCCGGCTCTATCCAGGAAGACGACGATGGACCGCCTGACCAACACGATCCGCCCCTACGCCTGGGGATCCACCACGGCGCTCCCCACACTGCTCGGTGTCGAACCCACCGGTGAGCCCCAGGCCGAGCTGTGGATGGGAGCCCACCCGGGCGCCCCGTCCCGCCTCGACCGAGGCGCCGGCGAGAGGGCGCTCTCCGACGTCATCGCCGCCGACCCCGAAGGGGAGTTGGGCGCCGCGACCGTCGCCAAGTTCGGCCCCGGACTGCCCTTCCTCCTCAAGATCCTCGCCGCCGGCGCCCCGCTCTCCCTCCAGGTCCACCCCGACCTGGCCCAGGCCAAGGCGGGCTTCGAGGACGAGGAGCGCCGCGGCGTCCCCATCGACGCGGCCCACCGCAACTACAAGGACCCCAACCACAAGCCCGAAATGCTCTGCGCGCTCACCCCGTTCGACGGGCTGTGCGGTTTCCGCCACCCGCAGGAGGCCGCGGAGTTGATCGAAGGCCTGGGCGTCGACTCCCTCAAGCCGTACGCGGACCTGCTGCGGGCCCATCCCGAGGACGCCGCGCTGCGCGAGGTGCTGACCGCCGTACTGACCGCGGACCGTACCGAGATGGCCCACTCGGTCGCCGAGACCGCGGCCGCCGTCGACCGCCTCGGCGGCCCGTACACCCCGTACGCCTCCCTGGTCCACCACTACCCGGGCGACCCGGGAGTCATCGCGGCCATGCTCCTCAACCACTTCCGACTCCAGCCCGGCGAGGCCGTGTTCCTCGGCGCGGGCGTCCCGCACGCCTACATCGACGGCCTCGGCGTCGAGCTGCTCGCCAACTCCGACAACGTGCTGCGCGCCGGACTCACCCCCAAACACGTGGACGTCCCCGAGCTGCTGAAGATCACGAACTTCGAGTGGGGCGATCCGAACGTGCTGCGCCCGGAGGGCGACGGCGAGGAGGTCTACGAGGCCCCCATCGACGAGTTCCGGCTCTCCCGCTTCCTCCTCGCCCCCGGTGGCGCCTCCCGCATCCTCCCGGAGGGCTCCCCGCAGATCCTGCTCTGCACGGAAGGCGCGCCCCGCGCGGGCGAACTGACCCTGTCACCCGGCGAATCGGTCTTCGTACCGGCGGGCGAAAAGGTCGAACTGTCCGGAACCGGGACGATCTTCCGCGCGACGGTAGTCGTCTGACGTGGCGTCCGTCCCAGCGGCTGCAACAATGTGCGGCCGGACGTCAGCGGCTAGGAAGGACACTCAGCACCCATGAGCGCGTCGGGCGGTACCAAGGCGATCGTGGCGGCACTCGCTGCCAACCTCGCCATCGCTGTGGCCAAATTCGTGGCATTCCTCTTCAGCGGCTCCTCGTCGATGCTCGCGGAAAGCGTCCACTCGCTGGCCGACTCCGGGAACCAGGGACTGCTGCTCCTCGGCGGAAAGAAGGCCCAGCGCGAGGCGACCCCGCAGCACCCCTTCGGGTACGGGCGCGAGCGCTACATCTACGCCTTCCTCGTCTCCATCGTGCTCTTCACCGTCGGTGGCATGTTCGCCATCTACGAGGGCATCGAGAAGATCAAGGACCCGCACGAGATCGAGCACTGGTACTGGCCGGTCGGCGTGCTCGTCTTCGCGATCATCGCCGAGTCCTTCTCCTTCCGCACCGCGATCAAGGAGTCGAACGAGATCCGCGGGAACCAGACCTGGGGCCAGTTCATCAAGCGCGCCAAGGCCCCCGAGCTCCCCGTGGTCCTCCTGGAGGACCTCGGCGCACTCGTCGGCCTGGTCCTGGCCCTCGGGGGCGTCGGCATCGCCCTGCTGACCGGCGACGGCATCTGGGACGGCATCGGCACGCTGTGCATCGGCGTCCTGCTCATCATCATCGCGATCATCCTCGCCGCGGAGACCAAGTCCCTGCTCCTCGGCGAGGCCGCGGGCACCGAAGAGGTCGAGAAGATCAAGGCCGCGGTCATCGACGGCGAGACCGTCACCGGCCTGATCCACATGCGGACCCTGCACCTGGGCCCGGAGGAACTGCTGGTCGCCGCCAAGATCGCCGTCCAGCACGACGACACCGCGGCCGAGGTGGCCGACGCGATCAACGCCGCCGAGGCCCGCATCCGCGAGGCGGTCCCGATCGCCCGCGTCATCTACCTCGAACCGGACATCTACCAGGCGCCGCCCGCAGACGGCCGCTGAGGACGTACGAAGACACGAAGGCCCCCGCGGCTCGATCGGGCCGCGGGGGCCTACTGGTGCTGTGACCGGAAAGGTTCACCGGGTCACGGCCCCCGGCACGGCACCTCGCCGCGTTGTCGGACCGCGCTGGTACGTCCAGTACGAGCCGCGGTCCTCCGCCTTGCGATGTACCGCACCGGACGCCGCGACCCAGCGAACCTTGCCGGTCACAGCACCAGCCGTACGCGGGCCCGTGCGGTACGCGGGCCCGTGCGGCCTACCGGATCTCGCTCAGCACGTCCAGGATCGCCGCCTCGTCGGGCGCGGCCCGGAGCCGCTCCCGGAAGCCGGTGTCCATCAGCTTGCGCGACAGCAGCGCCAGGATCCGCAGGTGCTCGTCGCCGGCCGAGGCCTCCGGCACCGAGATCATGAACACCAGCCGGGCCTTCGTCCCGTCCAGCGCGCCCCACTCGATGCCCTCGTCGGACCGGGCGAAGCCCACCGTGGGCCGGGTCACCGCGTCCGTCTTGGCGTGCGGGATCGCGATCGACTCGCCGAGACCGGTCGTGCCCTGCGCCTCCCGCGCGAGTGCGACCCGTACGAGCTCGTCCACGTCCCGGACGTTGCCGGTGGCGGCCAGCATCTGCGCCATCTCGCGGATCGCCGCCTCCTTGGAGTCCGCGGCCAGCCGCGTCTTGACGGTCCGCTCGGTCAGGTACCCGGACAGCACCTCCGGCCGCCCGGCTGGAGCGGCGGCGGGCGCGGCCTGCGTCCGTACGGCCGTCCCACCGGGTCCCGTGCCCGCGCCCGCGCCCGTGCCCGTGCCCGTGCCCGTGCCCGCACCCGCGCCGACCAGTACCGGCTCGGGGCCGAGCGCCTCCGGAGCGGCCCCGCCGTCCTTGCGCAGCTTGAGCTCGATCAGCGCGTTGGTCGTCACCGCGGTGACCAGCACGCCGGCCGCGATCGCGACGAAGAACATCGCGACGCCGCTGACGGCGCCGAACAGTGAGACGACCGGCCCGCCGTGCGGCACCGAGTCCTCGACCCCGGCCACGCCCGCGATCGCACCGGCGACGGCGCCGCCGAGCATGTTCGCCGGGATGACCTGCGCCGGCCGCGCCGCGGCGAACGGAATGGCACCTTCGGAGATGCCGAAGAAGCCCATGAACAGTGCGGCGATCCCCGTCTCCCGCTCCTGGTCGCTGTAGAGCTTGCGCCGCAGCAGCGTCGCCAGGCCCTGGCCCAGCGGCCGCGCCCGTCCCGGTCTGCACGGGCGCGCTCCGCACGCGCTCGATCAGCTCCTCGGGCCGGTGGATGCCGTCCGCGACTCCGGTGGACAGGACCCGCTTGCCCGCGAAGCGCGCGCGGTCGACCTCCTTGTCGGCGGCGATGATGATGCCGTCGGCGCCCCTGACATCGTTGTCAGACAGTACGTTTTCGGCCCCGATCGAGCCCTGGGTCTCCACCTTCATGTCGACACCGAGGCGGTCGGCGGCCTGCTGGAGCTTCTCCGCGGCCATGTAGGTGTGGGCGATCCCCGTGGGACACGCGGTGACGGCGAGCAACTTCAGGCGCTCGGGCCCTCCCCCAGACTTCGTCTGGGAGGTGCCCCCAGCGTCCCCGTCGGCGGGAGGGCCTGCCGGACTGGTCACTGAAATCTCCTTCGCGCCAACGGGGTCCTGCGGAATCGCGCACGAGTTCCGATCCACCGGCATCCTGCCCCACGTAAGGGGTGCATCAAAAGTCCGAAAGGCCCTGAAAATGCCTGCCGGACGGCCCGAAGACAAGAGACGGCTTCTTGCCCGTCCGACTGGGGCACGCTCCGCCGATCGGTGTAGATTCGACGTCAGTGTCAGGCGTCGCTGCTGATGGCGGGTCGGGCGGTCCTTGCGACCGGCCGAGGGGAGAGAGGACCCCCGACGGACTGTGCTCGGTGTCCCGTCCCCAGGACGGCGCACGGACCAGCCGTACCCACCCTCTCGAACCATGAGGAGCAGCACCCATGGACTTCAAGGTCGCAGACCTCTCCCTTGCCGCGTTCGGCCGCAAGGAGATCACCCTGGCCGAGCACGAGATGCCGGGTCTGATGTCGATCCGCGCGGAGTACGCGGCGACCCAGCCCCTGGCCGGCGCCCGCATCACCGGCTCGCTGCACATGACCGTGCAGACGGCCGTCCTCATCGAGACCCTCGTCGCCCTCGGCGCCGACGTCCGCTGGGCCTCCTGCAACATCTTCTCCACCCAGGACCACGCGGCCGCCGCCATCGCGGTGGGCCCGAACGGCACCCCGGAGAACCCGCAGGGCGTCCCCGTCTTCGCCTGGAAGGGCGAGACGCTGGAGGAGTACTGGTGGTGCACCGAGCAGGCGCTGACCTGGCCGAACACCCCCACCGGCGGCCCGAACATGATCCTCGACGACGGTGGTGACGCCACCCTCCTCGTCCACAAGGGCGTCGAGTTCGAGAAGGCCGGCGAGGCCCCGGACCCGTCCACGGCGGACTCCGAGGAATACGCGTACATCCTCACCCTGCTCAACCGCACCCTCGGCGAGAGCCCGCAGAAGTGGACGCAGCTCGCGTCCGAGATCCGCGGCGTGACCGAGGAGACCACCACCGGTGTGCACCGCCTCTACGAGATGATGCAGTCCGGCGACCTGCTCTTCCCGGCGATCAACGTGAACGACGCCGTCACCAAGTCGAAGTTCGACAACAAGTACGGCTGCCGCCACTCCCTGATCGACGGCATCAACCGCGCCACCGACGTCCTCATCGGCGGCAAGGTCGCGGTCGTCTGCGGCTACGGCGACGTCGGCAAGGGCTGCGCCGAGTCCCTCCGCGGCCAGGGCGCGCGCGTCATCGTCACCGAGATCGACCCGATCTGCGCGCTCCAGGCGGCCATGGACGGCTACCAGGTCGCGACCCTGGACGACGTCGTCGAGACGGCCGACATCTTCATCACGACCACCGGCAACAAGGACATCATCATGGCCGCCGACATGGCCAAGATGAAGCACCAGGCCATCGTGGGCAACATCGGCCACTTCGACAACGAGATCGACATGGCCGGCCTGGCCAAGGTCGAGGGCATCGTCAAGGACGAGGTCAAGCCCCAGGTCCACACCTGGAAGTTCCCCGACGGCAAGGTCCTGATCGTCCTCTCCGAGGGCCGCCTGCTGAACCTCGGCAACGCGACCGGCCACCCGTCCTTCGTCATGTCGAACTCCTTCGCGGACCAGACCCTGGCCCAGATCGAGCTCTTCACGAAGCCCGAGGAGTACCCGACCGACGTCTACGTGCTCCCCAAGCACCTCGACGAGAAGGTCGCGCGCCTCCACCTCGACGCCCTCGGCGTCAAGCTCACCACCCTCCGCAAGGAGCAGGCCGACTACATCGGCGTCAAGGTCGAGGGCCCGTACAAGCCGGACCACTACCGCTACTGATCCGACCAGCGGTAGCAGAATGTGAAGCAGGCCCCCGGCACGTGTGCCGGGGGCCTGCCCCATACACCTGGCCACAGCCCCCGCTCCGGCCCTGGCTCCAGCCCCCCCTCCAGCCCTCGATCCCAAGAAGTGTGCGCACCATGCCCCGCGGCCGCTACTCGCTCCACGACCCGCACGACCACACCCCCCTCGGCGAGGAGCACTTCCACTGCGCCCCCGGCCCCTCCGGCTGGCGCTACGTCTCCCAGCTCACCGGCCCCGGCGGCGACCACCGCGGTTCCGTCGACCTCGCGATCGACGAGCTCGGCCGTCCCATCCGCATGGAGGTCAACGCCGCGAGCTGGCAGGTCCGCGGCGCCGCCATCGACGGCGTCACCTGGGTCCGAACCGACCCCACCGGCACCGAGGCCACCGAGGGCAACATCGCCGCCCCCGGCTTCACCGGCACCTCCCCGGCCTTCCTCGTCGCCACGTCCCGCCTGCTGCGCCTGTCCCCCGGCGCCCCCGCCACCCGCGTCCGCCTCCTCGCCCTCACCGACCCGGTACTGGCCCCCCGTACGGTCGACCAGGCCTGGGCCCTGGTGGCCCGCGCGGAGCACGCCACGGACAGCGGCCCGCTCCTGGTGGACGAGTACCAGGTCAGCGCCCTGGACACGGGTGAGGTCCACACGATCCACATCGCCGGAGACGTGGTCCTCTCGGCCCCCGGCATCGAGCTCGAACACCTGGAGACCCCGCCCTCGGCCTTCGAGGAGCAGTGACCCCTCAGGCAGGCGGCGCGAACCCGCCGGCGCGCGGGGCCTCTACGGGAGCCACGGGCGCGGGAGCGACGTAAGGAGCTTGAGCGGGCGCGGGGGCCGGCGCGCCCAAGGGCACGGGCGCGGCAAAAGGCCCCGGCACGGGCACGGGCATGGGCACGGGCGCCGGAGCCGGAGCGGCAGGGCGGAAGGCCCGGGCGGCGTCGCGCGACTGCCGCTCGTGCACCACGGCCATCAGGAACGCGGCGGCCGGTACGCCCGCGGGCGGCGGCGCCCCCGTACGCGCCACCAGGTCGTCCGCGAGCTGCGCCGCCATGGCGGCACCCACCTGCGGATCCAGCTGGTTCATCCGCGTCAGGTACTGCCGGATCGCCAGCCACAGCCCGTCCGGCACCGCCGACAGGTCCAGCCCGGTGAACCGCCCGGCCAGCCACGGCGGCGGCGGAGGCATCGGCATCACCCGGGCCCCGGGCACCCGCTCCCGGACCACCAGCGTCCCCGCGAAGACGTCCCCGAGCCGCCGCCCCCGCGCCGACACCAGCGAGGCGATGCACGCCACGGACCCGAAGGTCATCATCAGCTCCACGACCCCCATGGCCCCGCGCACGAGCGCGTGCCGGAACCGGATCGGCCCGCCGTCGTCCCGCACCACCCGCAGCCCGCAGGCCAGCTTGCCCAGCGAACGCCCGTGGGACAGCGTCTCCACCGCGATCGGCACGCCGACCAGCAACAGCAGGAAGCTCGCCACCGCCACGGCGGCCTGCGCGGCATCGTCGAGCGAGGCGGTCGCGAGGGTCAACCCGATCGAGATGAGCACGTATCCGGTGACGTACACGAGCAGGTCCAGGAGGATCGCCAGCGCACGGCTCGGCAGTCTCGCGGGCCGCAGCCCCAGGACGACCGCGTCCCCCGTCACCAGATCGCTCACCACAGCACCTCTCATGTGACCTGCCCCGCCCGTACGGCACCCAGTCTGCCAAGCTGACCACACTAGGAATAGGCAGTAGCAGGGGACCTGGGGCAGGGGAGCGGCAACCGGATGGATCTCGACGTCTTCGTGACGGCACATCGCGCGGAATGGGACCGCCTGGAGCAGCTCCTGGGCCGCGGCCGCAAGCTCACCGGCGCGGAGGCCGACGAACTCGTCGCGCTCTACCAGCGCACCTCCACCCATCTCTCCCTCATCCAGTCCAGCGCCCCCGACCCCATGCTCACGGGCCGGCTGACCCAGCTGGTCGCCCGCGCCCGCGCCACGGTGACGGGCGCCCGCCGCGCCGGGTGGCGCGACGCCGCCCGGTTCTTCACGGCGGGCTTCCCGGCCGCGGTCTACCGCAGCCGGCGCTGGTGGATACCGACCGCGCTGCTCTCCACGGCGCTCGGCGTGCTCATCGGCTGGTGGATAGCCACGCACCCCGAGGTCCAGGGCGCCATCGCGGCCCCGGAGGACCTGAAGGCGCTCACCCAGCCGGGCGGCCAGTACGAGACGTACTACTCCAGCCACCCGGCGGGCTCCTTCGCCGCCCAGGTCTGGACGAACAACGCCCAGGCGGCGGCGATCTGCCTGGTCCTGGGCGCCTTCCTGGGCCTGCCCGTGCTGTGGATCCTCTTCCTGAACATGGCCAACCTGGGCGTCGGCCTCGGCCTGATGTCCGCCGCCGGCCGCCTCGACGTCTTCCTCGGCCTGATCCTCCCGCACGGCCTGCTCGAACTGACGGCGGTCTTCGTGGCCGCGGGCACGGGCCTGCGCCTGGGCTGGACGGTCATCGACCCGGGCCCCCGCACCCGCCGCACGGCCCTCGCCGAACAGGGCCGCGCCGCGCTCGGCATGGCCATCGGCCTCGCGGTGGTCCTGTTCATCTCGGGCCTGATCGAAGGCTTCGTGACCCCGTCGGGCCTCCCCACCTGGGCCCGCATCACGATCGGCGTCGTGGCCGAGGCGGCTTTCCTCCTGTACGTCTTCGTCCTGGGCGGCCGAGCGTCCCGGGCCGGCGAGGCGGGCGACGTGGAGGCCGCCGACCAGACGGCCACGCTTCCGACTGCGGCCTGATGTGCGTACTAGGCGGTTGAGCTGCTAGTCTCCTCGTCGTCCCGGAACGACTGTTGACACAGTCGCCACGGGGAGGTAGATTCGAACGGTTGCCTCGAACTGGACAAGTTCGGCAGCGATGGTTTAAACTCTCTCTCACCCCATACGGAGTCAACTTCCGCGGGGTACAGCCGACTCCTCATTCAGGAAATTCGAAGCCGGGAAATCCGGTGGAAAACTTCTGATAGAGTCGGAACCGCCGGAAAGGGAAACGCGAAAGCGAAAACCTGGAAAGCGCCGAGGAAATTCAGACACGAAAGAGTCTGATAGAGTCGGAAACGCAAGAACAGAACGAAAGCCCGGAGGAAAGCCCGAGAGGGTGAGTACAAAGGAAGCGTCCGTTCCTTGAGAACTCAA